>NZ_AHMP02000004.1:2500-95000 GCF_000243735.2 Leptospira kmetyi serovar Malaysia str. Bejo-Iso9 | reverse complement strand
TCGGATTGAATCGCTTTGAAAACGGCTCTTCGGATGGATCGAAGTTTTTCTCATTCTTTTTTAACGCTCGTGACGGTTTAAAATTGTACGGAAAGTCCGAGATATACGCCGCGCAGAAGATCCCTATGTCCGGATAAAATCGGATGCGAAATTTGGAATGTGTTGTAATTCGGCTGCGTGTTACTCGTTCCGATTTGAAACGGATCGGTAGAAGCGTTTCCAAAACGTAGATCCGTTTGATTGAACCCGTAATAACTAAAATAAGAATCGATATAACTATAACCCAAATAGAATTTTAGAGACTGTGAAATTTGATAAGCGAAGGAGAAGTCGATTTCATATCCGCGATAGATTCCTCGAACACCGGCCGTTCCCGAAGACAACGAAACGGAATCGAGGGTGAACGTTTTCGGTTTGTAAAAACGATTTCCTTCCGTATAAAAAAGATCCGCGCCCAAACTTAGAAAGAATTTTTCCCAGATTCTATAGTCGGTTCTGAAGACGAGTTGCGGTCCGTATGTGTAGAAATATTCTTCATAGGCTCCTTCCCGCAAATAGTAGCCGTATTTGTATTTGTTGATATTTCGGATTCCCGCGCCCGCAAAAATTCTCCAGTCCTCGTGTAGATCGAAAATTTTAAACAGATTCAACTCGGCTTCGGATCGGATCATCGGATTCAAATACTGTCTTCCGATTTCGAATCCGGAAGAACCGGTCCGCGTCACGATCATATTCGGATTTGCTAATTCGATTTCATACGCGGAAATTTCCACGCGAAACTTCCTTTCCTTTTGATCGAATCGGAATACGAAAGGCGTCAAAACTTTTTGATTTTGTTTGACGGAATCGGTTTTGATCGAGGTTTCCAAAGGAGAACGTTCCGTATAAGATGTGTAATCATACGGAGTCCATTGGTAGGTTTGGCGTTTGAGAATGAGTTCGAAGGAATTCTTTTTTGCGTTTTTGTCCGAACCTTCTTCCTCGGTTTCGGCGTTTACGCTTTTCAATACGACGCCGAACAAACAAAGCAGAATTGCGACTTCTAAGATTCTTTTCCACTTCGGAAAGCGGAGATAACGTGTTTGCATAACTTCCTCTTTCAACCTGAATTATAAAAGAGTTTCGAATTTAAGCGGAACCGAATTGAATCACGGATCTTTTTTCTTTGTTACGGTTCGCAAAAAACGATCTCCGAAATGGTATCCTCGTTGAAAGAATCCTCAAGCCTAAAAATCTGAACTTATGAGTTCTTATTTTACTCCGGGCAAATCTTTCTTTCCGGGAAATAACCATATTCTCCCGAAACCCGGAAAAAAATCCACGGCTTTGATCGTCGCCGGCGGCGGAATGAAGGGTTCCTTTGCGGGCGGAGTGTTGGCCGCGTTGCATCAATACATTCCTTCGACTCATTTCGATCTGATCGTGGGCGTTTCTTCGGGTTCTTGTTCCGCGGCGTATTACGCGACCGGTTACGAACAAAGTTACGAGGAATCGATTCGAATCTTGGATATCTGGAAAAAGGAATTGATCGGGAACAAATTTATTTCCTTTCTGCATCCCTTCAAAGGCAAGACCGTACTCGATCAGGAATATCTAATAGACTTTATCTTCGGTGAAAAATACAGACTCCCCAAGGAGAACTTCGATAAAAAAGAGGCCCCTCCTCTCTATGTCGCCGTTACCAATCTCGCGAAACTCCAAGCCGAGTACATCAAGGCTTCGGCTTCCAACGCTCTCAATCTTTTAAAGGCCGCGACTTCCCTTCCGATCGCAACGAGAGGAAAATGGAAACTGGAAGATCAGTTCTACGGAGACGGCGGAATCGCGGATCCGATTCCTTTGGAGAAAGTGATCGAAGCAGGTTATAAGGACATTACGGTTGTCTTAAATACCAATCAAAACGAATTTTCGAATCCGATTTCCAAGTTCTCGGGTTGGCTCGCGTATCCTTCCGATAAAAAACTCAGTCATATGATTACGAAAGTGCATCATACGATGTACAACCGCGCGGTTCAGATTTTAAAACACCCTCCGAAAGACGTTCGCATTCAAGTGATCGCTCCGTCGTATCAGGAATTGACGATGGTGACCACGAGCGCGGAAAAACTCACACGTTCGATCAACCGCGGAATCGAAGCCGGATTCAAGGCCGTCGCTTCCATCAAGGAAGAATTTTCCCATTTCAAAACCAAACTCAAGGACAAGGGCTGGAAAATTCTTTAAGAATTATTTTTATTTTTTTTCTTTAAAACGAAATATGACAGGTTTGAAATTCTTTTTTAAACCGAAGACGTAACGATCCCATTCCATTTTTATAAAATTCTTTTTCGAATCCGTTTTTGTTTTACCGTTCTGCGAACCTCATCGATCTTAAACGAAAGGAGTTTTTAGTTAGAATGATGAACGTAAACAAAATTCGTTTAAGAAACGCGGCGATCGTCGGAGTTACGGCGGCCGTATTGGAAGGTCTTTTGATTTTTTTCGCGGACCCGAACGCTTCCCGTTGGATTCTGATCCAATCCATGTTGTTTTGGTTTTCCTGCGGGACCGTGGTTTCGCTCGCGGAGCTCGGGATTCCGAAATTCGTTTCTTCGATTGTACTCACGGAATTGCTCAATCTTCCCTGGTTCATCGCGTTAGTCGTCATTCCCGGAAATTACGGACATCTGATCCCGTTGATCGTTGCCAGTTTGATTTTCGGAACGATTATCGGAGGACTCAATCTTTTGTTAAAAACGCCGAAACCCGCGGAGGCGCGTTAAAACATTCATAATTTAGAATATTCTAATTCTTTGGAATAATACTCATTTGGATTCTTTCGGTCCGAAGTTTTTTCGGGCCGAATACAGATGATTTGTGATCATCGCGCGCAGTTGCGCGAGAATTCTTTTTTTCTCCTTATACTCCATCATGGAAGTCAATCGAAGAGCGCTTCCGATGGAATCACAAAGAAGAACGCATAAGTCCTGAAGTTTGTTTCTTTGCATTCTCGGAACGAAACATTCCAAGGCATCAGCCACGATCTCCGCGTTCTTTCGAGTGTCTTCAAGATCCAATTCGCGCAACAACGGAAAGGCCTGTGAGCCGCTCCAAACGATTTGAAAGACGGGATCGGAGTCGTACGCTCTTTCGAAAAGATCGAGAATTTTTTTTACGATCCTGTAAAACCGAATGTCTTCCGTCGCGGTCTTGCCCAGATCGGCCAGTTCTTGTTTTAACTCCGTGCGAAGTAAGTCCAAATGAATTTGTGCGATGGCGCGCAGGATCGCGGGTTTACCCGAATAATAACGATAGATCGTTCCGATGGGAGAATCGATCGCGTCCGCGATATCTTGAAGCGTAAACTTATCCGGTCCGTTTTTTAAGATCAGTTTCTTGGCGGAATTCAGGATGATTTCCTGTTTTTCCCGAGCCCTTTTTTGGACCGGATTGGTTCTGGGTTGGAGAACGGATTCTTCTTCCATAACGTCATCCTTTTATGGTTGCGAAATCGTTCAACAATCATTCTTGACAAAAAATGAGGATAACTCATTATTTGGTTTATAAAAAGTGAGACATCCTCATTTTTTAAAGGAGACGGTTTTGAAACGAGTCGTTCTGCATTTGATCCTGTATCTCATCCTGTTTTTTCTCTCTTTGTCCGCTTGGATTTTCTTTTTTTCTTTCAAACTCCCGTCTCCTTCGGTGGAACCGGAAGAGACGTTCTTTTTGGAAGGCGTTCGTCTGTTCGATCCTGGTAAGAATTCGTTTTCGAACCTGGATCTTCGATTTCAAAACGCGAAAATCGAGTCCGTCAACGCGTCTTCCTCGGGTTCGCCTAACTCCGAATTTGCGAATATGATCGTAACTCCGGGATTGACGGATATGCACGCTCATCTACCGCCGAACAATCTTCTGGATTTGATTCCTTACTTCTCCCTTCTTTATCTTTCGCACGGAGTTACAACTCTTCGTATTGCGGGAGACATCGACGGAACCAGCGTTCCGTATGCTAAGAATGGAATTTCCAAAGACGATTTTTTCGGTCCGAGAATTTTTTCCTGCGACGCATTCGTAACCACCGGACCTCCGCGATGGAAAAATTCGATCGTGGTCAATTCTCCGGAGGAAGCGGCTCAAGCGGTTCTTACTTTAAAATCGAAAGGTGGTGCGGATTGTATCAAGTCGTACGAAAACTTAACCGTTCCGATGATTCGTGCGGTCGTCGAAGCGGCGAACAAAGAAAACCTAACGGTTCTCGGTCATGTTCCGTTCGGACTCACATACGAACAAGCCGCGATCCCGGACGTTCAACACTTTCACGGAATTCCAAGGCCCGAATGGATTTTGAAAAACAACGTGGTCAACCGGGTTTCCGATTGGGACCGCGTCGACGGCAAATTGTTAAACGACATCGTGGATTTTTCGGTAAAAAACGGAATTGCAAACACTCCCACGTTAGTCGCATCAGAAAGACTTCTTCTGTATCGGGATTACGAATCCGCGGTCCTTCAACCTTCGGTTCTTTTGATGCCTCGTTTTTTTAGGGAAGTCGTTTGGAATCCTTCTTCCGGAATTCCTGCGTATCGCAACTTGGATTCCTCCTATCTCACCGAAAGCGTTGAAAAATCCCTATTCAAAAAGTTGAAACTACTTTTGAAGTTGTTCCGAGCGGGCGCGAAGCTCAGAATCGGAACCGACGCACAACAACCCTTTGTGATTCCGGGAGACGGGGTTCAAAGAGAAATGATTCTTTTTCATCGGGCGGGAATTCCATCGGAAGCCGTTTGGAAAATCGCGACGATCGACGCGAACGAAAACTTAAAGAACGAAAATTCTTTTCAAATCGAAAAAGGAATTTCTCCCGATCTTCTTGTGTTTCGCAAGGACCCGGTTAAAAATCTTGAGAATCTATCCAGCTTATACGCGGTGATCGCCCGCGGTAAGTTGTATCGAAAAAAAGATTTGGATCTTCTCGCACAAGCGCATCGGAATCGTTTTAACGATCCGATCTACGAGACGATTTCGATGTTTCTCGGAAGAATCGCTTTAGAAAAACAAACTAAGGATTTCAAACACTGAGCCATGAAAAGAATCACCCAAATCGCGATCGTTTCGTTTTGTATTCTCGCTTTCGTTTGTATCTTCAACACGTTTCGGGTTCGTAACGTCCCTCCTCCGGTTTCAGCGGGTGAAACCGAAATCGTTCCGATCAACGAGGCGGTGGAAAGACTTTCGAAATCGATTCGGTTTAAAACCGTTTCGTCTTTGGAAAATCCGTCCTTGAACGCGGATCAGTTCCTCGCGTTAAACCGACATATCGAAACGAGTTATCCTCTTTTAAATTCCGAACTTGCAAAAACGAAGATAGGAGATTCTTCCTTTTTTTACGAATGGAAGGGTTCCGATCCGAGTTTGAGACCGATTCTACTCTGCGCACATTCCGATGTCGTAGACGTGGACGCGGCGACCGAAAATTTATGGACCGCAGATCCGTTCGGAGGAGAAGTCCGGGACGGGTTCGTTTGGGGAAGAGGATCCTGGGACGACAAAAGCAGTCTGTTTGCCATATTAGAATCCGTTGAAATTCTAATACGAAAGGGATTTCGTCCGAAAAGAAGCGTATTTATCGCCGTGGGTCAGGACGAGGAAGTCGTCTACGGAATCTCGGGCGCCAAGTCCATCACGGATACATTCAAAAAAATGAATCTACGTTTCGAATACGTTTTGGACGAGGGACAGATCGTCGCCGAAAACATCATCCCCGGAATCGACAAACCGGTTGCGTTAGTCGGAATCGCGGGTAAGGGTTATCTTACCGTCCGTCTGCGCGTCGACTTGAAGGAAGGCGGACATTCTTCCATGCCTCCTCGGGAAACGGCGATCGGAATTCTAACGTCCGCTTTACACCGTCTGGAAAATTCTCCGTTTCCATTCTCCCTTACGCCCGTTTCCAAATCCACGTTCGAATGGTTGGCCCCTTCCATGAACATCGGCTCCCGTTTGGTCTTTTCCAATCTATGGCTTTTCGGAAGAATCTTGGAATCCGGATTGAGCGGAAAAAATTCCACAAGAGCGCAACTCCACACGACGACCGCGATCACAAAAATTTCCGGCGGTTTTAAGGACAACGTCCTGCCTTCCCAAGCCGAAGCGACCGTAAACTTTAGAATCTTACAAGGAGATACGAATGCGAGCGTCTTGGAAAGAATTTCCAAAATCATAAACGACGATCGAGTGAGGATCGTCGTTCCCGAAACGATAATCGAACCTTCCCAAGTTTCGGCGACGGACTCGAAAAGTTTCGAATCGATTCGGACCGCGATTCTGCGTACGATTCCGGACGCGGTCGTAGCTCCGGCGCTCGTATCGGCTTATACGGACTCGATCCATTATTCTTCGGTTTCGGATAACGCGTATCGTTTTTTTCCGGTGCGCGCCAAACCGGACGATCTAAAACGGTTTCACGGGATCGACGAAAGAATTTCCGTCTCGAACTACGAGGAGATCATCCGTTTTTACGCGGAAATCATCAAAAATTCGAATATTCAATAAATGGAAAGTATTTAGCCGGGTCCAACCGACTCCGCGGACCCGGCGCTTTTTAGGTTTTGAAGAATTCCACTTCGGACCTGAGTTTACCTGCTTGTTCGTTCAACTTCACGGCCAACTCGTCGATCTGTGTCACGACTTGATTTAAGAATTCGGTCGTTTCCGAAATCGTTACGATCGTCTTCGAGAATTCGGTGGAAGTCTGCGCTTGTTCCTGCGTATGATTTCGGATTTCTTCGGAGGAAAGAGAAAGATCGGTAAACGCGGACTTCACTTGTTCGCTCGCGGTCAACTGAGAATCCGATAACGAAGCGACTTCGGAAACTCGATCCAACGTAACCGCGACCGTATCTCCGATTCTTTGAAAGACGGTTTGTGTGGATTCGATCACTTCTCTTCCGCTTTTGGTCGCGTTCAACGCTTCGGAGATCGCGCCCGTGATTCTCTTTGCGTTCTCCTGCGTTTGTTCTCCGAGTTTTGCGATTTCTTGTGCGACGACCGCGAAACCTTTTCCGGCTTCTCCCGCTCTCGCGGCTTCGATCGCGGCGTTCAAAGAAAGTAAACCGATCCGATCCGTGATCTCGCGGATTACGTTTACGGTCGCTCCCATCTTTGCGGTACTTTCTTCGATGGCTTCCATCGCTTTTTGAGTTCCTTGAAGCGCTTCTTCACCGCTTCTGGTTTCGCTCTTCATACGATCCGCGTCCCCTTTCGTTTCCAAAAGAGCGACGTGAACCTGACGAATTCTCGCCTCCAACTCCGCGAGAGAAGACTGAGCCTTCTTTGCGATCTGCGCCTGACTTTCCGCACGGGACGCAGTGGAATGAATCGAAGCCGCGATCTCCTCGACTCCCGAACTCATCTCTTCGGTGGATGCGGCCTGATCCTGCATCTTTCTGGAAAGTTCTCGCGTGTTTTCTCCGAGGCTCTTGGAACTTCCCGAAAGTTTTTCCGCCTCTCGAACGACGCTCTTTACGATAATACGAAGTCGCTTAACAAATTCGTTCAAGGCTTTACTGTTGGAACCCAACTCGTCGCTGGAAACCATCGGAAGAATATGAGTGAGATTTCCGTCGGACATCTCTCCGAAAATTTGAATCATATTCTCCGAGTTTCTTCGGATCGTGGAAGAAAGCTGATACGAAACGATGACGACCGCGATCAGCATAAAGACTAAGGTAAGAATCAACGGTATCGTAACGTCTCCGAGTTTGACCCAACCCGAAGTCTCTTCGAACAAAAGATAACCCAACACAACGATCGGAAGAGTCGCGATCGCTACGATCGTGCTCAAAATCCGCGCGTGAACACCGACCTTCCGCATCTTCTCCGAATCGGCTTGCACTTCGTTGAGCCTTTCGGATTCGAGAAGATCCACGAAGCTGGACTCGGTGAGAAAAAAATGGGAAACACCCAGAATCGGATAGATGATAAACGGAAGAAACAAAAACGGAAAGGATTCCAAAAAAGTCGGAACGAAAAAAATACGCAAGAGCCACCAAGCGTATGGAACTCCCAAACTCCACTGAACGAGATAAAAGAAAGTGTTCGAAAGAGGGAAGTTGAGAATTCTCGTTTTGACCTCGCTCTTTTCCTTCGAGTTGAGCGAGAACCAAATCGAATCGTTCAACTTGGAGAGAATCCGTCCGAGATACAAAAATCGGATCGAAGGAACGATATAAGAACAGGTCAAGGAAATCATGGAAGCGACGATCAACGCGATCGATTTGTTAAAATCGTAACCGCCCGCGGTGATAATAAAAAGAACCGCTAAGGGCACCGCCAAAACGGAAGTCAGCAACTCCAAACCGAGAGTCAATTTCCAACGTAACTTCCTAGATTCTAACTGATTCATATTTTACTCTTTGTGGAAAAATCGAAGACAATCATTCGAGCGGACCGAACGGATTCAATCCACAATTATCAGACGAACCCGTTTTTTTTTGCTTACACTCTTTGAGAAAATCCCCGGGAAATTATTTTTTCACCGAATTCCCCAAAAGACGATCTTCTGACACAAAGATAACGCGCGTTAATCCGGATTAGGCGGCTTTTTGTTCCTCTTCTTCAGGGATCACGACGAATTTCAAATCCGACCCCGCATCTTTCAGAGAGTTCATCGTTTGAAGATATAACTTTTTGATAAAGGATGCCTTCCAGGAAAACCAAAACGAAATCTCGTCATAGGTATAAATCGTTTCGATTCTCAAAAGTTTGCGTTTCAATTTCAGTTTGGACTTCGAGGACCGATCGCGCGCATTCCTTCTTTCGGAAAAAAGAATCTGATGCGAGACCTCCATTCTCTCCAAAAGATCCAGCTCGCGTCTTCGGGCAAAGAATCGTTTTTCCATTCTTTCCTTCAAAAAATCGGAGATCGAATTTCCCGAAACGGAAAGAATACTTTTTAAAAGAAGAATCTCCCGTCTCTCAAGAAATAGATTGTGTTTGAGTTTTAGAATGAGAACTCCCCTCGGGTCGAAGTTCTTTAGGATTTCGTTTAAAACGATCCGATGTGCGGAACTTTCCGTTTCGATTTCGGAGGAATAAAACGCAGGCCCGATCAGAGAATCCGGATCCAAAAAGCCGGGTTCGTGTTTGCGGTTTTGAATTTCCTTTTTCCACTGGTTGAGAACCAGATTTTTTAAAAAGACGATCGCAAACGCCGGGAAGTTCAGATATTTTCCCTTTTCGTAAATCTCAGAGAAATATTCAATTTTTTGAATAAATCGTATGAGGGCTTCGCTTTTTCCGTCCTCGCTCAGGGAGAATTTTCTCGTCGCGATTTTCCCGATCCAAAACCCCGCCTGCTCGATCAGAGCGTCCGAGTTCCCCGAATTTTTATATTCTAAATAAGAATTTATGAATATACGATCTTGTTCCGATTTTTTATACATTGTCGGAAAAAAATTCGTTCGGAGTCTTTCTTGTCCAAGTTTTTTCGACAAAGGGCCCTTCTCCGATTGATCAAAATCAAACCTTGAAAACCTAAAATTCTCCTTTTTTTGATTGGAAAAGACCTTCGGGAGAGATACACTTTTTGCAAAGAGAAAGAACATGCAAAGATTCATCAAAAAAATTTTAGTCCCCGTGGACGGTTCAGAGAGTTCCAAAAAAGCGTTGGAGATGGGAATTGCGATCGCGAAAGCGGCCAATGCAAGCCTCACCGTTTTGGAGGTCGTGGAAGAATTCGGCCCTCTTCCCGGTTACTACGAAAAGGCTCCCGAAGGAAAGGACAGAGTGAAATGGATTTCGGAGCAAAGATTCGAAAAGATCCATTCTCCCTTGGACGAGTCGCCGGAAATCCAATGGGATCGATTGGTTTTGGAAGGTTATCCCGCCGACACGATCGTCGAAACGGCTACTAAAGGAAATTATGATATGATTGTGATCGGTTCCCGAGGTCTTTCCGCCGT
The DNA here is from genome assembly GCF_000243735.2 of Leptospira kmetyi serovar Malaysia str. Bejo-Iso9. NCBI lineage: Bacteria > Pseudomonadati > Spirochaetota > Leptospiria > Leptospirales > Leptospiraceae > Leptospira > Leptospira kmetyi. Next base: position 85,056 of record NZ_AHMP02000004.1, on the reverse strand, counting down.
GGGAAGATTTTTAGTGGGTTCGGTTTCCGATCGGATCGTTCATCACGCGACCTGTTCTGTCACCGTGGTCCGTTGATCAGAATTTAAAACGACTTGATAAACGAAGTCGTTCTCCTTTGAACCGAGGACGGGTCCGCGTACTCAAGCGGGCATAACGTCGGGTCCGAACTCTGCGCCGGGCAACAAGGTCACTCCGGGAAGATTTTTCCAATCGGGATGATCTCCGATATGTCTGTATCTATGTTCCCAAACGATCCGGTCCCGCACCACTAAGAACGCTCCCGGCATCTGCAAAGGATTGCGGCCGGGGATTCCGTAAAAATGTCCCTTTAACGTGGCTCTTGCGGTTCCGATCAAAACCTCGGGACCCGCGAGTTGCACGAGATTGGCCGTATCCAAGTTTAAATCGCGATAGAATTCGGTCTTCGGATCGGCCACGACCGAAGCGTCTTCCCAAACTCCTTCGAAAAATTTTTCGCAATCGTTCGGTGTTCCGGGGAAAAAAAATAAAACGGGGGGAAAGGAAAGGCAGATTTCCGAAATTTCTCGGAGATCGGAGATCGCCTCCCGGCTGAAGATACAACCGGAATGTCTTAAGAATACGAGAAGGCTTAAGCGCGGAGGTAAACAAGGGAGAATGGTCTTGCTTCTCAGATGAATTCCTGTCGCTTCGCGCGTTGAGAAACTTTCCGGAAGAAACTCCATACTTCCAGTATGCCTTCTTAAATTCCCTTGTAAATCGATTGATTTCCTCGTTTTTGAAAAATTAATTGCCAGCATGGAACTTCTCACACTCGATACAGTGATCGCAATTCTGACCCTGACCTTGATGGAAATCGTTCTTGGGATCGACAATATAGTTTTTCTTTCGATCGTTTCCGGTAAACTTCCCAAAAATCAACAGGGCAAAGCGAGAAATCTCGGTCTTACCCTGGCCCTCGGTTTTAGAATCGGTTTGTTGTTCGCGGTCAGTTGGATCGCCTCCCTAACTTCTCCCCTTTTTACGGTCGCCGAATTTTCGGTTTCGGGAAGGGATTTGATCATGCTCGGCGGAGGACTTTTTCTAATCGCCAAAAGTACGAGCGAGATTCACGGAAAAGTAGAAGGGATCGAAGACGAGAATTCGAAATCCAAAAAGGAAAAAATTTCTTTCTGGGGTGTGATCCTTCAGTTGATCGTTCTGGATATCATCTTTTCGGTCGATTCGATCGTAACCGCCGTCGGTTTATCCGGCAACTTTCAAGTGATGGTAGCTGCGGTGATTTTGTCCATGATCGTGATGTTGATCTTTTCGGGAACGGTCAGCGATTTTATCAACGAACATCCGACGATGAAGGTTTTGGCGCTTTCGTTTTTAATTATGATCGGAGCGATGTTGTTCGCGGACGGACTTCACTTTCATATCCCGAAAGGATACGTTTATTTTTCGATGGCATTCTCGCTCGGAGTGGAGTTGATCAATATGAAAATCAGAAAAGCGGGAGCTAAGAAACATTGATCCCGGCCTTTTGATTCCAAAAAGACCATTGTAATCTGTAAAGGGGCGCGAATACTTTCTTCGGCTGATTTTTTTTCAGTTCGTTTAACAAATTCGCGTTCCAAACACGATATTCCTGAAGGGCGGTTCTCGCCGCCTTTTCGCTCAAAAGATCCAAACCTTTCGAAGGATTCTCATCCTTTTCGAGTTTTTTCAATTCCTGAAACCACTCCTCTTCCAAGGAATCGATCCTCGGTTGAACGAGCCGCTTGGCTTCGGGATACAAACGTTGAATTTCCCGGTAGAATTTTTCGTGAGTCCACCAAAGAGAAGTGTCCAACTCCGCGCCCGGAGATTCGAAATTTTTTTCCAAGAAGGAAGTTCCCGGAAAACCCGCGGGAAGAAACAGAGAAATCGAAGGAATGGAAGTTCCCGTAAACCAAAAACGATTTTGGGAAGAATCCGCCTTCAACTCCGCGACCAAGGAACCGGTCGTACCGTTAGGCGTAATCGGACCCGTTGCGTGCAGACAAACGGAACCCATGTCCGAGGAAGAAGGATAAAAATCGGTTTTGTCTTTCGGCTCCCCTTCTTGTCTGAGAATTTCCATCGCGGCCCTCGCGTCTAAATTCCCTTTTTTGAATATACCCATCGCGCCGGTCCTCGCCCTGCGAACCTTACACTTGCTGAAAAAGGTAAAGAAAGAATCCGAAAACGCCTTACGAAACGAAAACGTTTCTCCGTTTTTGATCCAACCTTTTTGTAAAGCGAACTCGATCGCCTTGGGATGAATCGAATCGTAGTCGTCTTCCAAAGTAAGTCCGTTGGAAATCGAATAAAAACCTTCTATCTTTTTCCAAGCCCAAAACTTTCCGGCGGTTTCCAACACGAACGCGTTCTTTGAATCCGCGATGATAAAACTGTTATGATAATAAAAGGAAGAATTCGTATAACCGCCGCAAGCGTCCTGACCGAATTTTTCGAGAAGATCCAAAATCGTTTCTCTTGCGGTCTCCGCGTCCTTGCTTCTTTCCAAAGCGAGTCGAAGCAGATCCATTCCGGTAAGACCTTGATTCTTTTTTTCAAAAGGAATTTTCGTAAAGACCGCTTCGTTTCCGATCACAACTCCGGATGCGTTCGCTCCCATTTCGGCTCCCCACATCTGAAAGGGTTTGGAAAGAATCACTTCCAACGTTTGAGGAACGCCGGGGACTTCGATGTACGTACAACGCGTTTTTGTTTCCCCGGTTCGGGAAGGAACTCGAAGTAAGGCCTGCGCTTCGTTGGGTTCGCGATCGGAATTCTTTCCAAAGATCATGGAACCCGTTCCGGTAAAGGAAGGTGTGGCAACGAATGTATCGCACATGATCGCAAAAAATTCTCCGTTTGAAACGGATTGGCAAGTCGTTTTTAAAGTTTAAACCGACCTGATTTTAAAACGAAGTGCGCTTTATAATTGGATAAAGTTTCGGTCGGATTCTTATTGGGAAACTTGGCTTTGTGAAAATAAATTCTTATAAATCTCTGGCAGTTGTGTCGGCTTTTGGGTCGCGAAGTTGAACCAAAGAAATTCTCCGCTTGCGGTGGCGACACAGTCCCCTTCTCCGTTCCACATCGTGCAGGAAATATGAAACGATCGGGAAGTGACTCCGTCGACTTGCAGAGTGATTTCCAGTGTGTCCGGATAACGGACTTGTTTTCTATAATCGACGTCGATATGAGTGATTACCGGTCCGCCTTCGGATGGACGATCGGGTGTGTCCCAGAGATTTAGATCCGTAAAGTAGTTGGCTCTTGCGTTTTCAAAATACTTTGCGTAGACGACGTGGTTGACGTGTCCAAACGCATCCATATCTCCCCAAGCGACCTTTTGAAAATAACTGTAAGAGTAACGAACCGGTTTAGGCATAACGAGAACTTTCCAAAGAAAAAAATTATTTCGAACCGCATTCTGCCGAAGTCGCTTACGTTCCTTCAGCCAGACGCTTTTTTAATAAAAACAAAACGCATTCTGCCGAAGTCGCTGCGCTCCTTCAGCCAGACGCTTTTTTTAATGAAAACAAAACGCATTCTGCCTGTAAGCCGGATTCTGTCCTCTCCCGAAGGAGATGGATGATCATTTATCTTGCTCCGAAAGTTACCGATCGGAGTCCTTGCTCTCTACCCACGGCCCCGTGGAAACGACTGATAGGCCGCCTATTTGAGATTGCACCCGGGAGGGTTTACCATTCCCGATTTCTCTCAAAATCGGAGGTGGGCTCTTACCCCACCATTTCACCCTTACCGTCGAGTTCCTCGACGGCGGTATCCTTTCTGTTGCACTTTCCGTACTCTTTGCCCTGAAATTACTCTCAAGGATTGAATCCCGGGCATTACCCGGTCCCGTGTTTCCCAGTGTCCGGACTTTCCTCACCCTTTTTGTTTCCAAAAAGCGGCGCGATCATCCGGCAGAATGCTTGATTTCGACTATTTTGGAAGGCCTCAAGCGAAACGAGAAAAAAAAGAAAGAATCTAAGAATCTTCTAAAATTCTGGCACGCCCCTTGCATATATATAGACAGAACACTGAATCAGGGGTGACAAGATGAACAAGTTTGCAACAATCGCTCTCTTTTTAAGCATTTTTACTGGACTTTATGCAATGCCAGAGGCCCAAAAGGTCGAGGAAGAGCTTAATAAGTTCACACCTGAGAATGAAATCCAGCTCGCAAATAAGCTCAGCGCACTGGGTAGCCTCAAACAAAAAGTAAGAGACTACAACTCAGCGATCGATCTTTACAACCAATCCCTCACAGTTCGTGAAAAGATGGGAGAAAAAGAATCTTCCGGATACGCTCTGGTTCTTTACCTCAAATCCATCTCCGAGTTCCGTCAAGGCAAGTCTTGTCAGGCACTTGAGAACATCAAAAACGTTATTTCAATCTATCAGAAAATCGGGGACATCGACTCCGCATTAAACGCGGAAGAAGAAGCTTACAAAAAGTATCAAGAAGCATGTTCCATCCATATGGAGAATGTTGCGAACGCACAATAATCAAGGATTGTGCCCACTAATTCATCCCATCTCTAGTTCTAACTGACTTGGCCCGCCCGAAAGGGCGGGATTTTTTTGATTTGACTCTTCTCCTTTCAAGACTAACCTGAAATTCCGGATCTTGAAGTTTTCTGACTAAAACCCCGTCGTCTCATATTATCCGGTACAAAAAAACAATTCGGAGCGGCCTATGAAAATAAATTATAACTGGAAAAACGTCGATCATTCCAAAGCGGCGGAAGAATATGCGGACAGCAAACTGGATCGAGTTTCTAAATACCTTCATACGGTTCAGTCTTTTGAAATCTCTTTCGAAATGATCCATGGAGAAGTGAGCGCAAATCTCAATCTGCACGGAGACGGAAACAAGTTCAACGCTCAAAATTCAAATAAGGATATCTACGCTTGTATCGACGGCTTGGAAGACAAAATCGTAAAACAAGTCAGCAAACATCACGATAAAAAAGCAACCCACTGATCCGATCGCATCTACAATCATCCGGTGGAACATCCGCCGGATTCCGACCTAAAAGAAATTCTCCATGTCCTTTTCCAGAAAACTCGAAGAAGCCAATCAATACCTAAGCGACGGAGATTTCGACAAAGCCAAAAAGGCCTTCGATTCTCTTCTTGCGGAAGACCCTGAAAATCCGGAAACGATCGCGGGATTTTTTATCTCTTCGTATTGGGACAATCGTTTGGATCGGATTCACAACGCGAAAGAAGGCCGTGAAAGAAGTCATCTTCTCGTTCAATATTTTTCGGAATTTCAAAACGCGTTCGAACTTCGAAAGTTTACGGGGAATTCTTCCTTTCGTGCGATTTCGGAATCCGTTTTGTCCGAAGCCGTGGATCAACTCAAAATTTCCGTTCAAAGAGAAGGTCTTCACTTTCAAGATCCTTCCGCTTTATTGAGTCTGATTCGGGAATTGATCCGGTTTCGGGATTACAGAAACGCGTTGGAGATTCTCAATTATTCCTCTTCGGTGGAAAGAAATTCTCCCGAATTTTTATATCTGAGAGCCGAGTCGCTTTTTCAAACCGGAGAAGAAAGAAGAGCCCTCATTCTTTTTCGCGAAGCCTTTTTAAAGGACCCTTCCGCCGCTCCTTTGGGAGTTTTAAAATCGGAACCGATCGTAGTTTGGATCGAAAAGCTGAAAGGTTCCTATCAGGAAGAATCGGATTTAAAGGAAGTTCTTCCGGTCGTTTTGGCGGAACGGGGTATTTTCGAAGAAACCAGAAATTATTCCGAAAAGGAAATTCTCGGATATTATCAAAATCTAATACGTTTGAAGGATACTCTCAATTCGAGAAAGGATCTTTACGATTTTAAGATTCGGTGCAGAATCTTACAACACGCTTGTCTGATCCTGGACGTTTATAGAGGAATGCAGTACAGTGAAATCTATCAGGAGTCCAAGAGGATTTTGGACTCCGTCGATCCCGGCTTTTTTCAAAGACGTCAAGACGGGATTAAGAGATAGGACTTAAGGATTGTTTCCTTGGGTTTGCTCGAGAATCAGGTCCAATTCTTCCGCCATTCTCAGATCGCCTTTTTCGGAAAAATATTTCCGTAAAGAATCGATCGTTTTTCTGGCTTCGGTCGTATTCGGAATCTGTTTGAGAAGGGATTTGTCGAGTTCGGTTTGAAATTTGCCGGAAGAAGGAATGTCTTGAAAATTGCCCGCTTCGGTTTGTCCGAATACGGTTCCTGATCTTTCCGTCAGAATCGGTTCGCCGGAACTTTGAAATCTGTTGTAGGCTACAAAGACGATCGCAAACGCCAAAATGGCCGAAAAGGATAACTGAAGACCGCGGTTTGCAAAAACGTTTTCTCGGATTTTTTCCCATCCGTTTTCGCGCTCGGGTTGGATTGCCTTGAGTTGATTTTTCAATCGGATCGAGAATTCTTCACTTAGGTTTATGCTACGAAGTTCTTTGTCCCTGAGTTCGGACATCGTTTTCACTAACGAATTTTCTATCTTGAGTAAATCTCCGTCTTCCTTTCGCAGGAAAAGCGGAACCTTGAATTTTGACTGTAAACTTTTCATCTTTCTTACCTAAAGTATCCTTCACCCTTACCGTCTTGCAAAATCAAATGTTTGAGAAACTCCTTCGCCTTAAAGAGCCTGCTCTTTACGGTTCCCACGTTGGTTCCCAGAACTTCGGCGATCTGCGCGTAGGACATTTCTTCGAAGTATCTGAGTTCGATCACCTCTTTGTAGAGATCTTCCAACTCGTTGATTTTGCTAATTAGATAGTTGGACTCATCACTAAGTTCAATTTTTTTTTCGAATCCGACCCGATCGTCCGTTACCTGATATTCCTTATCGTCCATGGAATTCTCTTTAGCTCGTTTCCGTTTCGCTAACAAGTCCTTGGATTTGTTGACCACGATTCGATAAAGCCAGGTATAAACGCCGGACTCGGCGCGAAAGTTTCGGATGGATCTGTAACCGGAGATCAAGGCGTCTTGTACGATGTCCTCGGCGTCGTCTCCGTCCTTCACCATGGAAATGGCTTTGCGATAGAGTCTTTCTCGGAACGGATTTACGAGTTGGATATAAGCCTCGTCGTCCCCTTCCTTGATCTTCTTGAGAAGACCGATTTCGATCTCTCTTAAAGTGGGTTTCTTAGGAATGATTTGTTTTTGTTCCATGCTTGTAGAAGATGAATCCTGATTCAAAGATCCTGAAGGAAGCGGATATGGCAATCCGGAAACTTGGGACCGAAAAGATAGGTTCAGGGATCTTGTAGAGAAAGATTGATCAAAACCAGGGTTTCCGTCAAAACCATGGGCATTCTAAACCGCAATCCGTAGACGAATCTCTCTTTGTGATCGATGGTTTCCGGTCCGGCCCAGACGATATCTCCTTCGAACTCGAGACGTTTTCCCGATTTCTTTTCGATGACAGAACCGTGTACGGGTTCGGTTACGTCCAAGTCCTGCCCGTTTAAGATAAGACAGATTCCAGTTTCGGAAATGTTTCCGAGTTTTGCGTGAAGCGTGATCAAACCGAATTCGATTTGTATGATATAGTCGGCGTAGCTACCCGGATAGTATCTATGGCTTCTTGGCTGTTGATCTGGGTTGCCGGACATATCGATCAGGGTTACAACGGAATGACGGTTTGTCGAGAAGGATTTTATCAAGGAAAGGTTCCGTGAAAAGATCCTCGAAAGCGGAAAAGACTCGAATAACGTAAACTCGTCGTCGTTTGGTTTACGAACGCCGCAAACCAAAACGGCCGAAACCGAAAGAAGACCGTAGCGGTTTTGTTAGTCGAGAATTCTCCACAATCAAAATTGAAAGTAGATAAACGGCAGTTCCAAGTCCGGAGTCAAAAGCGCGAGAACGACGGCGATGATCGGATAAAACGTAAACTCGAGCCAGACCGGCGGATTCCATTCTTTCTTTTTTTCGAAGATCTGATAACCGAGCCACTGCGCTACGATCACGCAGAGAATCACCGGAATTCCGGTCTTCAACATATAAGGACGCAAACCGCCTTCGGTATATACGAACATTCGTTTCAACATGATCCATTCTTTCTCGATGGACTCGGCCCTGAACCAAGTGCCGACCGAAATTCCGATCAAGTTCGTAAGAATAATCTGAATCGGAACTCCGATCTTTTCGGGAAGAAGTCTGAAGTTCGGAAAGTGTTTTTCCTTATAACTTTTATACATCGATTCGATGAGGAGGAGCGTTCCTTGACAGGATCCCCAGATGATAAAGGTCCAAGCCGCGCCGTGCCAAAAACCGGCCACGAACATCGTAAACCAAAGATTGAATCTATGTCGAAACACACCCGCGCGATTCCCGCCGAGAGAAATATAAACGTAATCTCGAAGCCAGGTGGAAAGAGTGATATGCCATCTTCTCCAGTATTCGGTGATGCTTCTTCCTATAAAAGGCATACGAAAGTTTTCGGGAAGTTCGTATCCTAAAAGAAGAGCGGACGCGTAGGCCATGTCCGTATAACCGCTGAAGTCGCAATAGATCTGAATCATAAACAACGTCGCCGCGAGCCAAATGGCGGCGGTTCCGAAACTCTCCGGATGTGCGTAGATTTTTTCCGTGATCGGAGCCACGTTATCCGAAAGCACCACCTTCTTGATATAACCCATGATGAAATAACGGATCGCGATTCTGAACTGAATATCGGTCAGATTCTTCGTCGTGTTCATTTGGTGCAAAAAGGTTCTCGCGGTCACGATCGGACCGGCAACAAGCTGAGGGAAAAACGAAACGAACAAAGCGAATCGTAGAAAACTTTTTTCCGGAAGAATTTGTCCGCGATAAACGTCGATCGTATAACTCAAAGATTGAAACGTATAAAAGGAAATTCCCACGGGAAGAATGATGTGCAGAATCGGAAGCGCGTTTTCGATTCCGAAGTTTCCGAGGAACAGATTGATCGAGTCCGCAAAAAAATTATAATATTTGAAAAAACCTAAAATGAATACGAGATTCAAAACCAAACTGACGGTGATGAGAATGAATCTGTTTCTTTGATCTTGGGAAGAATGGATTTTGGCCGCGAGAACGAAATCGATCACGGTCGAGAGAAGAATGAGACCGCCGAATCTCCAATCCCAACTCATATAGAAATAGTAACTAACGACGAGAAGAAAAAAGTGAGAGAGCGTGAGAGCCTTTGTATCTTTTCCGAAAAAATACGGAATCACATACCAGTAAACCAGGAATACGAAGATAAAAAATACGAAAAATTCTAAAGTAGGAAAAAGCAACCTTCCGCTCCCAATGTTCCCTCTATATTTTTCCGAACACGGTTCCGGTCAAGGAATTATGACCTGCCCTTCGGCGCCGGTCCAAGTCGATTTTCCTTTTCGAAAAAAGAAAAATCTTGCATAATTTTCGGGAAAGGATTCAATTCTCAAAAATTCTGACTAAGGAGTTGTCCTTTCATGCAACTAACCAAGTTTCGTAAGGCTATCGTAGCAATTCTCGTCCCGATGTTCTTCCTCGCTTCGTTTGCGAATTGTTTCGGTAAATTCGCGATCACCAAAAAAGTTTACGATGTAAACGAGAGCTTCAATATCGGGAGCGGATTGTTTGCGAAATTCATCAAGACTCTCGTAATGTATTTTCCATTCAGCATTCTTTACGCAGTGGGTTTCTTCTTCGATTTAATTCTTTTCAACCTCATCGAGTTCTGGTCCGGAAGCAATCCCGTGGGTTACAACGAATACGATCAAGACGGTAAGTTCGTGAAAAGTTTCGAAGAAAAAGGCGAGAAACTGACTCTGGTTTATACGGATTTCGGTAGAAGACTCGATATCACCGCTGAAAAAGACGGAAGTCTACAGACTCTTTCCGCTCTTCGTTCCGAGCCCGGAAAATTCTTCGTTGAAAAGAACGGAAAGTTGGAAGAGATCGTTGTGACTTCCGAAACCGTTGGTTCGAAAACGATTTTGAAAATGGCGGAACAAGGAAAACTCAAATCCACAAAAGTGGTCGATACCAAAACGTTAAGCGACTTGGAAGAAAAACTTTCCTCCGAATCCCTGTAATTCGTTCGGGTTTTTTCAAACAATCGGGGAAGATTCTTCCCCGATTCCCGCGGTTATCGAGCCGCTTGAATCCGATCGGGTATTTTTAACACGCCGTATTTTCCGATCTTTCTTTTTGCGAACCAACCCCGGTTCACTTCCAAAGCATACAAAGCCTTTTCGCTGGAATGATACAATTCCGTAGTTTGATTCGGTTTCATATCGTGGATGTCCGTGATTCTTCGATCCCGATTGAAATAGGCGATGCTGAGAGGAATCCAAGTATTCTTCATCCAAAAACTTAAGTATTCGGGTTCGGGAAATACGAACAACATTCCTTCGTTTTCTCCGAGACTTTTTCGAAACATCAAACCCTTGGCGCGATCGGCTTGTGTGTTCACCACTTCGACGACCAATGGATGATCGTCCACGTAAATCGTGACTTTTTCGAGATCGCGAGCGATTACGTTATGCGAAACCGCTAAGTAAACGAAGAGGAACGATAGAATTTTTCGTTTCAATGATTGCATAGAATTTTTTTTCTTTCGAATGAAGTAGGAACTCCTACGATAACGCTAAAAAATCACGCTTGCAAAAAGTATAATTTTCTGATATTGGAAGAATCCTCGAAAAAATTCCCACAAGGCCCGCCTCCACCGCCCAATTCAGGGTGGGGGCGCGCTTGTTTTTCTAAAAAATCGTAGGAACTCCTGCAAAACGTCCGATCCGCGCGTCGATTAAAACTGCGCGGGTCTTTTTTCGAGAAACGCTCCCATTCCTTCCTTGGATTGACCGCCGTCGAAACAAGCGCCGAACGCTTTTTCTTCGATCGAAATTCCCTGTTGCAAAGAAACGTCCAAACCTTGTTGAATCGTCTTCTTCACTCTTTCGATCGCCTGCGGACCTTTTTTCAGAATCGAGTTCGCAATCGTTTTAGAAAAAGCTAATAGATCCTCGCCTTCTTTTGCGAGTTTGTTGAGAATTCCGATTCTATAACCTTCTTCCGCAGTGATCATGTCGCCGGTCACGACGAGTTCGATCGCCCTTGCGTAGCCGATCAATCTCGCAAGTCTTTGTGTTCCACCGAAACCGGGAATGAGCCCCAAAGAAACTTCGGGAAGACCGAGCTTCGCTTTTTCGGAACCGACTCGGATATCGCAAGCAAGAGCCAGTTCCAAACCTCCTCCGAGGGAGAATCCGTTGATCGCCGCGATCGAAACGATTCTGGATTGATGCAATTTTTGGAATACTGAATTTCCGAGTTTGGAGAATTCTTCCCCTTGCGCGATGTTTAAGTCCTTCATTTCCGCGATGTCGGCTCCGGCAACGAACGCCTTTCCTTCTCCGGTAACGATCACGACTCGGATGTCTTTGTCTTTTTCAAGCGCGTCCACTTCTTGGCCGATTGTGGTCAGAACCTCTCTGTTGAGAGCATTGAGAGCGGATGGTCTTTGGATGGTAAGAATTGCGATCTGACCTTCTTTGGTTACGTTGATTAATTTTTCACTCATTTCTAATTTACTCCACTTCCACGATGAGAAAGAGAGTGTCGTCCTCCAGTGCTACGTCTCCGAAAAAGTTTTCCACGGCCTTTTGCACCTTGGCCTTAAACGTGCCGAGATCCTTTTCGAATCGATTCTCATTCAATATTTCAAGGAGGCCTTCCGTTCCAAGAAGTTTTCCTTCCCGATTCTTGTTTTCTATCAGACCGTCCGTATATAAGAAGAATCGATCCTGTTCCACCAGAGGAAATTTCACCTGTTCCGCGATCGGCTTTTTGATTCCGAAACCGAGAATGGCTCCTTCGGTTTCGACCTCGTGAAATTCTTTCGTAAAAGAACCGTGAATCAAGTACGGATGACCCGCGTTGGAAAACGTAACCTCTTTGGAAATAAAATCCAAAAACATATAAATCGCGGACGCGTGATACGATTGGAATTGTTTCTGCAAAGAATCGTCTATGTAATCCATCAAACGGGAAGGATGCACTTTTAAAATATAAGGCATCGTGGAAACCATGATCTTCACCATGGAAGCCACAAGCGCGGAAGCGATTCCGTGACCCGCGATATCGGTGAGAAAAATTCCCGTGTTTCCTTCCCGGAGTTGAACGAAGTCGAAAAAATCTCCGCCGATATGATTCGGAGTGATTCTCATCACCTCGTATCGAATCCCTTTGATGCTCAGTCGTCCGGGAAAAAGATTCTCCTGAACCTGTTTGGCGACGGTGAGATCCTGTTGAATGTATTTGTATTCGAGATCGAGTTCGGAAGAAATAGAAATCAGTCGCTTAACAATAATGACGGACGAAGTTCCGATCACGATACAAAGTCCGTAGACTACGTCGGGAACAAAAAGAATTCTCGGGAAATCGTCGAGTCCGAGTTCCACTCGTTTGATCGAAACGAAAAAGATATGAAGAAAGATCGCGATGACCCCCGTAAGAAAACAGGATCCCTTTTTCAAACGGAACATCTGGAATATTACGATCAGCGATATTAGCAAAAAGTAATTGTTGTAGATCTGAAGACTTTCCAAATCCTGAAAACGGTAAAAGGATTCGTGAAAAAGATTCATCATCAAAAAGATGATCACGATGTTCGAAATTTGGATCACCCAGGATAAGAATTTTTCCTGAAAGGATAGAACCAAACTCATCACGTTGATAAGAAAGATGATTCCGAGATAAAGAACTCCCCGTTCCGAATTTCTGACTTCGGGTATTGCGAGAGTCGGATACATCGTAAAATGAAGCAGAAACGCGAGTCGTATAAACGACTGATCGATTCTCGTCTGATCCTTCCAGGCCTCGGCTTCGCTGTAATTGAATTCCCTTTCGAAAAACGTAAAGGGATTTAAGAAGCCGGATTTGAGTTTACTGAATTGTTTTATCCAGGTCATACCGAGTGATTTCCGATCCGGAAAGATAAATTTTTAGGTTCCAACCCGACTCCAAATAGCGATCCAGTTTTTCGGAAATTTCCAGGGCTTCCTTTTCGTCGTGTACTCGTATAAAAAAGGAACCCGATCTGGATTTATAATTATAAGGATAGCGTTCGTTTAACAAAAGTGTGACTCTCGTATGATCCGCGCGCGTTTCGATCACGATATGAGAGACGTGTTTTCGGTTGATGATTCTTTCAAAAATGGAAAGACTCCAAGGATTGGTTTCCATGGAATGAAGCGGACCGATGGTCAAAAGCACAGGCAAAAGGAAATAGAACTTCATCGTTTCTGAATTTCCCACCCCGGGAATTTTGTCGTCCAAGTTTACGAGGCTCCCGGATTAGCGCAAACCATTCCGTTTGAAGAACTCTTTTTTTTGAAAATCGAAACAAATCGGATTGGAGTTTACTTTTTTTCCCGAATCCGGAAAAATCTTTCCATGCAATTATTGCCCGTCTGTGTCTTGGAAAAACATTTCCGAAAGTTGTGGATCTTATCCGTCCTTTTAGGGCTTGGTTTTTGCAAACCTTCTCAAACTCTAATGGGAAATAATCCGTATTATCGGCTCTTTACGGATCATCCCATCACACAAGCGAAACGTTATTCCCTTTCCGGAACTTGGGAAACTCGGGCGACTTCTCTTGATTCCGAAGAACTAGATTTCGTAAAAGAAATGAATCGGATCGACGGCTTTGAAGATTCTCCCGTCGCCGAAACCGATTTGGAACCTTGGAAGAATCGCCTACGCTCCGTTAGGAATTCTCTTCCCGCTTCCGTGAATCGCCTACTCGATCGATCCTTGTTTCGGGTGATTCTTTGTAAGAATTTGGGCGGGACGGGCTTAAGCAGTTTTGTTTATGAAAACGAAAACGCGCTCGGGGGTGTGATTTTTTTGGATACGGGAATGCTCACTCAAAAAGCGAACGTTTGGATTTCGAAAAAGGAGAATTCTCCCTTTGCTCCGAGCGTTGCGGCGCAAGTTCGAGTGAGAATCGAACCGGATCAAAACGATACGATCGAAACCGCGATCGAATACATTTTGTTACACGAATTCGGTCACGTTTTGAGCGTTTCGAAAAAGATAGTTCCGGACTTTCGGGAACGAAACAGGAACTTTAGTATATTCGAATTTTCGAATGGAGTTTGGGAAACTGAAAACGATTCTGTTTTTGATTCCGATTTTCCGATGCGTAAGAAGTTGAAATTCTATTCTTCCCGACCGATCGATCTCGCTTCGAATTGGAAAAACATTTATCCTCCTTTGGAAAAAACTTCTTTCCCCACCTTGTATTCCGCGGCGAACGGCGACGATTTTTTTGCGGATTCGTTCGTGTCCTATGTTCATACCGTTTTGCAAAAGAAGGTTTGGAATCTCGAGGTTTTGGAAGGAGAGAAAGTCGTCTTTCAAATGAAAAACGGAATCAAAGAACCGCGATGCAAAAAACAAAAGGATTTTTTGGATCGTTTGTTTGCGGAGCTGGAACGTTAGACGGCGTTTTCAAGTTTTTTTTGCGGAGAATCTTGTCGGAGTTCCGACGGCTTTATCGTGAAACAAACGCGCCCCCGCCCGGAATCGGGTGGTGGAGGCGGGCCTTGTGGGAAAAATTCCGAACAAACTTCCTATATCAGAAAATCATACTATTTGCAAGAGTATTTTTCGGCGTCTTTTTGTAGGAGCTCCCACAAAATTCTCCCCCGTCCCCATTCTTTGCTTCGCAAAGAATCGTTCACGACCTCCACTGTTCGTTGATTCGCTCGCTCTTAGACTCGGTGGGTCGTCTCCAGATCGCTCGTTAAACTCAGCAGAACGCTTCCTACAACTCAATCTCACTCCCTACGGGTCGTTCGATAGATTGCGTTCTATATCTTAAACTTATTGATCAAACGAAGAAGGCCTTCGGACTGCGTATGCATGTTTTTGGAAAAACCGGTGAGATCGTCCGCGCCGCTCGCAATCTCCTGAGTTCCTTCCGAAATGCTCACGATCGTTTTTGTGATTTCATCCGAAGCTCGTTTTTGTTCCTGAACCGCCTCTTCGATCTGAAGACTGAAACTCATCAAAGAACTCGCGCTCTGGTGAATCTTCTCCGTATTTTTTTCCTGAGTGTTGACCGAATCCAAAACGTTCTTCGCCGAAACTCCGAACATATCCACGGAACTTCTTAACTTCGCGAGAATACTCGACGCTTCCTTGACCTTGCTCGTTCCGTTCATCACGGCTCGGTTCGTGGATTCCACGAGTTGACCGATCTCTTGAACGCTGTTGGAGGTTTGAGAAGCGAGTTTGGAAATTTCTTCCGCGACGACCGCAAAACCTTTACCGGCTTCCCCCGCGCGGGCCGCTTCGATCGCGGCGTTTAACGCGAGTAAGTTGGTCTTTTCGGAAATATCGGTGATGATGGAAAGAATCTCGTTGATTCGAGACGCGCTGTCTCCGATCTCATCCATCGCTTTCGTGGATTGATTCATGGAACTTTCTCCGGTGGTCGCTTGTTGTTGCGATTCTCCGGCGAGAGAAGCGAGAGATTTCATCTCTTCGTTGATTCTTGCGATCTGTTCCTTCAAAAGAATCACGTTTCCGTCGATGTCCTTCATGTGAGAAATGGCCTTGTCCATGGACTTGCCCACGTTCTCCGCCGAAGCCGCCAATTCTTCGATCGCCGCGGAAGATTCTTCCGAAGCGGAAGCCTGTTCCTGTGCGACGTCGTAAAAACTTTTCGAGGATTCCGCCATCTTATCGGACGTAGAATTCAGAGATTCGGAAGAACCTTTGATCTCGAGAATGATTCTCTTGATATTATTCTTCATATGATCCAAGGAAAGAAGCAACTTGCCCACTTCGTCCGAACGTTCGTATTTGTTTTCTACGATTAAGTTACCGGAAGAAATCTCCTCCGAAAAAGAAATCGCGGAGTTGATTCCGTTCGTAATCAATTTTTGGAATATTAGATTTAATACGATTACGATGATGATCATCGTAAACAGGGAAGAAGCGATCGTTTCCATAATGATCTTGGATAAATTCTTCCAGAAGATGCTGTCCGGAACGCTGACTTCCAAAATCCATTTCTTATCGTAACTTCCGAGAAAAAAGGAATAAAAGAAATGCGTCGAACCGTCCCGTTCGTAGATCTGAATATCCTTCTTCTGACTTCCTTCCAGAATTTGTTTTTTCCATTCAGGATCTTGAATTTCCTTTCCGACGAGTTCGGGTTTTTGTCCGTTCGCCGCGTAAAAACCTCCGGGCGAAATCAAACTCAGATAACCTTCTCCCTGATACGGACGAATCGGAGCCAACATCTCCTGCATATTCTCCATCGTGATGTCCATACCGACTACACCCGCGACTTCGCCGTTTCTGCGCACGGGTTTCACTACGGAGATCATCAGAATTTCTTTTCCAGAAACGGGATACGCAAACGGATCCGCGATAAAGTCGATCCCCGTTTTTTTCGGAACGTTGTAAAAGTAACCGCTCGCATCCTGGTTTTCGTAATAGATGACCGGTTCTAAGACCAGAGGTTTATCCGGGCCGCCGGACTTGTTTAAGTAAGGAATGAATCTTCCGGTTCCGTCATAACCTTGTTTGTTGACGTATTGAGAATCTTTCGAATCGAATTTTCCCGGTTCGAAAACGGACCAAGCTCCGAAATAATTCGGATCGGTTTTCGCGAGATCCTTTAAGGTTTCGATCGTCTCTTCCCGAGTCGGTCTCGCGTGAGAAAGTTGAAACTCAAGTCCTCGTAGGCCCCCGAGAGCGCGGTCGAAAAAGTCCTGAATTTCAAACGCATAACGGGACGCGACCATCGACGAAGAATCCTTGATATCCTGCGATAGCTTAAAATACGTCGTGATCGTATTCATGGTGGTGATCGCAAGACTTCCCGCCAAAAGTACGAGTGCAAGATATAATGAAATTCGAAACCTGATGCTCATGAATCTTCCTATGTTCTTTTGTTTTTTATATTTAGAAACTGTGAGAAAAACCGACGCTGAACCAAAATAAATGAGCCGGTATTTTCTGCAATAAATACGATTCCCGAATGGCTTGTCGAAGCGACCCGTCGCCCGCGTCCGGAATCAAAGGACTGTTCGTGATCTGATCCAATATGTATTGATTCACCGGACCGTTGACCTTATGCGGATCCACGATCAAACCGTCCTTGGTGTTTCGGTTAACGTAGCCTCCGGTCGCCCCGTAATAATTGTCCGTATCGTACATATACAGATTGGGACGATATACGTGGTTTCCTTTGATGAAGAATTTACCGAAGTAAAAAGTCAAACTGCTCGTGATGTCCTGAATTCCGTAACGGTTGTCCACGATGTTGTTCGACATTTCGTAACCGATGTTGACCGCGGGAGTGATTCTAAAAAACTTTTCCGCGAAATATTCGTGGCTCATATAGAGGGAAAGATAATTCTTACCCGCCGCGAGTCCCGCATTCTCCTGACTCATCTGAGTATAAAACGAAATCGTAGGAGTTAAGTAAGAAAGAAACGGAAGTTGCCAAAAGATGTAATATTCCTGCCAAGCAAGTCTTGTCACCTGATTGGAAGTGTTGTTCGAACTCGTGATTCCCTGAGCCGCGAGAGAATTGAAACCGCCTAACGGCGTAGAGACGTAAGCAGGGTTTTTGTTAAACGTATTGTAGAACCAGGTTCCCACGGTGAACTTTCCCCAACTCGTCTTTTCGAACGTATAATAAAAAGCGTAGAACAAACCGTCCGCCCGTTTCATACCGTTCTGTTCCTTATGAGCGGTGGGAGTAAGACCTCCGCAAGTAGGTCCGGTCGCGTAGTTCCCGCTCATGAAGTTGCTTTGAGTATCGTAGACGCAACTCTGATTTAAAAGATCCGGATTCGGAGCGGTGAATGGATTTCCTTGACCCGGATAAGAAGGCCCCGGACCGCCCGGAAACAATTGAAAACGTCCGTCGTTATCCTTGTCGTTTCTTTCCGTTAGCTGGAAGTTTCCCCAAAACTGAATCTTAAATCCTTTCAAAGGAGTATTGATATCGATCGTAGGTTGATACGAGGGTACGAATGTGGTCGAAGGATAACTGTCGTTTCTACGACGATTGGCCATCTCTCCGGAAAAACTAAGTCCCCGCCAAATAAAGTCCGTGACGATCTCGTGAGTCACGTCGATGGTCGTGTCGTTTCCTTGGGCAGAGGCGTGAGGCGGTTCTCTTTCTATCGGAGTCGCGATTCCCGCATAAGGATTGGCATGCGGAGGAGGTTCTTTCGCGGAAGACTTATCTTTATCCTTGTCCTTATCGGAAGAGGTAAAAGAATTTTTGTTTTTATCCTGAGGTCTTTCGTATGTGACGCTGACCACATTCTCCTTGTTGATATAGCGTATAAAATCGTCGTTCTCCGCAAGAAGAACCTTTTCGTCGTCCTCCAGAACGACCTTACCTCGATAGATCAGTCCGTTTTTCAAACGGACGATGTCGGCGGCGATCAGTGAATTTCCGAAACAGAAGAACAAACAGAATAAGGATAGAAGGAAATATTTAAGCCTCATATGTTTACAACCTTGTCATTTTTTTATTTCTTATTTTTCGAATTTCAAGCAGAAATGATTTTTCCGATTGGCCGCTCTTTGATTCAAGTGCAACCCGGGAAGAATACAGAAATAGAAAACAAAGAGAAGAATCAACTCGGAAAAACATTTTCTTTCGACGAAACGAAAGAGAACGATCTTTCAGACGAGAAAGAAGGGAGAATGGGAAAACCAATTGAGACAATTCTGCGTCTTTTTTGGGAAATTTTTCTAAATTTTCGGTGCGCTCGAGAAACTCGGGTTATAATCTTCGTGGAAACATTACGATCGGATTTTCTTCCCGTTTTCCGAAGAACGATCGGGCGCGGTGAGGTTTGGGATTTCGGAAATTGAGAATAAATTATATAAAAGTATCCATATTTTATAATTTCCTAGTATAGTTCGAAAAATCGCATTTCGGACCGAATGAATTTTAATGCGACAAGAGACTAATAACTAAGCGGGTTGTCCTCTTTGTAAATCATCCATGAGAAAGCATTTAAGACATAACACTTCCGTTCGCACTTGGAATTCGATTCCACCCGAACGACCGATTCAAAACTCGTCAAAATCCCGCTTTTTAGAATGTAATAAAATTCTAATGTGTTTCCCTTCGTCCGAATTTAGCTCGGGAAAATAAACGATGAACCAAGACGAAGTTTCTCTCGAAGACGTTCGTAAAAAATACGAGGAAGCCACTCGGAAAATTCTTTCCTTGGAGCAAAAAGTAAGGGAAAACGAAACCCTTAGGGAATCCCTCAAAGAATCCGAGATGCGCATCTCTCAGATCATAGAAAATTCTCCCGATGCGATCGTAATCCTGGACATCCCCACCGGAAAATTCCGTTCGGTCAATCAACGCGCCGTCGACATTTTCAATTTCACAAAAGAAGAATTTAAGAATCTCGGTCCGGTCGACATCAGTCCGCCGCATCAAGAGGACGGAAGACCGAGCGCCGAAGCCGCGATGGCCTACGTGCAAAGAGCGATTCAAGGAGAACTGGTCACGTTCGAATGGCTTCATAGGTCGAAGTCGGGCGAGATCATTCCCTGCGAGGTTCGTTTGATCGCCCTTCCCGGAGAAAATCTTTTGGTTCGGGGAAGTATTCTCGATTTCAGAGAACAAAAAAAGATCCGAGACGAACTGAAGGAAAATCAGAAGAGACTCGAGTCCGCGATCTTAGGCGGAGAATTGGGTCTTTGGGAATGGGACGTCAAAAGCGATAGCAACACCTACAACGAATATTGGGCGGAGATGTTGGGTTATAAGTTGAGCGAACTTAGGCCCCACGCGGACACTTGGAGATCTCTCATTCATCCCGAGGATTGGCCCCGCGTCGAAACCGCGTTAAACGATTATATCCAAAAAAAATCTCCCGTCTACGAAGCCGAGTTCCGTTTAAAATGTAAGAACGGTTCCTGGAAATGGGTAATCACGGTCGGAAAGTTCACGGACTTCGACGCAAACGGAAATCCGCTCAAGATGTACGGAATCCACGCGGACATAGACCGAAGAAAAAGAGCCGAACAGGAACTCAAAGAAAAGGAAGCCGCGCTTTCGAGATCTCAAAAACTTTCGGGACTCGGTTCCTGGGAATACGATCTTTCCACTTCCCTCATGTCGGTTTCCGAACAACTCAGCACGATCTACGAACTTTCCAACGAAAGTGTAAAGGGAATCTACGGAGAAGAGTTGATTCATCCCGACGACAAGGAAAGGGTGAAACATTATTTCTCCGAGGCGATCTCGAACAACTACATTCGAGAAATTGAATATAGAATCGTAACCAAATCCGGAAAGATCAAAACCATTCTCAATCAAAGCGAACTGATCCGAAACGACAAGGGAGAAATTCTAAAGATCATCGGTTCCGTTCTGGACGTCAGCGAAAAAAGAAAGATCGAAAAACTGATTCAGTTTCGTCTCGGTTTCGAATCGATCACCACCGTCGTTTCGAGGGACATCATCAATCTTCCCTTATCCGAGATTTCGAACACGATCCATTCCGCTTTGGAAAAGTTGGGAACCTTCTTAAACGTTCAACGAGCGAACATCGTCTTTTACGATGAGAACTATACGACTCGGACCGTGGTTCACGAATGGATCGATCCGAACGCGAAGGCAAAAAATTCTTCCCTGAATCAGGTCGACGCAATCGATCCTCATAGTTTTTTTACGACCGAGATGAAGGCCGAAAGAATCGCGAAGATCGAAAAGGTGGACGATCTTCCCAAAGACGCTACTTCGGATCGTCTTCTTCTAACGAGCAACGGAATCGAATCCTTTACCGCGGTTCCGCTTTTGATCGGCGGTAAACTCAGAGGAAGACTCGGCTTCGGTTCCGAAAAAGTCGGCGTTAAAAAGGAAGCGGATTTCGACGCGCTCGAGAATCAACTGCTAAGAAACTTCGCCGAAATCGTAATGAACGCCCTCGAAAGAAAAAGAGTCGAGGAAGAATTGACTCAAGAACGCGATCTTCTTTCCTCCATCACGGAAAATAGCGCGACGTCCATCGTGGTCTTAAGTCCGAAAGGCAAAATTCTTTACGCCAACAAAAGTTCCGAACACGTACTCGGAATCCAACTCGAAGACATCACTTCCAGAAGCTACAACTCGAAACAATGGGAAGCGAAGTCCCTCGACGGCGGCGAATGGAAGGAGGAAGACCAACCGTTTACCGTTGTTATGCGAACCGGCAAACCCGTATACGACATCAGACATTCCATCGTCACTTCGGAAAAACAGATCAAGTATCTTTCCGTAAACGGTTCTCCGGTAAAAAATCAGGACGGGGAAATTGTTTCCCTCGTTTTTCTCGTAACCGACATCACCGAAAACGTTTTGAAGGAACGGGAACTCAGAGCCAGCGAAGACCGATACAGAACCGTCGCGGAACAAACGGGTAGCATCGTCTACGACTACGACATAGCCACGGGCAACATCACTTGGGCGGGCGCGGTGTTCTCCATAACCGGATTCAAGCTGGAAGAATTCCAAAACTTTAATATAGATAAATGGACCGAGTATCTTCATCCGAACGATCTCGATCGTGTCATTCAGGAATTGGAGGAAGCCGTTTCCAAAAGGACCAAGTTCCGATCCACGTATCGTTTCCGAACGAAATACGGCGGATATACTTTGGTCGAAGATCGCGGAGTTTTTCTATACGATAAAAACGACGAACCGTTCCGTATGATGGGAGCGATGATCGATATCGGCGAAAAGAAAAAGGCCGAGGAAAAACTCAAAGAAAGCGAGGAAAGACTCAGACTCGCGTTGAACGCCGCGAACATGGGAAGTTGGAGTTGGGAGATTCACGAGGATAAACTGACCTGGTCCGAAAAGGCGTTTCAAATCTTTAAGATCAAACCGGAAGACTTTCGACCCAATCTGCAAACGATCTGGAACGTAACACACGAAGACGATCGTCCTCGTATGGAAAAACTTTTAAAGGACATACTCGAAGGAAACTCTGAAGGAGACGACTTATACTTTCAACATAGAGTCGTGTTCCCGGACGGAGAAATCGCCTGGGTCGAAGCGAAGGCGAAACTTTTCCGAGATAAGAATTCCAAACCGATCCGTATCGTGGGAACCGTAACCGACGTAACCGAAAGAAGAAAGGCAGAGGAAGAATTGAAGGCGTCCGAGACGAGATTTCAAACCTTCTATCAATTCTCGAACGAGGCGATCATTCTTCTTGAAAAAGGAACGATACGAATCGCGGATTCGAACCCGGCCTTTCAGAAATTATTCGGTTATACATCCGAAGAATCGATCGGACTCAACGTGGCCCGTTTGTTGTCCAAGGAATCGCTCCACGAACTCACGCGAAAAAAATTCGCGATCGGAAACAAGGATTCCATCGAAGTCGTCGCGAAAAAGAAAAACGGAAATTCTTTTCCTGCCATCATCAGCCAGAGAATGTTTGTAAGCAAGGGAAGCACGTTCTTTTCCATCAATATCGTGGACACGACTCCGTTTAAGGAAGCGGAAGAATTGAGAATCATCAACGACGAGATCCGTGTCCGAAACAAACTGATCGAGATTCAAAAAAACGAACTCGAAAACACGTTGGATAACCTGAAAAAAACGCAGTCTCAGTTGATCCAATCCGAGAAGATGGCCGCGCTCGGACAATTGATGGCGGGAATCGCGCACGAAATCAACAACCCGATCGGAGCCGTTCAGGCATCCAATCAGAATATTCAAGAATGCTTAAATAGATTCAGATCTCTTCTTCCCGACGTTCAGATCGCGATGGGAACTCTAAACAAAGAGATGCGGGAATTGTCGGCGGAGTTCATCGAGCGAGCCATTCAGAGCAACGAACACTTTACGGGAATGGAACAAAGGAACCGCAAAAAAGCGATCACGAGCGTACTCGAATCCAAAAAAATCCCCACAAGACTCGCGGTTTCCTACGCGGACACGTTAGTCGACATGGGATTGGGAGAATTGAACGAGAAGTTTATTCCTCTTCTCCTTTTGGAACAATCCGCGTTGATCCTGGAATATTCCGCGCTCGAATCCTACTTTTTTAGGAACACAAAAACGGTTCAAGTGGCCGTGGATCGAATCTCCAAAATTCTTTACGCGTTGAAAAACTTTTCCCACTTCGACAACGCCGGGGAAAAGATCTCCGCTTCGGTCAAGGACACGATCGAAACCGTTCTTACGATCTATCACAACCAACTCAAAAAGGGCGTGGATCTTCAAAAGGACTTCGAAGACGTGGAACCGATTCTCTGTTTTCCGGACGACCTATTGCATATCTGGACCAATCTTATCTACAATTCCTTGCAGGCGATGCAGTTTAAGGGAACGATTCTTCTTCGTTTGAAAAATCTCGGGAAAGAATTGATGGTGGAAGTTAAGGACAACGGCCCTGGAATTCCGAACGAGATTCAGGAAAGAATTTTCGAACCGTTCTTTACGACCAAGGCTCCCGGTGAAGGAAGCGGACTCGGTTTGGACATCGTGAAAAAGATCGTTCAAAAACACGAAGGAAGAATCGAACTCGCAAGCGTTCCCGGTAATACTTCGTTTAAGATATTCTTACCGATCGAACGTTGAGTTTGGAGGCGAGAAGTGAGGCCCTTTGCTGGGCTGCGCTTAAGACAGAATAATATCGCATGTTCTGGGGTCGCTTTGCTCGGCTGCGCTGAGGATCAACGCCAGGCGCTCCGCTGGCTTTTGATTTGAACCGCTTTCGCGTTTAAGAAACTCAATGAAACGCTTCCTAACTCAGCGTCTCACTTCCAATGGGTCGTTCGACAGGGCGCGCTCAACCTTCTAATGCAGTGGTAATTGTGGAAACGAGTTCTCGTTCGTCCCAAGGTTTTTTGAGATAAGAACGAAGATTGATTTCTTTCTTGAGGGCTTCGATGGACGAATCGTCCGCGTGACCGGTCACGATCACTTTTTGAATGTCCGGATATTTACTGTGCACTTGTCTTAGGAATTCGTCGCCCTTTACGTTCGGCATCAGCCAATCCGAAATGATGATCAGAATTCTTACGTCTTCGTGAATTAATTCTTCGATAATCTGCCAAGCCTCACCGGCGTCCAGAGCCGTTTCGTACCTGTACCCGTCTCCCAGATGACGTTTTACCTGGGACTTCATGCTCATCAGGATCAGAGCTTCATCGTCTACAAAAAGAATCGCCTTATCCAACTGAAGTACTCACCCTCACCTATTCTATTCGACTCACCTATTTGGCAAAAAACGCAAGGCGTTACGTTATTTGGAAAAAAAATAATGGCAAGCGAATTTTGGAAAAAAACGACAAACAACGTTATAACGAAACTTGAGGGATGGGAAGAATCTCCGGAGCCGGTTGCATGATATAATAACCCTGACAATATTCCACACCTAAGGATCGAACGGTGTCAAATTCCTCTTTTCCGGCTACAAATTCGGCAATTACCTTGGCACCGATACGATGAGCCATCTCCGTCATTGCAGAGGCGAGAAGGAACGGAGTTTTGCTCAGATGGATTCCTTGGATGAATTTTCCGTCGATCTTGATATAATCGGGATCGATTTCCATCAACCTTTCGAAATTGGATTGATCCACTCCGAAATCGTCGATCGCGATCTTACAACCGCATTCCTTGAGTTCCTTCAAGGTATCCAAACCCCTTTCTCCCCCGCGAAGACGGTCCGTTTCGAGTATTTCCAGCGTTAGACGACTCGGGTCGATTTCGTAGTGCTGCAGACGGCTGATGACCCAAAGCGCGAAACCTTTCTTTTCCAGATCCGATTCGGAGATGTTCACCGAAAAGGAATATTCCGGATACTTTGCGAAATAGCGGATCGACTTTTCGATCATAATCGGAGTCAGAAGACGGATGATCCCCGTGGATCTCGCGATGGAAATAAAACTCGCCGGGGAGTATACTTTATCCCCTTCCTGAATTCTCGCAAGACATTCAAATTTCGTAATCTTTTCGAGTTTGTTGTCGTAGATTCCCTGAAAATAAGGAATCACGTTCCCCGCGTTGATCGCGTCGTTCAATTTTCTTCCGAGAACGAGATTGATCTGATATTGATCCCCTTCTTCCATCGCGTTGGAATAATTCATCAGTTCGAGTTCCCGGTTTTGCGCCGCGTGCATCATCGCGATCCGAGCCTTGTAATACAAAGCGGATTGATGGGTCGCCGTTCCGATCGAAACGTTCACACGAAAGGAAATTCCGTCGGCTTCTATGTATTCCGAACGCAAAAGAATCCGAAACGCCACCAGCAAAGAATGGAACTTGCTTTCCTCCACGTCCGAAAGAACCGCGACCTCGTCCTGATAAAGATGAAACAGTCTTCCCGACTTTCCCATAAACGTCGAAAGAGAGGTCAAAAATTGACTGAGTACTTTATGATATACTCCCACTCCGAAATGGTGCGTCGTAGACGTGGACGATTCGATCCGAATCACCGCAAGAGTGGATTGTAAACCCTCGGACTCGCGCGCGTCCAAGGCCCTTCTTAAACTTTCCAAATTCGGACGACCGGTGTCCCGATCGTATAAAAGAGTCGTTTCCAACTTGCGATTGAGTTCCGTAAGGGATTGATCCGAAAAGAAGGACTTCAAAGCCTCTCGGATGGTGAGAATCAAATCGTTCGAATCCCAGGGTTTGGATAAATATCTGTATAAGTTCGCGTGATTCAACGCGTTACCGACCGCGTCCGCGGAAGCCTGACCGGTAAGCATGATCTTTCGAATCTCCGGATTCTTATTGTGGATTCGAATGAGAAGTTCGTCCCCTTTGACTCCGGGCATCACTTGGTCGCAGACAACCACGGGAATATCGATTCCCTTCTCGGAGTATTCTTCCAAAATTTCCCAAGCCGATTCCGCGTCTTCCGCCGTTTCGATATCATAGTCCTTACCGAACGCAAGTTTAAGTTGTTCTTTTAAACCTCTTAAAATGATCAGTTCGTCGTCGACCAAAAGTATGACCGGCTTTGAATCCTTATTTTCTTCGGGAGAATTTTGGTTTCCGTCCATTCAGCGATCCTAAAACAATAATTCGTTTAACAATGTTTTCACTTCCGATCCCCGCAAACTCGCGTTAGTTTTTTCGGGAAGCCGCTCCGCAACGTTCGGTCGAGTTCTTCTATTGACAACCGAGTCCGCAATTCTACTCTTCCATATAAGACGCCAATTATTTTTTTATATCCCCGTCAAATCCGGAAGGTTTTAATGATTCTCGTAAATTTCGAAAACGAAAAAGAAATTAGTTTACCTGAAAATTCCGCGCCCCAGAGCCTGTTGGAAATTAGTCTATCGAATTCGATTCCTCATACGCACGCTTGCGGAGGAAACGCTCGTTGTTCCACTTGCCGCGTCTTAGTTTTGGAAAATCCTTCCAATTTATCCGAACCGGAACAAAAAGAAAAAGATCTGTCGCAAAAGAAAGGCTTTCCCGAGGCGGTTCGACTCGCTTGCCAAGCCAAGGTTTTAGGGGACGTTCGAGTCAGAAGAATCGTCTTGGACGACGAGGATTACAATCTCACCATTCCCGGTTCTGCGGAAACTTCGGGAGAAGAAAAGGAGATCGCGATTTTGTTCAGCGATATTCGGGACTTCACCGGTTTTTCGGAATCGCATCTTCCCTACGACGTGATCCATATTCTCAATCGATACTTCTACAAGATGGGAGATATCGTATTAAAACACGGCGGAAAAATCGACAAGTATATCGGGGACGGATTGATGGCGTTGTTCGGAGTGGAAGGAGGATCTCCCGAAGAGGTATGTCTTTCCGCACTTCGAGCCGCGAAGGAAATGGAGTTGGAACTCTATTCTTTGAACGAATATCTAAAGTCGCATTTTCACACAACGTTTCGGATCGGAGTCGGAGTACATTACGGAACTTGCATATTAGGACAATTAGGACATCCCGCGAACATGTCTTACACCGCGATCGGAGATTCGGTCAACATAGCGAGTCGGATCGAATCGAAAACGAAAAAGGCAGGAACTTCCGTTCTTATCTCCGAATCTCTGTACGAACAGATCAAGGAAAGAGTTCTCAAAGGAAGAACCTTCTCCACACAACTCAAGGGAAAAACGGGAGAATATAAACTCTACGAGATCCGGGAGATCCGCAAAAAAGCGAGCGTGAACGCTTGGGAAGAAGCGAGAAACGCGCTCCGAAGAATCATACTCGTACGGGAAACGGGAAGCTGGTTGAAACTCGTGTATCATCTTTCTTCTCTCTTTAACGAAAAGAACGAATGGATCGGATTGTCCGCCGCGGAATCCTTTCGAGACTTCGCCAAACTTCCGGAAAACGGAGATCTCGTTCAGAATTATTATCAAATCAAAGAAGCCAAAGAAACGTTTGTGGAACGTTCCCAGGTTCCGATTTCGTTCGCGGATTTTCTCGCGCTCGCGGGAGCGGTCGCGATCGAAAAATCGGGAGGACCGAGAATCGCGATCGAATCCGGAAGAAAGGACGAATTGATAAACGAAGTCGTTCAGATTCTTCCCTTGGGCATGCAGACGCAAAAGGATCAGCTTCCTTGTCTTCAAAAGATGAAACTCGGAGTTCGGGATCTGGTTTTGATTTCGGGCGCGCGTACGATCGGATGGCTCGGCAACGAATCTCTTACGTCGAATCCGTATAACTTCGACAATAGTTACTTTCACGTTCTTCTCAAGGCCGGACTCGAAGGCCCTCTATTGATCCCGAACGACCGGGAACTTTTGAAAAACGACGAAACCAGAGCGATGGTATTGGATTACGCCCTCGATCAATCCAAGTTTTTCGAGGACTTCGTTTCCACATATCGGAAGCTCACTGCCTAAACGGGGCGGCGCGGAAATTTTTTTCTTGAACGAAAAGAATCGGCCGCTATCCTGATCGATCTACAAGTTTAGGAGACCACTATGCGGCCCGAATCGGCAAATCGTTTTTCACTCGATGCAAAGGCAGAAGAACTGTTTCTCATTTATCTTAAGAATATATTCTTTACGATCATCACTGCGGGCGTTTATTATTTTTGGGCCAAGGTAAATACTCAAAAATTCATTCACAGACATCTGTTGTTTCAAAATCAGAGATTCGATTATCACGGAACCGGTAAGGAGAATTTTATCGGATTCCTAAAAGGAATGGGAATCATCGCTCTTTTCGGTTTGGTCTTTGCGGGTCTGTTTTTTTTAAGCGGCAAACTCGGACTTTGGGCTACGATTCTTTTCACTCTTCTTTTATATTCCAGTATTCTTCTCGCGATCCCGTATATCGCGATCGGATCGAGAAGGTATTTCCTAAGTAGAACTTCGTTTAACAATATCCGGTTTCGATTCAGCGGAAAGGTAAGACATCTCGTGAGACTTTTTATTCCGAACGCGCTTTTATCCTTAGTTACGCTCGGAATCTATTCTCCTTGGTTTTACAACAAACTCGAAAAATTCTTCGTAGAACATTCTCATTTGGGAAACGCGGACTTTCAGTATCACGGAAAGGGAAAGGAATTATTCTTCATTTATCTCAAGGGAATCTTTTTCACTCCGTTTACCGCGGGAATTTATCTCTTCTGGTTCGAAGCGAATCTTCATAACTATTTTTGGAATCACACGAAGTTTCAGGAAATTTCTTTCCGCTCCGATCTCAAAGGAGGAACGGTTTTTCTCAACGCGTTCATTTCGATCTTTTTAGTCGTGTTCACTTTGGGGATCGGAATTCCCTGGGCGTATCTTCGCTCCATGAGAATTTTTACGGAAGCGTTATCTTTGGAATCCTCTCCGAACTTATCCGCGATTCAAAGCGTAAAAGATCCGTATGCGAACGCGTTGGCGGACGGATTGCAGGAAGCCGGAGAAGCGATCAGTTCCGTGTTCGGAAACTAAGGTGCCCGACCTTTACTACGACGGTAAATCCGCAAAACCGGTTTCGGGAAATTTGGTTCCGAACGAAACCGGATTCAGCTTCGTAGCAGAAACGAACTCGGAAGAAAACAATACATTCCATTTTTCTTATACACAAATCCGTTCCCTGGAAAAGCTGGGAAACGAATACAGACTCGAACTCGCGGATCATCATGAACTCGGAAACGATCTCATCTTCACGTTCTTCTCGAAGGAAAAGGCGGATCTCCTTCAGAAATACAGAAAACGAAAACTCGGAACGGATTTAAAAGGACTTCTTTCCCGATTTCTTTTGCTTCCCGCGTTTCAACAGATTTTGATCGCAGGACTTCTCGCGTTCGGAATCGGATTTCTGATTTTAAACAAACTCGATCAAATCTACGTTCTCGTTCCGGAATCGGCGGACAAAGCACTCGGAGAAATGATCTCGAAACGATTCGAAACAAACTACCCCGAATGTAAGAATCCGAAACTGCGCGAAAGCGTGAACAAGATCCGCAACACGATCGTGTCGCCGAAAACGAGGGATAAATTCTCCATTAAAATATTAAGAACTTCTGATATAAACGCATTCGCACTTCCGGGAGGAAGAATCTACGTGTTCTCGGGTTTGATCGAGGAATCGGAAAGCCCCGAAGAAATCGCGGCCATACTCGCTCACGAAATTTCCCACGTCGAAAGCCGTCACGGAATCCGTCAGATGATCCGTCTTTTGGGAATATCGCTCGTAATCAAACTTTCGATCGGAATCGGATTCGACGACATAGGAACCTTGGAGACGATCACGGAAATCGTGAACACGTTAACCGTTCTTAGGTATTCGAGGGAATTCGAAGAGGAAGCGGACGAACAAGCCTTCGATATCTTAAAAAAATCGGGAGTCGGTCTCGGAGGTTTTATCGATTTTTTCGAAAGGGAAGAATCGAAGGTTTCGAAAAATTCTTCCCAAACCAAAAACGATAAGTCGACCCGGAAGGACGAAAAAGAATGGAACGCCGAAAAAATTGTGGATTGGTTGAGCACACATCCAGACAATCAAAGTAGAATCCGAAGGGCAAAAGAGTATGCGAAGCGTCTTCCCGGAAAGCAAAGGGGAATCCGTATCGATTCTTGGAAATCGATTCGAGAAAGTTGTTCTTAATTATTCCTTGTCGTCCAGGGGAAAGAGTTCTTGAACCGTACTTCCTAACGCTCGATCGAAGTTTTCGAACGACTTGAGAATTTCCTGGATCAGAATTTCTCCGTTTGAAAAGTCCTCTAAACGATCTAAAATCTCTTCTTCCATTTCTCTGCGTAACTGCGTGTCTTTCATCTTGATACCAGATTCTTTATATTGAACGAATACTTAGGATTAGAGGGAAAAAAATCGGGAATACAACGAACCGAAATTATTTTTCCGAGTCCTACGCGAATTTATTCTTAAATCGATTCCCAAATTTTTTCCTCAAAAAAGCATGGGAGTAGATGATCCCATTTCAACCCATTCTAAGCTCGCTCAAAAGTTACGAAGCAGGCAAACCCATCGAACTCGTGGTCCGAGAATTCGGGATCGATCCGAAGGACGTCGTCAAACTAGGTTCCAACGAAAATCCGTTCGGCACGGCCCCGGCGGTTGTGGAAGCGATTCGAAACGCGGCGTCCACGATGTCGTATTATCCGGACGATTCTTATTTGGATTTGAAAACCGCGCTTGCCTCCAAGTTCGGAGTCACCCCGGATCGGATCATTCCCGGAAACGGAAGCGATCAGGTTTTGGATTTCGCGTGCAGATGCGTTTTGAGTCCGGGAGATCCGATTTTGATCAATCGGATCACGTTCGCGATGTATAAGATCTACGCGCTTCAATGCGGCGCGAAGGTTCATTCCACGGAAACGATCGAACACGATCTAAACGCATTTTTGGATCTTGCGGAGTCGGTTCGTCCGAAGATCATCTTCTTATGTACTCCGTCCAACCCGGTGGGAGACGCGCTTTCCAAATCGGACGTTTACGAATTTTTAAGAAAGATTTCCCCGGATACGTTAGTCGTCATTGACGCGGCTTATATGGAATTCGGCAAAAAAAAGAACGAGGACAAGTTCATTCCGGCAAAGGAAGTCACCGATCTTTTTCCGAACGTTTTTTACACGGGAACCTTTTCAAAAGTCTACGGACTCGGCGGTATGAGAATCGGTTACGGAATCGGAAGTAAGGAATTAATTTCCAATCTGTATAAGATGCGCCCTCCTTTCAGCGTCGCAAATCTTTCCGCGCTCGCCGCGACCGAAGCGTTGAAGAACGAGTCCCACGTCGATTCTTATCTGGAAATCAATCTAAACGAAATGAAACGATACGAAAAATTCGCTTCGGAACAAAGTATAGAATTTGCGAATTCGTACGCGAACTTCATTACGTTTTTTGCAAGAAAACACGGCAGAACGTCCTCCGAAATCTCGCAGTCTCTTTTACGTCAGGGAATCATTCTACGCGACTTGAAAAGTTACGACTTAAACGCGCTTCGAATCACGATCGGAAGACCGGAACAAAACGACCGAGTTCTTTCCGCTTTGGAAAAAGAATTCAACTAAAAAAAGAGCCTCGTTTTATTTGGACCGACAAAACGTCGATCTTAGAAAAGGTTCGATTTTTCTTTGCAGTTCGGGTCCGGTCTTACGACCCATTGCGCGATTAAACCGTTTTGTAACGGAATCGCCATTCTATCTTTAAAAAAAAGATTTAGATTTTTACCGAAAAGCACGAAACGATTACTAAACCTTGGCGGTCTTACGACCCAAGGAGGAAAAATGTTCAATTCTGAGTATAAACACAAAAAAATAAAAGAGCCGATCCAAAACCAACACGCGGTGGCGTATCATTGGAACTCGGACTCGAGTCGAAACGCGAACGAAACGGAAACCGGTTTCCAAGTACTGGAATCCAAAACGAAACAAGTCAAAGTTCGCCCGGAACTCTACGACAAATAATCAGCTTCCTTTCTTCCAGGGAGTTTTTTCCCAAACCTTATCCAAGTATTCTTTGAGTTTCAATTCTGCTCCGTTTCCGGTTGGAAAATAAAAACGAGGCGGATCGTCCGCGAACTGATCCGGGAAATAATTTTGTTCCTTAAATCCGCCGAAATCGTGGGGATAAATATAACCTTGGGAGGCTCCTTCTTTTTTGTGTAAGAAGGTGGGAGCGTTTCTAAGACGGTTCGGAATTTGAATCCCCGTTCCTTTTTCTCTTACGAAAGAAAGAGCCGCTCCGATTCCTTTATAACTCGCGTTCGATTTCGGACAAGACGCAAGAAACGTGGTTACGTGCGCGAGAATCAATCTTCCTTCCGGCATTCCGATCGCCTCTAACGCGTGTAAGCCGGAAACCGCCAAGGGCAATCCGTTGATGGAAGCGTTTCCTACGTCTTCGCTCGCGAGAATGATCAGTCTTCGCATAATAAAAAGCGGATCTTCTCCGCCTTCGAGTAAAACCGCAAGATAGTATAACGCCGCGTCGGGATCGCTTCCGCGTACGGATTTGATAAACGCGGAAATCACGTCGTAGTGCGATTCTCCGCTTTTATCGTATTCGATCACGCGGCTTTCGAGATATTCCTCCACGTCGGCTTGTGTGATCGTATGATTCTCCGGAAAACTGAAACTGATTCCCTCGAGATTGGAGAGAAGTTTTCTTCCGTCCCCGCCCGAAAACCGGATCAGAGTTTCCTTGGCGTCCTTGTTTAGATTTATGGAATATGCCAAATTTTGAATTCCTCTTTCCAAAAGGGAGGATTGTTCCTCCAGGGAAAGAGGTTCTATCTTTAGGATCTGACATCTGGATAAAAGAGGTCTTGTGATTCGAAACGCCGGATTTTCGGTCGTGGCTCCGATCAACACGAGATGCCCCGTTTCCACTCCTTTCAAAAGACTGTCCTGTTGAGACGCGCTGAAACGATGGATCTCGTCCAAGAAAAGAAGAATCGTTCCTTCCCTTTCCGCTCTTTCCAAAAGTTTTTTGATTTCGGCGACTCCCGTGGATACGGCGTTGTATTCCACGTAGGGAAGATTCCATTTTCTGCATAGAATTCCGGCTAACGTGGATTTGCCGGTGCCGGGCGGTCCGTAGAGTATGATGGATACGGGAGAACGATAATTGACGAGTTGTTTTGTGGCTCTTGTTTGACCAATTACGTCTTCGAAGTTGGAAGGACGGATTTTATGAGCGAGCGGCGGAATCGGCTTCTTTGTAAAAAGATCGCTCAACTAAGTTCCAACTCGTTTTTGATTTTTCTAAGACAGGTTCGTATGGTCGCGTTGCAAACGTCGCAGGCGCTGTGACAACACACCAGGGATTGTTCCCGGATATTTCCCTGAAGAATGTTTTCGATCAAGGCCTGAATTCGAATCGGAAGATCGAACAGATCCAGATTTTCTCGGATGACTTCCTCTCTCGTTTTCGGAAATAGATTGGGCTGGTTGGCTTCCAAAGATTCTACCTTTGATACAAACGATTCTTCAAAAAATTCTTTCTTATATCGGACTGATCGAAACCGAAAAAAGATCTCACATTCCGCCCCCGACCCAACCGAATTGAATCAGATAATAGAATACTATAAAACGCGGAATTCGAAAAAGACAACCCTGAAAAAAGAGAAGATATCTCATTTTCATCGCACCTGCCGCCAAAGAAACCCAGGAATACGGAAGCGGAGTCAAGGCGGCCAATACGACGGCCCAAAATCCGTAACGATGCAGATAGTGTTCCAATTTCTGTTCGTGTTTTTTTACGAAGCTCGCCACACCTTCGATCTTCGGTAAAAGAATTCTTCCGGTAAGATACGATACGGTTCCTCCGATCAAACTTCCGATCGAAGCCGAAACGATCACGAGAATCGAATTGAGTTTACCGGCCACCGCGATCATCAAAAACACGTCGGGCGGAATAAAAACGTGTAAAGAATCAGCGAGCATGATTCCGATCCCCACCCCGAAAACTCCGGTGATCTCGATGAACTTTTGGGAAACGGCGAGCACGGGTTCCGGAAAAACACGCGCCAAAAACACGACTCCCAATACGAGAATCACGATTCCGACTAACGTTTGGCGGAATAATTTACGTACGACTCGATCCGGTTCTTTTCCCGGAACTTCTTCATTTTCTGTGGAACATTCTTTCGAGGTCATCTCTGCTCAACTTTACTAGGGTGGGTCTTCCGTGCGGACAACGGGAAGGATTTTCGCAATAACTCAGTCTGTTTAATATTTCGGCTAAAATCGGATCGGAGAGATGATCCCCTTTTTTGATCGCGGAACGACAAGCCACACACTTCGCCATAAGATCGTATAACTCGGGTTCGGTGGATTCCTTTCCTTCGGTTCGGTTTAAAAAATCGAGAATGATTTCCTTTTCCTCTCCGGGTTCCATATATGCGGGAATTTCTCGGAGAACCACGCTGTCTTCGCCCAACGGATCCAAGTGGATTCCGACTTCCTCATATTCTTTTCTTCGGTTTAATATCTCTTCCTGTTCCTGTTTGGAAACGTCGATACGAATCGGAGTCAAAAGCGGTTGGATTCCGTAGTTCTTCTTTTCGAGTTTTCTAAGAACCTCTTCGTAGCGGATTCTTTCGTGCGCCGTATGTTGATCGATGATATAAAAACCGTCTTCCGCTTCCGCGAGAATAAATGTCTCGAACAAAACTCCGAAATGTTTTTTGGGAACAAAGGAAGAATGTTTTACTCGTTCGTCCGTCAAAGCGGATAAAGAAGCTCCCGCGCCCATTCTATCGAGTTCGAATCCTTCCTGTCTCGGAACCTCGTTAAAAAGTTCGCGGCTGAGCAAAGGACTTTCCCCGGCGCGCGAAGAAGAATGAGCCTGATAAAGCGAACTCGTTTTAAACGTATCGGGCGTGGGTTTTAAAAGACGTTTTTTCAATTCCAAAAAACTGACGGGGGTGCTCGATCTCAATTCTTTTTGAATCAAGGTAAGAAAGAATCCGTTAAAACCTTCCTCGTCCAAAAAGCGGATTTCCTTCTTTGCCGGATGAACGTTGACGTCCACTCTCGAAGGATCGATCTCGAAAAATAAAAAACAATACGGATGTCCGTTCGGTGGTAGAAGTTCGTCATAAGCCTTTTTTAATAGAACGGAGCTGTATTTGATTTCGATCGGTCTTCCGTTGATAAAGATGAATTGTCCTGTTCTGTTGGATTTATAAAAATCGGGATCGCTGATATAACCGTAGGCTTTGATCCCTCCTCTTTCCAGACTCACTTCCAAAAGATGATCTCGAAAGTTTTCACCGAACAGATCGATGATTCTATCCTTTTTATTTTCTCGGGAAGGCAATACGTAAACTTCTTTACCGTCTTGAAAAAGACGAAAGCGAACGTCCTCTCTGGCAAGAGCCTGAGTCGTAACTCGATCCCGGATTTTTTTATCCTCGGATCGGATCGATTTTAAAAACTTTCTCCGGACCGGCGTGTTGAAGAACAATTCTTCCACGAGAATTTTGGTTCCCGTAAATCCGGGGATTTCTTCCCGATCGGAAATCGTTCCCCCGATGGAACGAATCTTCCAAGCGGTTTTTCGATCCTTCGTTCCGCTTTCCAACGTTAGGCGGGACACCGATGCGATGGACGCAAGGGCTTCTCCGCGAAATCCGTAACTCAGTACGCTTTCGAGATCTTTATAATCTCGGATCTTACTCGTCGCGTGACGTTTGAGCGCCGCTTCCAAATCTTCCGGATCGATTCCCGAACCGTTGTCCGTAATTCTCAAAAGGGAAAGTCCGCCGTCCTTGGACTCCACGTCGATCTGCGTCGCGCCAGCATCCATGGAATTTTCCATAAGTTCTTTTACGACGGAATGAGCCGATTCGATGACTTCTCCCGCCGCGATTTGATTGATGAGTTCCGGACTGAGTTCCTGAATTTTCCCCATGGATGGTTCCAATGTCGGAATTCCGACCAAGGCTGTCAGCTGAGAATTTTAGAAAATTCCCTCCCAATCCGCCCCTTTTAAAAAAATATTTCCGAGCTACGATTCACAAGGTTGGAATTTTCAGAAAAGAATTTTTTTGAGTTATCTAAATCCAAACCAGGAACCCTTGCTTTTAAAAAAATCCAGCAGAGAATTTTATGTGATAACGAGAATCTTAACCTTCTTTGTGGAGAACAACAAGCTAAAGCAAGAATGGCGAGTTTACATTAGGTTCGCAATTCTAAACCGCTCGGCCAACCGAGCTCGTAAACGCAAAGCCGCGAAAAAAATCGATTCCAACGGAACAACTTCAAAAATAAACATTCATATATTCGAATATACTAAATAACCCTAAAAACAAGTCTCGAAATTGCCAAAAATCACAAAAACTTGAAAATCATATTATAATCCAAAGAACATCTTTCAAATCTGAAAAGATTCAAATTTTAAATCCGAACGGACCTTTGTCAGAATAGAACCATAAACTCCGAATCACGGGCGAACGAATTCTCGAGATGACAAAACCGAAAAACAAGATCCGATCTTGAAGAGTTCTAAAAACAAAATAAAAAACGAAAGAATCCGCATAATGGTTTATGAAAAACCGCACATCTTAAGTTTATAAAAAACAAAGCCGAAACTAGTTTATATATTTTGAATATAATGTTCCGGTTTTCGAAAGCCCGAAGGAACGGAAGAGATGAATCACAAGAAAGAATACGATCTGGAAAAGTTGGTCAACAATTGTTTAGACTTACTGTCGATCCAGAGATTGGACGGAACCGTCTTACAGGTCAACCCGTCGTTTGAACGAATCCTCGGATGGAAGGCGGAAGAACTCGTGGGGAAACAACCGTTTCACCTGCTTCATCCGGAAGATATGGAATCCACTTCCCGAGAATTCGAAAAATTGAATCAGGGACTTCCGACTCTTTCGTTTCAAAATCGCTTTCAATGTGCGGACGGAAGTTATAAATTCTTTTCTTGGACCGCGTTTCCGGATACGGCCGCCGGATTTATCTACGTGACGGGAAGAGACATCACGGAAGCGATCGAAGCCAATCGGAAAATCAGCCAACTCGCCGCAGAATTAAAGGAAGCGAACGATCGATTGTTCGAACAAGCTTCGACCGATCCGTTGACCGGTTTGAAAAACAGAAGAGCGTTTACGGAAAATCTTCGGGCATTACTTCAATGTCATCGCGAAACATTCTTTTCTTTGATGATGATCGACGTCGATCACTTCAAAGAATACAACGATACGTTCGGCCATCCCGCAGGGGACAAGGTTCTCATCCAACTTTCCTCTTTGTTAAGCGAAGCCTTATCGGATCAAAGTGTGATTGCAAGATACGGCGGAGAAGAATTCATCGTCGCATTGCCCGAAACATCCGAAGAAAATTCGATCTTGATCGCGGAACGTCTTCTTCAAATCACCCGAGAATTCTCCTGGGAGAAAAAGCCCGTGACGATCAGCGTCGGCGTCGCGACATTCCTCGGAAAATCGAAACACTCGCTGGAGGATAAGAATCAACTTTCCGATCTGATCGAATCCGCGGATAAGGCCTTGTATCATTCCAAGATCCACGGAAGAAATCGAAGCACGCACGCTTCCGGAATCGAATGCGGTTAAACTTCTTTTCCTTGAGTTTTGATAAACGGTTCTTTAGGAGATAAAAAGTAACCGCTCAAACTTGCGATCAACACCGGTGTAAAACTGTAAAGACCGGTGAGTTCGGATAACAAAATCGTGGTGGAGATCGGGGTTTTGGTCACGGAAGAATTGACCGCAGCCATCAGACAGATCATCAGAAAGGATTCGTTTTCGGTGGGAAGAATTCCGAACAAAAGTTTACCGGCGCAAGCCCCGATAAAAAACAAGGG
The DNA here is from genome assembly GCF_000243735.2 of Leptospira kmetyi serovar Malaysia str. Bejo-Iso9. Classification (NCBI taxonomy): domain Bacteria; kingdom Pseudomonadati; phylum Spirochaetota; class Leptospiria; order Leptospirales; family Leptospiraceae; genus Leptospira; species Leptospira kmetyi. Next base: position 47,319 of record NZ_AHMP02000004.1, on the reverse strand, counting down.
AATGATTATCCCTCCTCTCCAACCGCTCGCAACCGTACTCGTGATCGCAAACGTTTTCCAGAAGATCAAAGCCGTTAAAAAAACGAGAGTGAACTTTCCTTCCACGATTTGATTGAGTTGGTCGTGCCCGAAAAATCGGGTCAAAGGAATCTGCCAAGCGATACATCCCAAAACCGCGCCGCCGAGCAAGGTCTTCCAATAGATCGGTCCCGGAATTTTGGAATAGATCCAACGATTGGCGATGAACAAACCGTGAAACATCCATCCGAGAAGCGCGCCGAGAGCGCCGAGTAAAAGAGCATATAAGAAATCTTGAATGTCCCCGGGAACGTACTGCGGAAACTGCCAAGTGGGTTGTAAACCCGCGTGTGTCATCCAAAGAAAGACAAAAAACGCGGACGTGCTGGATAAAAACGCCGGAAGAAGGGCTTTATAGTATTCGACCACGTGTCTGTGTTGCAGGATTTCAAGAGCGAATAACGCGCCTCCCAACGGAGAACCGAACAACGAAGTAAAACCCGCGGCCATCCCCGCGATGGTCATCGATCTGTATTCTTCTCCTGTTAACCCGAGTTTTTCGGCGAACCAGTTTCCGAAAGATCCGGTGATCTGAACGAGAGGGGCTTCGGGACCGGCGCTTCCTCCCGAAGAGATGCTTAAGATCGAGGAAAGAGCCATGGAAGGATTCTGACTCGCTTCCAACTTTCCGCCTCTAAATCGTATATTATCGATTACTAATGAGATTTCTCCCGGTTCTCCGAGAAAATGAATGATGAGTCCGACGAGCAACCCCGTGGCCGTCATAAATGGAATCGTATAAATCCCGGAAATCGCGGACGCGAAATGCGTAAGATATTCGAGCAACATCCAAAACGCGGCCGAAAAAAGTCCGCCCGCGATCCCGAGAATCACGTAAAAAAAAGTGAGTCTCGAAAGCATAAACGGGTTTTTTCTGGAGAATACCAGAACACGGGACCGAAGAAGATCTGCGATCGTGACCATAGATGCGTTGTTAGACGAAGATTACTTCTTCTTTATTACCGGAAAGAATCTCTCCGATTTCGTGAACCGATTCTCCGGTGGATTCCAAAAATTCTTTCGCGGAAGGAACGTTCTCTTCGGACACGATCACCATATAACCGATCCCCATGTTGAACGTGGCGAACATTTCCAACTCGTCGAGTTTATGATCTTTTTTTAATCTTTCGAAAAAATATCCGGAAGGAATTCTATCCTTGAAAAATTTCGCCTGGGATCCCTTCGGAAGAACTCTAGGAACGTTTTCCTGATAACCGCCTCCGGTGATGTGAACCATTCCTTTTACGGGAACCTTTTGCAAAAGTTTTAATATACTTTGAACGTAGATGCGCGTCGGTTTGAGCGCGTATTCTTTTAAGAATTTTACCTGTTCGGGATCGGATGGAAGTTGTTTTCCGTCTTTCAAAAGAAGTTTACGAATGAGCGAGAATCCGTTGCTGTGAGGACCGCTCGATTCCAATCCTAAAATTTTATCGCCCGGTTGGATCGTGGAACCGTCGATCATCAGATCCTTTTCCACCGCTCCGACCACAAAACCCGCGAGGTCGAACTCGTCTTCCTTCATCGTTCCGGGATGTTCCGCGGTTTCTCCACCGAGTAAGGAAGCATTAGACAATTTGCATCCTTGTACGATTCCCGCGACGATTTGATCCATCTTTTCGGGATCCAATTTTCCGCAGGCGATATAATCCAAAAAGAAGAACGGTTCTCCGCCGCAGACGAGAATGTCGTTCACGCACATCGCGACCAAATCGATGCCGACCGTATCGAACGTGTTTAATAATCTTGCGAGTTCTATCTTTGTTCCGACACCGTCGGTTCCGGAAAGAAGAATGGGTTGGTTGAATTTTTTTAGAACGCTTACGTCGTAAGCTCCGGCAAAACCGCCGAGACCGCCGAGAACTCTCGGTCCGTGCGTGGATTCTACGTTTCGTTTGATCTTTTGAACGAACTCTCTTCCCTTTTCGGTGTCCACACCCGCGCTTTTGTATGTGATCTTTTCTTCCATTCTCCGTTCCCGGTTCTTTTTTAGAATAGCTTGGAAAAGACAAAATCCCTGCACACAAAAAAAAACCGGACCCACTAGGAAATCCGGCACTTAAGGACGAAGATTCGGGAATTCAGGAAATCATTTCATTTGGTCGATCTGCTCCATCGCTGCTAATTCTTCCTTGGCGGCGGTTCTTGGTTTTAGATCTTTTTCGCCCGGCTTGAGATCCACGGCTTGTCCGGCTTCGATCAATACTCTTGCGTTGTCGGACTTACGAGTGATCTCGACGGCGCCTTCTCGAACGGCAAAGGTTCCGGATTCGTCCTTACCGTTCACTCTTCCCCAAAACTGGGTTCCACGAACGGCGGCGACTACGGTCGGCGTATCCACAAGAAGGCTTTGACCTTTTGCGAGTTTACCCGCCTTGATCAAAACGTTTCCTTCGGAAACTTGAAAGGATGCGCTCTCCGCGTTGAGAGTCGCTAAGGTTGCGGTGCTTCCGCCTAACAAACGAAAGCTTCCGAGTTTGGAAGTAAGATCGAGAACCGCTTCGGAATCCGTTTTCACGGATTGTTTTTCGGTTACGTTTGCAAGTGGAGAAAGTTCCTTACCTGTTCCGATTACGGAAGCCTTTCCTTTGAGAAAGGTCACAACCGCGTCCGAACTTTCGGCGACCTTCGGTTTACAAACGGTGAAAGAGAATAAAACCGCAATCGCGGTTAATAAACGGATCATTCATTGCTCCGATGAATCCTCTATGGAGGAGTTTTCGTATTATACTCTAGTTCGAAAAAAACGGATCGAATTTTTAATATAAAGTTTGGAAATTTATTTCAAAAAAACTTTTTTCGTTTTTGGAAATTTATTTCCAAAGAATCGGCTTTCAAAAATTAGGAAAAAAATTTCTCGGATTCGGAGAAGTCGGATTCTCCCGATACGATCAGGAATTCCGCTCCGAGAGAAGTGGTGAATTTTTTATGTTTGGATCCCGCCGGCGCTCTGTGAAAGTCTCCGGCCGACATCGTCGTTCCCGCGATTTTCAAATCGCCGCTTACGAGAAAACAATCCTCCGCGCTTCCGTGCGGGTGCGCCGGAAATACCGCGCCCGGTTCCATTCGGATCATCAGGGTTACGGTGTTGCGGGAAGAATCTCGGTTGAGAATTTTATATTCCACTCCTTCGAACGCGCTTTGTTTCCAGAGCGATTCCTCCGATTTGCGTACGAATAAAAAGTCGGAGTTCCGCGCATTCTTTTCGTTCGAAACGTTCGAAATGTTCGACGCGGATGAACTCGTCGAAGCGGAAGAATCGTTTGAGCCGGTCTTGCTCTGCAAGACCTTGGAAATAATTTTATTCCTTAGGGAAGAACGGGGTCGGAACTCCTCCATCGAAGAAAGTCCGAACAGATGAAAAACGTCCTCCAAGCCCAACTCCGCCTCTGAAGAAGAAAAAACTTCTTTCGGAAAGACGAAATCTTCCCAGCTTTCCGTCGGTTCGATCGGGTCGGAATTCGGGTTCGTCATAGATTCGTTTTCCCAGTTCTGCGATTCATTGTTTCGACGTTTCCTTTCGATCGGTTCCGATGTAGGAACTCCCACTTGATTTTATCCCGGAAAATTCCGATCGGATCGATTTTTTTTACACCGGCGTCCGGTTTTGTAGGAGTTCCTACAATTTTTAGAAATGTTTTTCTTCTTGTTCGCATTCGATTTTTCTGATACCGGAGATTTTGCGGTGATTTCCTTCCCACCGCCTCACCGCCACCACCCAACGAGGGTGGGGCGCGCGGTTTCACTAAAAATGTAGGAACTCATACAAAAAATCAAAACGACCAATCCTTCAACCGATCCCTGAGTTCCATCAAACCCGACCGAATTCTCGACTTAACCGTCCCCAAAGGAAGGTTATATTTCTTCGCAATCTCGCTTTGACTGAGCCCGCTCCAATACGCCTCTTCCAAAAGAATCGAAATCTCCGGAGCCAAACCGGAAATCGCCTGTTTGACCTTTTCCCTCAGATTCGAATCCAATGCGTTTTGAAAAACGGAATCCTGTGCGACCTTGGAATTCTCGGCAAAACTTTCCTGAAATTCAAAACTTTGTTTTCTCGTTCTATGATCGACCGATCGAATTTTGGAAAGCGCCGCGTTACGCGCAATCGTAGTCATCCAGGTCAAGGGAGAAGCTTTGGAAGAATCGAATTGTTCGGCTTTCGTCCAGAGAATCGTGAAAACTTCCTGGAGAACCTCTTCCGCTTCTTCCCGATCCATTAGAATTTTATAAACTACCGAATAAAGCATCGGTCCGTATAAATCGTAGAATTTTTCCAAGGAACGTTGTTCCTTGCGAACGATTCCCTCGATGAGACGTTCCGCCTCGAAGGACATCTTAGACCTTGCTCGGAGATTCTAAAAGATCGGCGGCCAATCGGGAATGAAAGGTTTCGTCGCTGTTTAAGATCAACGTGTAATGAGGAACTCGCCCCGATGCGGAGCGGATTTCTTCGGAACGCAAGCTCGAGTTCGCAGTCGCGTTTGCGTTTGCGTTTGTGCTCGAATTCACATTCAGGTTCAAGTTCGCTTCGAGAGAATTCAAAAGATGTTTTACGGTTCCCGAATTTCCGTCGTAGAGCTTAACTTCCGGAAAGTTCTTTAGAATTATCTGTTTTAGAAAAACGTAATGTGTACAACCGAGAACGAGATTCTCCACTTTTTTTTCCCGAAGATCCGCGAGAATCGGAAGAAGATATTTTTCGGCCTCGGCAAATTCTCCCTTATCCACAAGACCGGCGAGTCCGGGACAGGATACGGGAACGATCAATTCTTCCGCGCCGAGTTCCGCCTTTAACCTTTGGAGCTTTTCCTCTCTTTGAGTGACGGGTGTTGCGAGTAACGCTACTTTTTTTCCGGGGTTCTGGAGAATCGCAGGTTTGATCGCTGGTTCCATTCCGAAAATGGGAACGGTAAATTCCTTTCGGAGAGTTTCCGCGGCCGCGGAGGTCGCGGTGTTGCACGCGAGAAGAATCGCGTCCACATTCTCCGCTTGCAAAAAGTTGCATACGTTTCGAACGAGTTCCAGAACGACGGAAGCTTGTTTTTCCCCGTAAGGACTGTTCTTTAGATCTCCGTAATATACGATTTCCATTTCAGAATCGTATTTCAGGAGTTCCCTAAGAACGGACAAGCCGCCCATCCCGGAATCCATCAATCCGATTTTAAGCGGACGCGATATACTCACCGATCTTGTCTCTAAGCGTCTTATAGATCCAGTCGAATTTTTCGTCGTTCTCCTCGAGTAACGTTACGCGAAACCCGTCCTTGAGCGTACAAAACGCGGACAAAGGAACCACGCAAATTCCCGTGGAAGCGAGCAGATAATATACGAATCTTCTGTCGTTCGCCGCCGATGCGAGCAACGGTTGGATGAATTCGTCCGCCTTTTTGTTTTCCACGTTCAACTTCATCTTGGAATTCAAAACTCCGTCGTCGAAAGCGACCGTAAGATAAAAAGCTCCCTTAGGCTCGACGACCTTTACGCCCTTTAAACCGGAGAAGTATTCGGTGGCGGCGTGCGCGCGTTTTTTAAACTTTTCGTTTCTTCGTTTCAGATGCGGAATGAATTCCGGATGAGAATAAACTTCCGGAATCGCCATCTGCGGAAGTGTGGTCGAACATACTTCGAGCATCTTTGCGTCTAACAACGATTTTACGTAACGGCTGAAAACGGGGTCCTTGTCCTTGTTGAAGATTTCGAGCCAACCGCAACGACCGCCCGGCCAAGGAAATTCTTTGGAAATGGACCTGAGCGCCATTCCCGGAACCTTATCTCCGATGACCTCGGAAAGATGTAAGGGCCCGTGATCGGAATAGTTCACGTGCGCGTAGGTTTCGTCGCAGATCAGCATCAAATCGTATTTTTCACAGATCTTTACGATATCCTTCATTAAGGTTTTATCATATACCGCACCGGTTGGATTGTCCGGGTTGATGAGAAGAATTCCCGTGATGGAATCGTTATAACGAACCTTGTTTTCGATATCCTCGAGATCCGGCATCCAGTTGTGTTCTGGAAGAAGATTATACGTTAGGTGTTCATATCCGCTGTGCGCGGCTTCCGCGGATGAAATCGTGGAATAAGCGGGGCTTGGCCCCAACACGCGGGCTTCCCTTCTCATAAATCCGAAAATTTTTGCGACCGCGTCTCCGAGTCCGTTGAAGAATAAAAGATCGTCCGCGGTGATCTGCGCCCCGCCTCGTTCGTTTACTTTTTCGGCGAGGAATTTGCGCGTAGGTTCGTAACCCTGCGTGGCCGTGTAGGCCCAGGACTTGTCCTTTAGAACCAGATTGGAAACGATCTCCTTCATCCAATCGGGAATGGATTCTCCCTTTTGAATCGGATCTCCTATGTTTTCGTAAGTGATCTGAAGACCGAGCGCCTCCAGTTTTTTCGCGACGGCTACGATCTGTCTGATTTCATAGATCAGAGCGTCCGCTCCGCTGTGAACGATGTTTCTTCTCATCCCGTCTTTCTTTCCTCTAAAATTCTAAAACCGCTATTTTTGAATCAACTTCACCGGAAGTTCGAGCATCGTTTTCTCCCGGTAGATACGGAGCTTGATCTTGCCCCCAAGTCCCACTATTCCAACCTGTTCGCGCAGATCATTAATATTTTTGATCGGGGCTCCGTTCGCCTCGAGAATAAAATCATAACGTTTGATTCCTCCGAGTTCCGCCGAAGACTGAGGATCCATATCGTACACGAGGACCCCCGTCCAAGAATCGGGAATGCCCAAAGCGATTCTATGATCGGGAAGCGGAACCGTTGCCATCACTCCGAGAATCGCCGGGCGAATATGTCTGCCCTGATTAGACTCGATCATTCGGATAATCTTCAACGCATAGTTGCTCGGAATCGCAAAACCGATGCCGGAGTTCCGACCCGTTTCGCTTCGGATCAACCGGTTGATTCCGATTACTTCTCCGTAGATGTTTAAGAGCGGACCTCCGCTACTTCCCGGGTTGATCATGCTGTCCGTTTGGATATGCGTCTGACCGGTTTCGTCCAAATCCTCCCTATATTTCGCGGAGACCACTCCCACGCTGAAGGAACGTTCGAGACCGAAGGGAGAACCGATCGCGATCGCCCAATCTCCCACTTCGATCCGGTCCGAATCTCCGAAAACGATGGGCCGTAAACCGGAACCTTCCCGGATTTTTAAAAGAGCGATGTCCGCGCGTTCGTGACTTCCCACGTATTTCGCGGAATGAACGCTACCGTTCGAGGTGATGACTTCGATACTTTCCGCGCCTTCGATGACGTGGTAGTTGGTGACAATATAACCTTTTTCATGAACGAAAAAACCGCTTCCGAACGAAGCCAGTCTTTCGTTTCTAAAATCGAAGTAGTGATACGGGCTCGTGATCGATTCGCTTTTTTTCGTACGGATGGAAACCACCGAATCCTTAACGAGATGATAAACGTTGCGAAAAGAATTTTGGATTTCGATCGCGGACTTTTGTTCTCCGTAGCTGATCGGCCTTTTGCCGGAGAAAAGAGAAGACAACGAACATTCCTTGGGAAAAATCAGAACTCCAATGAGAACGACCAAAAGAACTCCGTTAAAAACGACGACCTTAGGAAGGGAACGTATAAATTCCATAATAGAACCTAAATTCGATTCTCCTCGTTCGAAGAACAAGTGTAAATCGAAAACTTCGCGACGATTGGGAAGAATCGCGTCGCTTCTCTTTTTATGTTTTACTCTCGAGAACTGCGTTGGTTATCTCTGGCATTTAGGAACGGGACAACTCGACATTTTGCTAAAACGAAAATCGATCGAGACGATCCTACAAGATCCGTCCGCAAAGGAAGAATTAAAAATCAAACTCAGAGAAGTGGAATCCTTTCGGGAATACGGAATCAAGGAACTTTCACTCGCGCCTTCCGCCGGATTCAAGTCGTTCGTGGGGCTCGATCGGGAAGAATTGGGTTGGCACGTATCCGCGTGTTATCCTCTCAAATTGGAATCTTATACGTGGTGGTTTCCCATCGCCGGAACCGTTCCCTATAAAGGATTTTTCGATTTAGAAAAAACGAAACGGGAAGAACAGGAACTGAAAGACAAAGGGTTCGACACGAGAATCAGAATCACCGCCGGATATTCCACACTCGGCTGGTTCGAAGATCCGATCTTCTCTTCCCAGTTGGACGACGCGAAACCGCACGAGATCGCCTCACTCGTGTTTCACGAGATGGCGCACGCGACCGTCTATTTTCCCGGAGATTCTCTCTTTAACGAGAGTTATGCGAGCTTCGTGGAAGAGGAAGGAGCGTTTCATTATCTGGAATCGGCGGAAGGAAAGGAAAGTCCGATCAAAAAGGAGATTCTTTTAAAAAAGGAAGAATCGAAAAAGCTCAAAGTTTTTCTCGTACAAACCGCGGCTAAACTCGGAACGTTATACGAAAGCTCCGGAACCGATTCCGAAAAATTAGAAGGGAAAAAAAGAATCCTGGAAGACTTTAAAAATTCTCTTTTGGCCGCAAAGGGAGAATTTAAGACGATCCGTCTCGATAAACTCGCGGCGAGAAACTGGAACAACGAGGACTTCGTAGGATATCTTCGGTATCATTCCGGAACCGATTTTTTCCATCGCGAGTTCGAAAAAGCGGATCGGAACTTCGCAAAGTTTCACGAAAGAATGCGGGCGCTCATCGATCTTTCCAACGAGGAAAGAAAAAAACTGCTCAAAAGCGATTCATAAAAAAAAGAAGAATATTCTATTCTTCTAATACAATGCTGTTCGTATACAGTCGATAACCGTTCCAAACCCGATCCAGAGGATGCGCTTCCTTGATCGCGTCCAAGGTTTCCTGAAAACGGATATACAAAGGAATCCGGGTGTTGCTCCGTTTCGTAAAACGTTTCAAAAAGTCGACATGGGCCGTATCCGTTTGATCTCCGATAAAGATCACGCCGGGGCTTAAAAAATTCTGAGCGATCCAATAAAAAGAATCCCTGTAATTCTGAATATCGTATCGTTCCTCATCCAAATAAGAGGAAGTAAAAATCCAATTTCCCTTTCTCAAAGTGCCGTATGAGTTAGGAAGAGAACCTCCCGCAAAGTTCAAACTGACCTGATTTACGATCTCCAAAGGCTCCTGAAGAATATAAAGACGACTTTTGGAATCGCCGCCCAACTTACCCGAACCCGCTTCGAAAACTTCCAAATCCTTCAGGGATTTTTTCCAAGCCTCTTGCGGTTTGGAACTTGCTAAAAATTGAATCTGATAGTCGGGAACGAATTCTTCCTTTGTGGAAAAAACGGGATTTACGAGAAGACTTTCCGGGTCCGTTACAAGAAAGAATTTATCCTCGGTTCTCGGCACCAAAGGAATTCTAAAATGATACGAACTCAAATACAGATACGTAAGTTTGTTTTTCGTGAGTTTGATGTTTCTTCTATATTCGTTTTCCAATTCTTCGCGCAGAAGAACCTCGTAACCGCCCCGAGCCGATTCTTCCAAATACTGAAACACGGACGCTCTGAGTTTTCGATTGTCCTTAAACGCAAGATCCCCTTTCGACTTTCCTTTTAAAAAACGAATGTAAAAGGATTCAAGACCCAAGTCCATCACCGCGAGAAATTCCTGATCGGGTGGAAGTTTTTCCTTAAGCCTTTCCGCAACGGACGTAAACGTTCCGATGTCCTTGTAATCCGGATTCGTATTTAAGATCAAAGGACGTGCGAGCGATAAGAAATCCTTTGCAACCGCGAGATCGAAAAACACTTCGGAGTTATTCTTTTTAAAACAAAGCCTTTGCAGATAGGTGATAAAATCTCCGAGTTCGATTCTTTCCTTGGAACTAAAACTTTTACCCCGTTTGGAACGAACCGTTGCGTTTAGAAATTCGATAAACTCGTTCGGAGATTTGGAAGCGGCCTTTTCATACAAAGAAATCCATTCCGTTTTTTCTTCGGAGCCGACTCCTTCCGGAGTTTTTCCGGTATGAAAGGCGAGTTTATTCATTAGAATATTCTTGTCTTTGAATATACTTGCAAAATCGTTTCCGATCTTAAACTTGGACCCGATCTTATCGATCCAGTCGGCGGTTTTCCTCAATTCTCCCCTGGAAAGAAGCGCCTGAGCGTAACCCAAAACCATACGAAGCGCTCTGGACTTCGCGCCCGTATTCCATTCGTACCCGACCAAAGAATCCGCGAGAAGATCCACTTCTTCGTTTTCCTGAAACGGAACCGAATACAAAATCAAATGATACAAAAGACTTCTTTCTTCCGGATCGAGGGATTCGAAAAGTTGAAACGAATTTCCGTGCACTTCGGAATAAAGAGAATACGGAGAAAACCACGCGCCCGTGATTTCGCTTTTCCAATTTCGGAATAATCTTTCGCGGAACCTTCCCGTATCCTCCTCGTCTTCCTTCTTTTTCAAAAGTTCGAGCGCGTCCTTCCAGTTACCGGAGAGAATCAGATACAATTCTTCCTTGCGTTGAATTTGATTTTTGCTGAGTGTCGCGCCCTGTAGAAAGTATTTCTGCGCGTATAAACCCTGTAGAATCTCCTCGACTTCCTTGGTTTCCTCGGAATCGTTCGAAAGTTCGAGCGCGACTTTGGCCGCAAACTCCCCCACTTCGGGTTCGTAATTGGTTCTTGCAATTTTTAGAATATTCTTATAATATAAATAAGGATCGTAAAACGAAGCGATCGTTTTGTCCGCGATCTTGAGCGAAGACGGAGAAACCGGAGCCCCGTTCGCAAAAGAATATAAGGAATTGAGAAGATTCTTTTTGGAAACGTCCTTGAGATCGTTCGGAGAACCAGAGGAACAAAGCTCCGGTTTTTTATCCAGATAACAGGTCAAAAGCGCGGAAAACAGAATCGAATCTTTCGAGCTTTCATCCTTGGAGTTTTTTAAATGATCTCCGTAGATTTCCTTCATCGAAATACCGGAGAAAAGTTTCCATTTTAAACGAAGAAGATCCAATTCTCCCGAAGCGACCGGGTCCGGATTTTTCTGAAAGGATCGAAAGGAAAACGCGTGCGTATACGCGTCTCGAACGTTTTCTTTTCGTTCTTGTTCGCGCGCCGCTTCGTGAAGATTTTCGTTCGATCGATAATTGTCTTTTTTCCGAAGCAGACTCGAACCCAACAAAAGAGTTCCCGGAACGTTCCCCGAAAGAATCGTTTCGGGAGAAACCATTTTACAGTTCGTTTTGGAATCACAAATCGCTACATTACGAATTCCTGATGCGTTTAACACTTCGTAGATTTCCGAAATTTTTCCGAGATCCAAAACCGCGTCCTCGTAAAAAAGAGCCGAGGAGATTTCGTTTCTATTGTGAAACAGATTTCGGATCGAAAGACGGTTCGACGAATAGGTTTCCCCGAAAGAATTGTCCCCTCCGATCTTCGGCAGAGGACTTGCAACCAAATCCGTATCCAACAACAATCGATCGGCGTCCAAGGCGACTTCTTCCCATCGACCTGAAATTAAATTCACACCCGAACCCATTTTGCGGACGTTCAGCGTTGAATCGGCGTTAGGCGCTCCGTTCAAGACCGCGATGTTTCGAAGGGTTCTCTGATCTTTTTCCTGCAAGGGCCTTAGATGCGCGGTTCTAAACACGAGAGAGAATTTTTCGGGAAGAACGTTTCGAATTTTTTCCAGTTCGATATGATCCCCGAGTTGTACAAACCAAGTCTTCTGAGAAGAAAAAGGAATCTTACCCGAAACTACGTTTTGTAATATACCGTCTTCGAGTTTTCCTTTCGATTCAAGATATTCTTCTTTGCCGTTTGCGGCCTTATAAATTCTAAACTTGTCCTGAGACGTTTCGATTCTCAGATAACCCTCGCCCGCGTTCAAGAGCGTCGCGGCGGAAGGTTCTTCCGAAAAAATTCCAAGATAACCGTCGAGGTTTTGATTGGTCGATTGGATCAAAGCCAATTCCTTTTCCAGTTCCTTGGAAAGAACTTGATAATCCCGAATGAGCGATTCCGATTTTTCCTTTTTTTCCAGAGCCGTTTGAACGGAAGCATAGACGGACTTTTGTTTCTTGAGTAAATTCTGAAGTTTTAATACGGCTTCGGTAAATTCTTCGTTTTCCGATTCGTGGGGAATTTTTACGAACTGACGATACAAATTCAATCGTTGCAATCGATCCAAACTCTTAAATCCTTCGGCGGATTTACCGGATTCGAAATTGATTTCCGATTGGATCTTAAACAGCCTTCGTATTACAAAATACTTAAGTTCGCTTATCAAATGCGGATGAGACAAAAGAAGCGCACTCGCCCGATCGATTTTTTCCTTGGCCTTGGAATAACTTTTTTCTTTTCGGAAAATCTCCGCTTGAGTCACGAGCGCTTCGATCCATTCTTGAATATAATAAAATTCGTTTGCGGACTCGGACGATAAATCCAAAACGGAAATCGCCTTTTCCGAATCCCCTAGTCTCGTATAAAGATTGGCTCTGCTGATCGAATGAAGAATTCTTTCCTTTCTCGAATACGGATCTCCCGCAAGTCCTACGATTTCCTTGGGAACCTGGGACGGATTTTCCAAAAGACCGGCGGCTTTTCCGAACAATTCGAACCCCGATAAAACGTCTCCGATACGGAAATGTTGTTCTCCTTGGTAATAATAAACGAGCGCGAGAATCGGATCGTGGTCCGAATACGAATTATAAAATCTTAATATACATTTTTTGGTTTCGGAAAGGATCAATTCTTCCTGAAACGAAGAATCCCCCAAACAGGACTTGATAAAATTCTCCTTGGAGGAAAGCAGACGATCCGCCGCGGCGCCCAAAGTTTCCAACTCCGACTTCGGATCTTCCTTCGCGTTTTCCAAATGACCGAAGTAGGAATAAAGCGCGCGTTTGAACGATGTTCTCGCCTTGGAAGCGAAGCCGGCGTCGGTTTCGAACTCCTCCGCTTGTTCGTAAATTTTTACGGCCTTGGAGAATTCTTCCCTTTTAAAATGAAGATAGCCCAAATCGTTAAACGAATTGGACTGTATTAAGGAACCTGCAAGCGTCGATTCCAGACTTTTGGAACGAACATACGTTAGGCGAGAATTGATCTCTTCGATCGCCTTTTCCACTTCCATCGAAGCGATCAGATTGTTGACCCGGATTCCGCTCGTCATCAACGGTTGAAACTGCGGGGAAATCGCTTCGGGAAATCTTCCTTCTCCCGAAATTCGAACTCCGTCGGGAAGCGCGACTTCCCAGATGACGTCCCAAAAATAATCCCAAAAGGTCAACTTTACGCCTTTCGGAATCCAGCCGATGCTTCCCCGATTCGAAACGATTCTATCCGCTTCGCTCAAATGGGTTTCGGACAGTTTAAACTTTCCTAATTTTTGATAACAAAGCGCCAATCCGTTATGGAGATTGACCGGATCGATCCATCCGTTTTCCCCGTTCAATGAAAGCGCGTCCTTGTAATAAAGAATCGCGTTCAAAAATTCTCCCGATTCCATATACGAAAGACCGGTTAACGTGAACAACAATGCGAGTTTGAGTTTGTATTGCTGGAGTTTTTCCGCGCTGTCCTTTCCGATCATCGTCTTTTTGGATTCGTTTTCGAAGTAGAGATTGGAGGCGGCTTTCAGCTTTCCCACCGCGGATTTGTAATCGGCCACGTAGATCGAGGATCTCGCCGAGTTAAAAAGAAACATCGCCTTCTGACGATAGTTTTCGAATTGGGTTTTCGAAATGATATAATCGGAAAGAGAATCCACCTTGGAATACTGTTCGTTGGCTCTCGGATAATTCTTCAAAAGAAAGTAATTATTTCCGAGGTTCAACCTGAGATCGGACAACGCTTTTTTGTTTTCGAAATTCTCGCCGAGAAGTTCAAGAACCTGGCTGTAGAGTTCTATATTCTCCTCGAAATTCTTTTCGGGAAAATACTTCTTATAAACGCTCGAGTATTTTTCCTCGTCGTTCGGTTGATCCTCGCCGGACTTTCTGTTTTTCAAAATGTCCACATACTGATACATCCAACCCAAAAGCTGGTAGGCTTCGTAGTATCTCGGATCTGCGAATATGATCCATCGAAGTTCGTATTCGGCTTGTTTAAAGTCGCGGAGAATCTCTTCCTTTCTCGCGGACGTCATGGAGTTCGCGGCGTTGTAATAGGTTTCGCGGATCACACTTCGGTTGACCAGATAATACGAATAACCGTATAACGTCGCCAAATCCAAAACGGGTCTAGATCTCGGAACGGCGATCTTATAGTATTGATTGATATAGGCGAGTCCCTCTTCCGCCAAGGGATCGACGCTCGCGATGTCGATCACGTCCAACTGACTCAAAAGCGCTTTTTGTTTCTCTTCGCTCAACGATCCCGAAAGTTTAAAGACGGAATCGACCATCATCCTTTGATAATATACCGCGTATTCCTTATATAAGGTTTCCAGAAACAAGTTTCTGCTTTTGACGAGAAACATGTTCTCCGTGTTGTAGAAATAATGAAAGGCCGCGTCCTGAAGATTTCCTCTACGGTCGTGATCCCGAGCCTTGTTTTCGAAATAGATAAAGGAACGTTCGATTTCCTTTTCGTCCAAATCGACTCCGAGAAGGGGATCGTATTTTTCAAGATAGATCCTCAATTCGTCGAAGGACTTCTGCACTTCTCCGAGGCCTTTGAAGTTGTTCGATTTTAAAAGATGTCCTTTTAAAAAAAGCGGATCGGTTTCGGGAACGCCGGATAAAAACGTGTTTAACAAGGCGTTGCTTTCCTCGAAAGAACCCTTGCCGTTCAAACCGAGAGACTTTACGTATAAAAAATATTCGTTCAGACGTTTGGATTTTTGGGAGAGAGAATTCGAAACGATGGAAATTTCCGCGGCGCTCGTTCGTTCCGCAAAATTCTTACCGGCGATCACTTCCCGATCGATCTGTTCGTACAGAAGTCTTAAGTCTTCCTTTCCGATCTGCGGATCGTTCGCGACCGTAAAAAAAGTTTCCGGAATTTTATAACCGCGCAAGGACGCGTTCTTATACTGAAGATCGCCCGACTTTCGATAGATGTCCCGAATCCGATAATACGAAGAATAACGATTTAAAATTTCATCATATACTTGCAGGGAACGTTCCACGTTTCCGGACTTTCGATACAGATCAGCTTCCTCTTCCAAAAGCGAGGCCAAGACGTTCTTATCGACGGAAGAGACCGAACGGATCTGATCGTAGTATTTTCTAAGTTCCTGGATCGCGGACGGAATCGAATTCTTTCTTTCCTGAACGAGAGACAAACCGTAGGCGAGTCCGTTCACGGGATGCAATCGGGAGGAAAGAATTTCCTTTCTTGTAGTTTCGGCGACGCCCGTTCTTCCTCCGTTTTTCGCCTCTTCGTATTTCAAAAGAAGGGCCTTGGCGCGGATCAAAGGATAAATGGGATCTTCCGAGAAATAAAACTCGATGGCGTCGATCGCCAAAAGAAAATCCTCGAAACTCTGTTTGTCCCTGTATTTCAAAGCGAGTTCGTATTGGGAAATCACGTCCTTTTCTTTGGAAACGGAACCGGAGGCCGGAATAAAATAAATATTTAGAGTATTATAATATGCTGCAGTGAATAAAACCGATCCTCCATTGAAAGAGGAGAATTTGGAATCGAACAAGGAATCGTTCCCACCGGTCAACTGACGGACTCCGCCGGTTTTCAAATCCTTTCGAACGATGAGACTGTTGTCCCGTTCGTCCAAACGTCCGTTTCCGTTCGAATCGTTTCGAATGGAAGTATAATACAAATATCTTTTGTCGTTCGACAAAGAAGGTGAAAAGTTCAGATAAGAATCTTTCGTAAGCCTTTCATTCTTACCCGAAGAAACGTCCAAAAGATAGATATCGCCCGTGGGTCCCTCCTGATAAGAAAGATAAACGATCGAACTTCCGTCCGCGGACCAGACGGGAGAAGCTCCTCCGTTTTGTGTGAGAAGTTTCATCGGTTGTTTTCCTTCCGTATCCAACACGACGAGATTCTGAATCCCAGGAGTCAAACGATCCGTGGAAAAAACGAGATGGCGACTGTCCGGCGAAAAAGAAGGATCGGTGTCCGTAAAGGAATCCTTTTTGCCCGGCTCGTCAAAATCAGGATTCGTTAATATTATAAAATCCGAATTTAGAAAACGTTTCCCCTGAAGAATTTTTTCCGCCCAATAGTTCGGATCCATTTCCAAAAGAACAAGATCCCCGGAAGAATCGTATTGTTCCGATACGAATACGAGTTTTTTACCGTCCGGGCTGATCGCGGGTTTGAACTCGGGCGCGGGATGTTCCGTAACGGGAACGGTGATCGAACTTTTTAAATCGCGAAACCAAATGTCGTAATTTCCCTTTTGACCAGTCGTATAAAAAAGATAACGTCCGTCCGAAGTCGTGGAGTTGTAAAGGTTGTTCCCTCTTTGCACCGTCAAAGGAAACGGTTTTTCGTTTTCGGGCGTGAAGTAGTTTACCGCGATCGAAGAATAATTGAACTCTAGAGGTTTGATCTTTGCGGACGCGCGAAAGACCGAACAATGATAAAAAAAGAAGAAACAAAAAAGAATGCGGAGCCAAAGACGAAACATGACCTACTCCTTGCGAATCCATTTGCCGGGAGATTTTTCGTAGTATTCGCCCTTTTCCACAAGGCGATACCAGGTTTGTTCGAGATGGTTCTTAAGATGTTCCGCATTTTCCTTGTTAGGCGCTTTGGAATCCGGATTCGATCGGAAAGCGATCACCTTACTTCTGTGTTCGTTGGCAAGAGCCACAAGAGAATCGATCCGCGCTTTGATCTCTTTTTTGGAAAGTTCGTTTTTAATCCCCGCTTCGGAAGTTGCGGGATTGATCCTGAGTTTTCCGTCGAGACCCTCCGCTAAAAAACCTTCCTCTTTCCAGGTTTTGATTTCGGGCGCGAGATAAGCAAGAGCCCTTAAGGATATTAGAATATTCTTATCTCCTCCCGCGTAGTTATCGCCGGAAAAATCCTTTTTCCAAACCTCGGAACCCGCGGAGGAAGTTTTGATTGAAGAGATAAGCCAACCGTCTTTTTCCAGAATCCGATCCTCTCCGATCATCTGTTTTTCGGAGGAGGTTTGGGTCTGAGTGAACGTAATCAGAGGCGATTTGATGATACAGCCCGATACGGCAACAAGGAAAAACGGAATTAAAAATAAGAATATTAGAATGTTCTGATTTAGAGTTTTACGTTTCATAGTCGGCTTGTCCTCACTGATACGTGTCGATTTCGGATCTTGCCCGCTTCAAGAAATTGGCGAGAGGCATTCTCTGCTGGGAGATCTGGCTGTTTTCCAAATTGATGATCGTATTTAAAATGGAGCGTTTGAACTGGATGACCGCGTAGACGAGCCCCTTGGAAAGTTCCACTTCGATCTTGTCCACCGCGTAACTGTTGTAGATAAAATCCGTAAAAATGTTCGAAGGAGTAAATATGTTTACCGCGCTTTTCGCGAAATCCTGACCGATCTGAAAAACGCTGAAGAAAAGATTGATGTTCGGAATCGGATCGGCGAGATTTCTTCCCGAGACGTTCAGATCGGCCTTGATCTTACCGTCGTCTATCTTGGATCTGCTTTTCGGGGGAAGAAGTTGTTTTAGATCGATGTCCTTGATCTGAACGACCGCGCTGAATTCCATCTTTTCCGGTTTTCCCTCGCCGACGTTCACGAGAATATCCTTTCCGTTGACAAGACCGTCTAACGTGAACACTTTCAAATATTCTAATTTAAGAAAATTCTCCGAATAGTCGATTCTCGCGGACAAACCGGGCTGACCGTTTCTGGGTTTTACGTAGTCGAAGGGAATTCCGCTGATGGAAGGATGTGTTCCGACGATTTGTTTGATCGTCAGATTCGGAACCGGAATTCTTCCGTAGGTTTTGATAAACTTTTCCTTGTTTCCGTCGATCAGATTCTGAGTCGTTTTCACGGAAAGATCGTGAACGAAGGGAAACTCAGCGTTCAATCCTTCGATCTGATAGAGTTTACAATCCTCGCCGGGACAAAACGCGTTCGCATAACCGAAGTTTGAATTTTTGGAAACGAGACTTCCGTTCGCGATCGAATTTTTTAAACGGAACTGAATCGCAAAAAGCCCCTCGAAGCTGATTCCCTTAAAAAGATAAGTCGTTTTATCGGATTTTAAAACGATACTTCCTTTCAGATCGGGAATCAAATCGCCGAAAACTCCCTCTTCTCCCTTGGAAGCATTTCTTAGATTACCGCTTACATCCATTCTAAACTTGGATTCGAACGCGGAAAGATCGAACCGAGGCAAACTGATGGAAGAATCCTTTGCGATCTTTACGTCGAGATCCGCTTTTAAATCTCGAACCTGAATTCCGGGTAAGTCAAAAAGAAGTTTCCCTAAAATCGATTGCGCCCCGTCCACGATCGAATAATCTACCCCGCCCGTAAGAGTGATTTTGTTTCCGAGATTATTGCGGACCGGAACCAGACTTTCTCGAAGAGAAAGTGGTAAGGTAGGAGTCAAACGATCCAACTCCGTTTTTAAAACGAGAGAAGGAAGATTCATCCGAAACCCTTTCGTAAGATACATCGTTCCGTTCGAAGCGATCGAAAGAGATTCCTTTCCTTCCACACCTTTCGTAACGAGAGAAAGAGAATCCAAGCGGATCAGATCGGGAACGAACGGTTTTCCGAATTGAATCTGAGATTTCAAATCCAAGTTGGCCGGAATCGGAGAAGACTTTCCTCTTCCCATCGGAAAACGAAAACCCGCGAGCTGGACCGAACCGTTCACATTCAAAGAACGGAATGTTCCTCCGATCTTCATCTGAAGACCCAAAATTCCGTTCAGTGTTTTTACGTAATCGGTAAGATTTAAGTTCTGAACCGCAAGATCCAGGTCGAGTTCCGTTCCGTGACGAATACTTCCCGTCGCGGCCAACTGTATTCCGTTGTAGGTTACTAAAAATTCCTTGAGTTCCAGATTCTCCAGAAGCGGAATCGGCTTACTCGCGTTAGGCGATTCTTCCGTAAGCGGATGAAGAATGGAATCCGCCACGAGTTTTAACTCGGGAATCCTATGATTTTTTCCGCCGGTGGAAATCAAAAGATCCTTTGCGGAAATATCCGCGCTCAACTTTAAACGCGTGTCCTTACCCGAAACGGTGATCGGAGCCAAACGCAATTCTCCGTCCAAAACCATCTTCGGAATTCCGGGGATCGTGGACAAAAAATCGGATAAAGGTTTTAAACGAATGGATGAATTCCGGATCGAAAACTGAACGTTTCTTTCCTTGGAGGAAACTCCCGAAATTTCTCCCGCACCCGACAACCAAACGTCCTGGTTGACCTTGAGTTCGAGACTTTCGAGTTTGAGTTTGTCCTCTTTTTCCAGATAACCGAGTTGATATTTGAGTCCGAATCCGAACGGAGCCAAAAGCTGATTGCGAACACGAATCGGAACCGAATCCGAACCGATATCCGCTTTCGAGATCAACAAACCGCCGGGAACGGAATCGTCTCGGGACAACTCGAGACCGAGTCGAAACGGTTGGTCCAAGGATTTGGAATCGTCTTCGAAATAAATCCGCACCGTTTTTTCGGGATTCATCCGAAAGCGTATAACGTCGATTAGCTGAAGAATCCGCACGTTCAACGGAATTTTTCGAAATCGTACCGTATCCAATTCCAAAGCGAGATTAAAACCGTCGATCCCCGCTTTGTAAGAGGACGCGCCCGAGTCCGATACGACGTGAACGAAGATGTCTTTGAGTTCGAGTCCGAGATAAGCGCTTACGGGCACGTAAGTCGAAATCTCTTCCAGCGGCGAGGAAGGAGCTTCTTCCCGTTTCGGTTCTTCTTTGGAGGAAGCGAAAAGTTTTGCGAGGTTCCATTCTCCCTTTTTTTGTCTGAGACCGATCTGCAAACCCACGACCGCGATTCTGGAAAGTTTGGCTCTTCCGAAAAAGATCCAAGGGAGATTGTAGGAAAGATCCAACTCCTTTACGGAAAGAACCGGTCGTTCTTCGAAGCTCGAGTCCGATTTGAGAAGAAGATTTTCGAGAGTGATTCCGTAGAGAAGCGAGAATTTCGTTACCGTAAAACTCGCGGTTCCTTGTATGGAACCTTGCAGAATCTTGGATACTACGAGTTGGCCCGTAAACCGGTTGAATGCGAGTTTGTAAATAATTAATAGACTAAGTAGAGAAAAGTAGAGTCGTCTATGTTTTTGGAAATGACGTTTGAAAGTTTCCACGACTTCTGAACGAATCAGTATTCGAAAGATTCAAGTGCCTCTTCCAACGTCTTGTAGATTTCGAAGATGCTGGCGAGTTTTGTAATCTCCATTAAGTTCTCTATATCGGAATTCAAGTTGGTAAAGACCATTCTTCCTTTTAAGCCGTCGATATGTTTGTAGATATTGAGGAACATACCGAGTCCGGCGGAGTTGATAAAGGGAACTTTTTTCAAATCGATGATAAATTTCGGAACGTCACCTTTGGAAATGTACTCTTCGATTTTTTGACCTAACTCGAACTCATTTCCCGCTTTTATCGGCCCTTCAATCTTGATGATGTGGACGTCGTTTTTAGTGGTGACTTTGATTTTCATAACCCTGACTTGGATATTGGATGCAAGTATAATTTAATTTCCTGGCAATTTGTAAAGAGAATTTTTCGCGGAGCACTAAAAATCAGGGCAAAAACCTATCCGTTAAAACTGATAAGTCCGCAAGTGTAGCAAACGATAGCTTGCATGAATCGGGGGAATAATTCTGGACAAAAAGCCGTCTTCTACGATCCTTACGGGTACATCTTATGGCCGAAAGACCTCCTCTCCTTTCCGTAGTCATCCCCATCTACAACGAAGAAAAAACCATTCCCGAACTTACGAGAAGACTCGGCATTTTGCAAGATCTCTTAAGCTCCGAACATTCCTTTAAAAAAGACGACTTAGAAATTCTTTTCGTGAACGACGGATCGAGAGACGAAA
The DNA here is from genome assembly GCF_000243735.2 of Leptospira kmetyi serovar Malaysia str. Bejo-Iso9. Lineage (NCBI taxonomy): Bacteria > Pseudomonadati > Spirochaetota > Leptospiria > Leptospirales > Leptospiraceae > Leptospira > Leptospira kmetyi. The sequence continues at coordinate 26,298 of NZ_AHMP02000004.1, read as the reverse complement.
GTTTTTCGGTGCTCAAAAAATTCTGTTCTCAGACGAACGGATATAAACTCGTCAATCTTTCCAGAAATTACGGACATCAGACCGCGATCACCGCGGGAATCGACACGGCTCTCGGAGACGCGGTCGTCGTGATGGACGGAGATCTTCAAGATCCTCCCGAATTCGTAAGCGATCTTTACGCGAAACTACTCGAAGGATACGACGTCGTTTACGCGAAACGGAAAAAAAGACCGGGAGAATCCTGGTTCAAACTTTTGACCGCTCACGTATTTTACAGAATTCTAAAGAAGATCACCCGCTTCGACATTCCGATCGACACGGGAGATTTTAGAATCATGAGCCGAAGAGTTACGAACGTTCTTTGTTCCATGCGGGAACAACACCGTTATATCCGAGGTTTGATATCCTGGATCGGTTTTAAACAAACCGGGCTCGAATACGAAAGAGAAGAACGTTTCGAAGGCGTGACCAAATTCTCGGTAGGAAAGATGCTCAAATTCGCGTTAGACGGAATCACTTCCTTCTCCTCGGCTCCGCTGAAACTTTCCTCGTATCTCGGATTTTTCACCGCGTTCGGCGGCGCGATCTACGCGTTATTCGTCATTTACCTGAGAATTTTCACTTCCGAAACGATCACCGGCTGGAGTTCTATGATGATCGTAGTGCTCATATTAGGCGGAACACAACTGCTCGCGCTCGGGATGATCGGAGAATATCTGAGCCGAGTGAACGACGAATCCAAAAGCAGACCGCTTTACGTGATCGAGGACGTTTATTCCTCCGTTTCGAAAAAACAAAAATCGACGACCGCAAAGAAAAAATCCTAAACGCCCGATTTCCCTCTGGAGATAGATATGAAAAAAGACAAACTTCTGATTCCGGGTCTTCTGCTCTGTTTCGTTTCCTTGGGACTTGCGTTTTATATGGGATTTCGCAACTGGGAGATTTTCATTCGGACCTGCAGTCTCAAGGACCTTTTGACCTGGGATGAAAACATCCGTCTCAACGTGGTTCTCGATCAGTTTCAGGACTTCCGGGACTTCAAACTCTGGAGGGCCTTCTTTCCGTTTTTAGAATCCCCCACTTGGCCTCCTCTTCGTTCGCTTTTGTCCTTGTTGCTTCTTTTGACTCCGGGCGATATGCCGATCACCTGGAAGGATTCTTTTTTGGGACTGGTTTTCTACGTTATCTGCTTTCCCACGATTCTCTATGTCGTTTATCAAATTACGGGTTCGTTCTTTAAGGCCGGTCTGACTTCGATTCTTACTCTGGCGTTGACCCTGCATACGACCGAGGCTCCTTCCTACAGTCTTTCGTCCATGCTTGAAACGCAGGGAATGTTTTTTCTATTATGGACTTATTATACTCTTTATAAGATCTATCGACAAACGGAAACGGACGTATTCCGAAACGAATTCGATCCCAAGGAAAAGATAGAATGGTCCGTCTTTCTTTCGCTGTTCGGTTTATTTTTTACGAAATATCCGTACGGACTTCTTCTTTTTATCGCGATCTTTGTATACGAGGTCGTTTCCAAGCCGAAAGAATATTCCGAAATTCTAAAGTTTTCTCTGACCGCTCGATACAAGGGTTTACGGAGAATTTTCGTAATTCTCGTGGTATTGCTCGTGTTGTCTCTGCCCGTGCTCCGGGTCGTAACCAATCTAAATCTCGATCAGAGACAATTCAAACTCATCATCTATTACTGCACGGTTTTATTGTTCATCGACTTTAATCTTTTCTTATATTCCAAACGGGAAGAATGGAAAAAGATCGCACCTTCCTCGATCCGAGCAATCTATCTTTATGCGATCGCTCCTTCTCTCGCGTGGATCTTTGCGAATCCGGACCGGGTGATGAGCCTGATCAACGCGCAGATGATCGTAAACGAATACGTAAAAAGTTTCGTGTTCGCCTTATTCTCCTCGCCTACGACGACAAGCCCGGTCAGTCACGTGTTCCAAGAACCTTGGGTCTTTCGGATCTTTTTCTTCGGGGTTCTGTTTTTGATTCTTTGGTTTTTTAAAAACAGAATCAAAGAAAACAAGGGAAATCTTCTTTCTTCGATCACCGAAACGCTTCGAGATCCGTTAACTGCGATCACTTGCATTCTATTTTTGCAATACATCATCATAGACGCGACGACGGGCAATAAACAGTTAAGACATGTGTTCCCCCCTTTACCGGCTTTGTTTACGGTCTTTGCGCTTTGGATCTTTCGTTTTATCGAAGACGAATCCAGAAACGTTCGGATCGCCGCGATCACCCTCGGAACGGTCGTGTTCGTTTGGAGCGGAAGTTTGTATGTTCGGGAAGGCGGACTTCTTCGCGATAGTTTCGAAAAAGTTCAGTATTTTTGTCTGAAAGGATTTCAAACGGATCTGTTTCAACCCGCGAGAGACTTAACCGCGAAAATTTCCCCCGAAGGAAAATACATCGTATTCAACGGATTTCACGAGGACTTTAACTTCGACAAGAAGGGCCGTTTGATCGCTTCGGAAATCGACCTTCTTATGAGAATGAAAACGTTCTCCAAAGGAAAATACAGAAACGATTCCAGACACAAGTGGAAGTCCTGGGAAGAATTCTCATCCGCTCTCGTAATCGCTCCGACCTGCGCTCAAAAGGAGATGATGGAGAAGTTCGCGATCCGTTCCGCGGCGGTCGGGAAAAATACGGTTCTCAAAAAGGAATATAAACATCCTTCCGGCAACTATTGTCTTCGGGAATATTCGATCCAGTAACGAAAGAATATTATTTTATTCTAATATGCAAAACTTCTTGTGCAGATCGTTCCGTTTAGACCCTTTGCGGGCCTATGGATCGTGATCTCGCAGTTCGAATTTGAAATCGTTGCGGGAGATCCCAACACGTAACCAGTGTTCGTTTGAGAACCTACGACGGTAAGATTCGTCGCCGTGTAATTCAGATTCGTCGTCGAGGAATTGTAAGAACCGGACTCGGTCATCGTTCCCGTAATCGTATAATCCGAAGTCAACGTAAGACCGCTTCGAACAAAACTCGGAACGTTCGCATCCAATAAAATTTTACAACTTTGAAATTGATACTGAAGATTTACGAGCGTGTCCGCGGAAGGTTTCGTAAAACTTCCCGTGACGGTGACCTGTCCTCCGCCGGGGCAAGTATCGGTTACGTTTTGAGACGCGCCATAGGTAAGAATCAAATCGGTTCTGAATTTTCCCGCAGCTGCGACGATTCCCCAAGCCGTATCCGCGTCCTGATTGGTTTGTCCGTAACTTCCGAGAAGACCGACTAAGGCCGCGAACTCGGCTCCGGTCAACTTGTCTTCCTCCTTCGATTTACAGGAAACGGATCCGATCTGGATCAAAATACAAAAAAAGACAATTCTAAGTAGCATACATTTTTCCTAATCAATCAAAGTCTGAAATCCGAAACAAAACACGGAAGAACGGACGATTCTTTCGAATCCTCTTTTCATTGATTTAAAATGAAACAAATGTGTCAAGAGGTGTTCGAGATTATGAAATCGCGTTCTTCGGCGCGAATGGAAACGAGCCTGCGCGAAAAGAAAGCCGAATCCATCGTAAAATTACCGTCTTAACAAATAAGATCCTTTCTTTGAGGGAGCGGTTCCGCTTTCAATTCGGTTTAAAACGCTAAAACTAAATGCAGGATTTTGAATATTAAATCCTTACTCTCGGAAAATGGATTGCCGGAAACCGGAAGGATGGGTTAATCTGACCTTGTTCTCAAGTAACATGCAACCGTCTTGGATTATCCCTTCCATTCTTTTCGCATTAACGACGGTCATCATACTCAACTTAGTCTATTTGTTTCTTTACTGGACGGAAAAACATAAGTTCCTTCTATTCTGGTTTCTTTCCTGGTTTTTCCAATTGGTTTTTCTTTCCGGAAATTTATTCCGAGCGGCGATCGAGGAAAACGCGTGGATTTCCGTCCTAATCCATTCTTCGGACGTGACCCGCGCGTTCTTTTTACTCCTAGGAACGTTTCTTTTTAGCAAAAAAGAATTTCCTAAAACGATCTACTGGATCTTTCCGATCGGAATTTTTTGGACGATCCTGGAAGAAATTTATTTCCCCGGTTCCGATCTTGCTTCGACTCCGATTTATATCATCGTCGGCGCCGCGCATATTTATTCCGGTTTGATTCTTCTCAAACTTCCTTCCTCTCATTATAAGGGAACCCTCATCGGAGGTTGGAACTTTATTCTTTGGGGAATTCATATCATCGACTATCCCGTTTTGAGACCGGTCCCCGAACTTGCGGTTTTCGGATTTTTACTCGGAGGCCTGTTTCGTCTAACGAGTTCGATTTCAATTTTAATCATATACTTCGAATGGTCCAGAGAATCGGAGAACAGACTCGATTCCTTATATAAGAAAATCATAGACACTTCCCAGGAAGGAATTTGGATCTTGGATCGGGAAGGAAGTACGACCTTTGCCAATCATAAAATCGGAGAATTATACGGAATCGATCCCGATAAGATGGTCGGTCGAAACATCTTGGACATCGTCGAACCCGAACGTAGAAAGGCCGTCGCCGATCGTTTGGAGGCGAGAAAAAAAGGAATCAGCGAAATTTCGGAATACAATTTCGTAAACGCAAAAGGCGAACAAAAATACGCGATCGCTTCCGCCAATCCGCTTTACGACGATCAGGGGAATTACGACGGTGCGCTCGCGATGATCGTGGACATCACGTCGTTCAAACAGGTCGAGGAAAAACTCCGCGAAAGCGAAAGACAGATCTCAACGATCATCAGCAATATCTCCGGAATCGTCTATCGTTGTAAAAACGATCCTCCTCATTGGACGATGGAATACATCAGCGAAGGTTGTCTTCAACTGACCGGTTATTCGTCCGAGGATTTTATAGAAAAAAAAATATTAGATTTCGGTGATATAATTGTGGAAGAGGATCGCGACGAGGTGGCAACGGGGGTCTCGTCTTCGGTGGAATCCCAGACTCCGTACCAAATCACGTATAGAATCCGCAAAAAAGACGGAAGCATCCAGTGGTGTTTCGAACAAGGAATCGGAGTTTTTGCCGCCGACGGAACGTTGCAAGGTTTGGAAGGGGTTATCATCGACTATTCTCTTCCGAAACGAGCGGAAGAATTGATCAGCAATTCACTTAAAGAAAAGGAACTTCTACTCCGGGAAATCCATCACAGAGTGAAAAACTATATGCAGGTTTTATCAAGTCTGATCGGGTTACAATCCGAGTATTCCCAGGATCCGAACGCGAAGAAGGTTTTGGAGGACAGTCAGAATCGAATCGCTTCGATGGCGATGATTCACGAAACGTTATATTCAAAAAGTGTCGAGAGCCAGACGTTTCTTCCGGATTACATCCGAAAGCTGATCTCGAACCTGATGCGTTTTTTCGGATACGATGAGGCCGAACTTCAGATCGACGTTCACTGCGATTCGATCGTTCTCAACCAATCGATTCTGATTCCTTTGGGTTTGATTCTCAACGAACTCATCACGAATTCGATGAAACATGCGTTTCCGAAAATCCGAGGTTTGAAAAAATTAAGCGTAAGTTTTAAACTCGACGATCGAAACTATTCCCGTCTCGAAGTGACCGACAACGGTCCGGGAAAATCTCCGAATTCTCAACCGAAAAAGGATTCCTTAGGAACCGAACTCGTACAATTACTTACGCATCAGCTGAAAGGAACCCTGGAGGAATCCACGAGCGCCGAAGGTTTTACGACGACCGTTTCCTTTCCTCCTACGGGTCAGAAATAATTTATTAAGCCGCGACCGTTCCTTCCGAATTCACTTTTTCTAATGTAGAATCGGACGAATCAGAAGACCTCGAAGCGATCTCTTCGAAGGTTTCTTTGTATTTCTCGTGATTGGTTCCCATAACCTTATCCCAAAAATTGAAATAGAGGGAATAGTTGCAGTTGAAATACTTATGATGCATGTTGTGGTGTGTGGTCGTGTTATGCCAATTCGTGAATCGGCTTCTTAAAAACCAGGAGGGAAAAAGTTCGTAGGAAAGGTGACCCAAAACGTTAAGCGAAGTCATATAAACGAAGAAAACGATCATCGCTCCCTGATGTAAGGGAAGAATCACCGAAGCCAACGGAATGATTCCCGATTCCACGATCGCCTCCAGAGGATGAAACGAAAACGCCGCCCAAGGGGAAGGGTTGGTCGACTTGTGATGAACCAAATGGAAACTTTTAAACAGAAGTTTATGATGCATCATACGATGCGTCCAATAAAAATACGTGTCGTGAAAAAGAATCAAAGCGAAGACGCTGAAGATCAGATAACCGATTCCGTAATCGGAAACGTCGTCGTAGATCAGATTGTATCCGTTCACCTGAGACCAAGCGGTGAACACGCCCGAAAGCGCGAAGATCAAAAAAGTGATCAGGGAATACTTAACCTCGTGAAGAATCTTTTCCCGTTCCGGTTTTTTACCCTGGATCAATTTGTGGGAAAGTTTTTTACCCAATAAAATCCAAACGACCAAGAAGGCGGTTCCGGCAAAGAGCAGATAACGTATCAACAGGGTTCCCCAGACGATTCCGAAGAAGCCGGAGTAACCGACCTTAGAAAGCAATTCTTCCATTTCCATTCTCCCCTTTATAGGATTTGATTATGAACTGAAACCCCTATTTAAGCTTACTCTTTTCAAAATCGTTCAGGTTTATTTTCGGTTCCACGCGGTTTTTTCTATATTCGGTCGGCGTAAAGGACGTAAGTTCCTTAAAGGCGCGGTTGAAAGGACCGAGGGATTGATAACCCAGATCCATCGCGATTCGAATAACGGGAATCTCGTCCTTTTCCGAATCCAATAAGATTTCGCAGGCTTCCTGAATTCTATATCGGTTTAAAAAATCGTTAAAATTACGAAAACCCAGATTGCCGTTGATCAACCTTCTGAGTTTGTATTCGTGAACCTGAAGTTCTTCGGCGAGACTTCGGATCGTAAGTCCTTCCGAACGATACATCTTCTCTTTTTCAAAAGCGTCTATTAGCTTTTTCTGAAGAACCGGATCAACCGGGGGAGTTTTTTCCTCTTCGACCGCACCTTCCCGTTTTTGGATTAGACCTTCCTTCAACTCGAACATCAAAAAGTGAAACGCGAGGATCAATCCCCAAGCGAGAAGTCCGTTGATCAGATCGAGTATTTCGGACAATTCTTTTCCGCGTAAGAACAGATGCGAAAAAATGTTAAGCGCAATCACTGTTCCCGAAATGAGAATGTGGATTTGTCTAAGAGTTCTTCTGGATTCGACGAGATCGTCCTTTCTTCCGATATACGTTTGTATGATCGCGGCCAAAACGAAACCGAGAGAAAAGATGGAAGGTAATAAAATTCGGGAAAGAGTTCTTTCGGATTCCACGGGACCGCGAAGCGAAATTTGCCCGAGTTCTGGATACGTGACGACCGCTGAGATAATCAACTTGCCGATCAGTAGAAACCAAAACCAGGTTTTGATTTCGAAATGATCGTCGAACGCCGCTAAGGTGATCAGCCAATAAAAAAACGGAAGAGCCAGCAGACACAGGAACAGAATGTTGCGCGCGAGAAAAGGAATTTGAACGTTCACATCCAAGTTTAAGATGAGATACGCGAGAATGGTCACGATAAAACATACCGCGATTCTTCCCCGAATATCGTACCAATAACGCGCCAGAAAAAAAATGAAAAGCGAAACGAGTCCGCCTATGGAAAAGAAATGGAGAATATTCGTAATTTCGCTAATCACTGATTCCTTCCAGATTTTCCAACTCTGCCCAAAAGTCTTTTGTTTGTAAATCAGGAAGCAGGTTTCGAATCCGTTCGCTGTCGATAAAACAATCCTCTTTCGGCGATTCTTCGATCTCCGTTTTGGAAATTTTTCCGTGTTCTTCCAGAAAGGAAAAAATTTCTTTCCAAGTATGCCATTGATTGTCCGAAAGATTGAGAACGTTCGGAACGCTCTCGATTCCTTCCCTTTCGATCTTTTCGACTAACAGGAAAATCGTTCGCGCAATATCGTCTCCGTGAATCAGATTGAGTTGTCTCGAACTTTTTTTTACGAGTCCCTTTCTCGCCCAATCCGCGGGGTTTCTCAACGGTCCGTAGATTCCGGATACCCTGAGAATTTTACCTCCTCTTTGGAGCCATTCTTTTTCGACCGCAAACCGGTCGTGGTCTTCCTGAAGAGGAGTCGTTTCGACGATATCGGGAACCCTTTGATAAATGCTCGTGGTTCCGATCAGAACGGGATTCTTACAGGAAGAAAACACCAAATTGATAAACGAATTCGGATCGGAAAGTTTTTGAATCGGAAACGTTACGATACAAAGATCGAAGAAGTTTTGTGAAAATTCTTCCCCGAACTTTTTTAAGGAATCTGCATTCGAAAAATCGAATATTCTCGTTCCTGCAACGGTCGTGTTTGAAGAGAACGTGTTCAGTTCCACGTTTTCTTTGGATCTTAACGTTTCGGAAATCCGAATTCCGGTATAACCTAAACCGAAAATTCCGATCCGCATCTATTCGAGGCCCAGTCGTTTGTAAATCAATCCCACTTTTTCGAGATACGGTTCTATCTTGAATATTTCGTCCAGATCCTTTTGTGTGAGGACCTTGTTGACCCTTGCGTCTTTTTCCAGTCTTGTTTTGAGCGTTTCGGATTGGTTCGCCCAAACGGCCATCGCGTGTTCCTGAACGATCAGATACGCGTCCTCTCTTACGATCTTTCCCTTTTCGATCAAAGCGAGAAGAACCTTTTGAGAAAAGATCAGACCACGTGTTACGCCTAACGTTCTTTCGATCGCGTCCGGATATACGTGAATGTTTTTAATCACGAATAACATCTTATCCAATATGTATTCGAGTCCGATGGTGGAATCGGGAAGCACCACCCTTTCCGCGGAAGAATGTGAAATGTCCCTTTCGTGCCAGAGCGCAACGTCTTGTAATCCTACGTTTACGTTGGCGCGAATCACTCTGGAAAGACCGGAGATTCTTTCGCAGATCACCGGATTTCTTTTATGAGGCATCGCGGAAGATCCTTTTTGTCCTGCGGAGAACGGTTCCTCCACTTCTCTTCCTTCCGTCTTTTGCAGAAGTCGAATCTCCGTCGCCATTCTATCCAAAGACGAAGCGGTTACGCCGAGAACGGAAAGATAAAACGCGTGACGATCTCTGGAAACCACCTGCGTCGCGATCGGGTCCACTCTGAGTCCCATCTTCTCGCAAACATACGCTTCGATTTCGGGATCGATGTTGGAATAAGTTCCGACCGCGCCCGAAAGTTTTCCGACCGCGATCTCGTCGCGAGCGTCGGCCATTCTTTTTCTATTTCGGTTTAATTCTTCAAAAAATAATGCGAACTTGAGTCCGAGCGTCATCGGTTCCGCGTGGATTCCGTGCGATCTTCCGATACAGGGAAGGTCCCTGTATTGAATCGCTTTTTCGCGGACCGCCGCGATGAGCGCGTCCGTTTTTTTCAGGATGAGATCCATCGCCTGAACCATCTGAACGCAGAGAGCGGTGTCTCCGATGTCGGATGACGTGAGTCCGTAGTGAACGTGTCTTCCCGCGGGTCCGATGTAGGAATTCATGTTCGTCAAAAACGCGATCACGTCGTGATGAACCTTACTTTCGATTTCGAGAATCTCGTCCACCTTGAACTTCGCTTTCGATTTGATCTCTTGAAAATCTTCGGCCGGAACTTCTCCGCGTTTCATTCGGATTTCGCAGGCGAGAATTTCTATTTCTTTCCAAATTTCGAATTTGTTCTCTAATTCCCAGATTTTGGAAATTTCAGGATTGGAATAACGATCGATCATTTCTACAGGTTCCTTTTGGAATTTCGGTCCAAATCCACTCTTCCACGGAAGGTCATTCTGTAAAAAGAAAAATGGGCCTACAAACTACGTGGGAGCCGCGATGTGGACGGAACTCCGGCCCTTTTGTGCGCTCGAAGAAATCCGGTATTGCCGAAAGTGGACGGTCTACCGACCTCTTTCAACCAAGCTCGAAAGAACGGACGAATTCCCGAATCGTGTTGATATGATCGATCTCGGGAGAAGGATTCTCCTTACTCGGCTCGTAAAGATGTTCGTCGAAAACATGATAATCGAAAATTTTCAGGGAAAAATCCGGAAACGTAATGATGATATTTTCGGAATGAATATCGAAAATCAACTTTTCCTCTTGAGCCAAATGTTTGGTCACTTCGATCACTCGATGAAAATCCAGAGCGATTTTTTTCAACTTCGAGCGACTGATCACTCCGAACTTATGCGTGTCGAAACTCAGTTTCCATTTCGGAAAGAATGCGTCCTGCAAAGGGTTTTGTCGGATCTTTTCATTCAGTCGGATGAATTCTTTCAGATGTTTTCCGGGAAGAAGGTTTTGGTTGTCGCAGGGAGTTAAGGTAAGAATAGGAATTCCGAACGGGGTTCTTCTCGCACGAAGCCCCATAAAATACCGCGTCGGAAGAACAAGATCGGGAATCAAAGATTTCAACTTCCAGTAATGAAGCCTTTCCAAACCCAAACGCGAAAACTTAAAGTGAATGTCTTCCTTAGCGGATCTCGTCCAGGTTTTGGATTTCAAAAAATCCATGAGTTGAATCTCTTCCGTTTTCAGATATCGATCCAGATTCTTATTCACGTGTTTGTATAACGAACCGAAGATCGGATCGGAAGGAAGTTTGGACTTACCGATCTTAACGACCTGATTCCAGGGAAGAGCGTAGACGAATTTATACGAACCTCTTCCGATGTATTTTTCGGCGGAAAGAGGCATGAAGTTGTCGAGATATTCCCGGTCGTAACGATGCGTTATGCGAAACAGATGCGAAACGGGGAAGAATCTCTCGTATGTTTTACGAACGAGACCGGATTCTCGCAGACGATAATCGACCGGAAGGTCCTCGATCGGAATTTCGGGTCTCGTCTTTTCGGGATCGTAAAAAAGTTCCTTATCAAGCCCCTTTTCGAGAAGCTCGATAAAGTTCGGAATCTTAGGAGAGCTAAGAAAATCACGAATGACGCCGCCTAATTCTCCGAGTCGATTCCGTTTATTCATATTTTTGAATATTACTGAAAGTAAACCTTCTCCGGCACGGACGAAAGTTTTTCTTTCTTCAGAATGGCTTCGTCCAGTTTGGAGGATTGTGTTTGATCCAACCACCAAAGTGAAGAAGCTTCCTTTTCGCTTCCGTATTTACCGAGAGGATTTTTGGGAGCCTTAAAACGATTCCAATACATGATCCGGGTCGCGCTCGTGTTCCAAAGAAGAACATAAGGTACTTCCGCGGTGAGAATCTTGTCTATTTTTCTCAAAATTTCGTTTCGTTTCGGAACGTTAAACTCCGTTCTTTGTTGTTCGACGAGTTTGTCCACTTCCGCGTTTTTAAAACCGGAAAGATTCGGCTGACCTTTTTCTTCCGCGTATTTGGAATACCACATCGCTTCCGGATCCTTAAAGATTCCTCCACCCCAAGCGGCCCAGGTCATATCGAAATCGTATTTATCCATACGAGAACTCCATTCCGCGAGATCCGTCGCTTCCAGATTGATAACGATTCCGACTTCTTTCGCTCTTTCCTGAATCAACGTCAGATATTTTTCGGATTTTTTATCGCGTTCCAAAATGCTAAACCGAAATTCTTTTCCGTCCTTTTCCAAAATCCCTTTCGAGTTCGTTTTCCAACCAGCTTGCGCGAGAAGTTCCCGTGCCTTTTTTACGTCGAAATCGATCGGAGGATTCGGAGAAGAACCGTTCCAAAGATCCTGATAGAATGCGTTCGTGGGTTCGTACTCGTTGTAAGCGAGTTTTTCGATCAGAAGTTTTCGATCCACAAGATGTGCGAACGCCTTACGCACTCTTACGTCCGAAAAGATTTCCCTTCTCATGTTGAAAACAAGACCTTGAAAACCGATCGGCTTCGAGTTGTAGATCTTCTGCTTGAGAATATAACTCTCGTCGAACTTCTCGCCCACTGCGTCCTTTACCCAAAAGGAAGCCGTATACGTTGGATAGATATCTATATCACCTTTTTTGAATGCTTGAAATGCGATCGGTTCCTCGTTATACACCTTAAAAAGAATCGTATCGAAGTTATCCACTCCCTTGTAAAAAGGATACGCACGCATCCAATAATCCCCTCTTCTACGCATCTTTACGTAACGGCCTTTTTTAGCGGAGAGCATGGAGTAAGGACCGGAAACGACTGGAAAATCGAAATTCTCCTTATCGAAGTTTCTGCCTTGGTAATAGTGAGCGGGAAGAATATAAAGAGAGTTCGCGATCGTATTGAAGTTCGACCAATGAATTTCCTTTTGAGTGAACTCGATTTCTCGTTCGCTCAAAACGACCGGTTTTTCAAAACGGGAAAGATCGATTCTAAAAACGGCGGTATTGTTGTTCTTATCCATCAACGTTTCGTATGTGAACAACACATCGTGGGCGGTGATCGGTTTTCCATCCGACCAAACCGCGTTGGAATCGATCGTAAAAACGAATTTCTTTTTATCCGGAGAAATTCTCCAAGAAGAAGCAAGATGAGGAATCGGTTCGAGAGTGAGCGGATGATAATCCAAAAGAGGCTCGAACATCAGACCGAAGATATGAGCCGTGGTAGACATCTGATCCAAATAATAGTTCAAGGATTTCGGAAACTGATGACTGTAGATACGGAACGTTCCGCCTTTCTTCGCTTCGAGAGAAGCGATCGGGTTGTGTCCGCGAAGAGCGACCGGAATGGAATCGGGATTTCCGTTCCATGGAAGGGTTTCCACAACCGCGGAGGTTTCGGATTCTTCCTTTTCTCCGCAGTTTAAAACGAAGAAACAAGAAAGAACAAAAAGAATGCAAAAAACGGAATATAATATTTTTTTCAAGTAACTACCTCGTTTAATTCTTAATTCTATGCGCCTGATACACGTCCGGGATCTGTTTGAGATTGCTCAGAATTTCCTTGAGCTGATCCAAATGTTCGACGTCCACTTCGAAACTCGCGACCAAATTTCCTCGTTGATCGGTGCTCGCCTTGGACTCCCGGATATTGGTTTGTGTGTTGGAAATCGATTTCACGATTTCCATAAAGATACCTTGTCGATCCTTCGACTTCACTTCGATCATCACGGGAATCGATTCGCTTTGACCATAATCCCATTCCACCGTGATGACCCGCATGGATTCTTCCTGTTCCTGTTGTTTCGCGGTCGCGCATCCTTTTTTGTGAATGCTCACTCCTCTTCCCCGAGTGACAAAACCGATGATCTCGTCGCCCGGCAATGGAGAACAACAACCGGAAAGTCGAACCGGAATTCCGCGAAGACCTGCGACGATCACCTTGCCCGCATCCAAGTCGATTTGTTTCGCCGGTTTGGAAGAAGGTTTTTTCTTGAGTTCCTCTAAAACTTCCGCGTTCAGAGTAATCTCCGCCGCAAACTCCGCTTCTTGTTGAAGATCCTTTTTCGTTTCTTCTCGAAGTCTTCTAAAGTAAGCGCGCAGTTTTTGTCTCGCGGAAGGAGTTCGAACGATACGCAACCAAATCGGAGAAGGTTTTGTTCTTTTATCGGTGATGATTTCGATCTGATCTCCGGAACGAATTTCGGTTCGGAGAGGAAGCATTCTTCCGTTGATTCTTCCGCCCTTCGCTTTTAAACCGACATCGGTATGAATTCGAAACGCAAAGTCGAGAATGGTCGCGCCCTTCGGTAACTGAAGAATTTCCCCTTTCGGTGTGAAAACGAAAACCTCGTCTTCGTGAAGATCGTATTTGAGTTCTTCCACGAATTCTTTCGGATCAAGAGCCGAATCCTGCCAAGAACTGAGAAGTTCGAGCCACTTCACTTTGACGCTTTTTCCGGATGCGGAAGGTTTGCTTTCCTTATACATCCAGTGCGCCGCGATTCCGTATTCGGCGATGTCGTTCATTTCACGCGTACGGATCTGAACCTCGAGAGGTTTTCCGTCCGGCCCGATCACGGTCGTATGAAGCGATTGATACATGTTCGTCTTCGGAGTCGCGATGTAATCCTTAAAACGACCCGGAACGGGGTTCCAAAGTGTATGCACGATTCCTAATACACCGTAGCAGTCCTTCACTTCGTTGGCGATGATTCGAATCGCTCTAAGATCGAAGATTTCGTTGAAGGTTTTTTCCTTCAGTTTCATCTTGCGGTAGATGGAATAAAAATGTTTCGCCCTTCCGTCGACGTCCGCTTCGATCTGAATTTCGGAAAGTCTTTGCAGAAGAATGATTTTCAGGGTTTCGATAAACCCTTCTCTTTCCGATTTCTTGGAGTTGATATTCTTCTTAACTTCCTGATATTCTTCCGGATTGAGAATCTGAAACGCAAGGTCTTCGAGTTCCGATTTGATTTTATAAATCCCCAATCTACCCGCGATCGGCGCGTACAAGGAAAGGGTTTCCTGTGCGATTCTTCTTTGTTTTTCGGGAGGTTGAAAGGAAAGAGTCCGCATGTTGTGCGTCTTGTCCGCAAGTTTGATGAGAATGACTCGAATGTCCTTGATCGTCGCGACGATGATCTTGCGGATATTCTCGGCCGCTTCGGTTTCCTTAGACTGGCTTTTGATCTTGGAAATTTTTGTGACGCCTTCCACGAGATCAGTGATGTCTTCTCCGAAATCTCGGATCATATCGTCGCGGGAATATTCCGTGTCCTCGATTACGTCGTGAAGAAGTCCGGCGCAAATCACCTTCTCGTCCAGGCCGAGTTCGTAAAGAATGAATCCGACCTGAAGAGGATGAACTATATAAGGTTCTCCTGATAGACGAAACTGTCCTTGGTGCGCTTGTTCGGATACGTTATACGCCTTTTGAACGAAATCGTATGCGTGATCTCCGAGCGTTTCGCGAACTCCTTCGAGGAGCATGTCTTTTGTGGCGGGCGCCTTCACAAATCCCATCTCAATGTTGTTCTATGTCCAGACCGAGATCCAGAAAACGGGTCGTATGCGTAAGATAACCCATGCTCACGCCCGCTCCTGAAAACTCGGAAAGAGCTTCTAGTTTTTCCGGAGTGATTCCTCCCGAAAATTCAATCTGCACGTTAGGCGCCTTTTGCCTGAGAATGGAATACGCGGACTTCGTATCTTCCAATGAAAAATTATCGAGTAGAATCACTTCCGCTCCTGAACCGATCGCGTCTTCGAGTTGTGAAAGGGAATCGATCTCCACTTCCACGATTCTTCCCGGAAAACGAGCTTTGATTTTTCCAACCGGTTCGTGCGAGGAAGAATACATCGCGAGATGATTGTCCTTGATCATCGCCATCTCGGAAAGATTGAGCCTGTGATTGCTTCCGCCTCCGCAGTAAACCGCATACTTTGCGAGCTTGCGATAACCCGGAAGAGTTTTACGCGTGTCCAAAATCATCAGACCCTTTTGTCCGTATTTTTGAACGACTTCTCCGGTTCGAGTGGAGATGCCGGAAAGATATTGTAAAAAATTAAGAAGAATTCTTTCGATTCTCAAGATATGAACGAGGCTTCCGTGAATTTTCAGAAGTGTTTCGCCTTTTTGAAAATTCTCCGCGTCCTTTTTAAAATGTTCCGACCGGATTCCGTTTCCGCAAAGAACATTCAAAACTTCTAATACTCCTGTTCCACAGAGAATTCCGGGTTCTCTTGCGTTCAAACTTGCGGTTGCTTTTTGGTCGGGTGAGAATAGAGATACGGATGTGATGTCTTCTTCCGGGCAATCTTCTTCCCAGGCGAGTTTTACCAGGGTTTCATAGTCTTGATAGCTTACGGAAGAGATCGGATGAGTATAAGCGCGTTTCATTTGACTACAAAAGAAAGTTTTACAATGCGAAAGCCACAATCAAGTGAATTTCAAAGGTGATTTTAAAATAAGCGTCTGTCGTAGCTTCTCCAAGTTAAGTTCAATTTCTTTTTGTTCAAAATCTTTACCAAATGCGAGGTTCGGGATTTCAATTTTTCGTGAATGTCAACGGAAGTTTTTTTGTGGCTGGAGTAACGACCACTTTTGGAGTACAGGATAGATCGTCGAATGTCGAAAGATCGAATACTTTGGATGCGCGTTAAAACAATTTTGCCGCGCCGAGTTCTCGAGCGCAGCGCCGATTTACTGAGAAAGTGGTCGTAACTCCGCCCACATCCCCCGAAAACAAAAAAGGCCCGGTATTTCTACCAAGCCTTTCTTCTGAAAACTCTCAGCTTCTTTACTACTGAAGATTTTCCGGATTTTCCTCTTCTCCGTTTTCTTCTTCAGGAGCTTCTTCCCCGCCTGCCGCGTCGGAATTATCTTCCGCTGGAGGTGGAGTAGCTGTTTCCGTTTTCTTTTTGTTATCCGGTTCCCCCGACTCGGATTCTTCCGGAGCCGCTGGTTTTTGATTCTGCTCGATTGCCTCTACTTCTTCTGCAGTAGGCTTTTTCTTACTCGGAGCCTGACTCTTATCAAACTTAGTCGGTCCTTTTTTAGGCGGAATCAAAAGAACTTGTTTCGGATAAATCAAATTCGGATTTCTAATTTTGCTGCGGTTCGCTTCGTAGATTCTTCTCCAAAGCTTAGCAGTTCCGTAATGTCTTTTATCTTTGGAAATTCTCCAGAGACAATCCGCAGGAACTTTTTTACGAACCACATAACGTTTCCAACCTTCCGGTAAACCGTCTTCTCCCCATTTTGTGGAAGAATTTTTTCCTTCGGTCGTGTTTTGATTCTTAGTACTATTCTTTTTGTCGTCACCGGTTTTTGTGTCGCGTCCTGCAACCTTATCGCCGGTCGTTTTTCTTTCCATTCTCTCTGCGAGTTCGGTGGACTGATCCACTACGATTCTGGAAAGACGAATCGCTTCTTCGGAGCGAGAGATAGAATCTTCGTATTTTTCGGAAGAATATAAATCTTCAGCGGATACTCTGGATTCTTCAGCAGCTTTCAGATTTTCTTCCGCTCTTTGGTAAGAAACTTGGAAATCTCTGGAAGCGTTGACTTTATTCTTATCAAAAGATGCAAGTTTTGTGGTCGCACTTGCTACACTTTGTTTCGCAAGTTCCTTTTGTTTCTCAGCGTAAGCTTTGATATTTTTTGCGACAAGTTCGCCGGATTTCTTACGAATATCATCGATTTCCGCATAACCCTCTTTGATCTTTCCTTCTTCGATCTTATACTTTGCGCCATCCAAACGACTTTTGGTTTCCGCAACTTCTGGATCTTTTCCTTCCGCGTATTTATCCGCGTCGTTCAGATTCTTTTCGATATCCGCAAGAGAATCGATCAATTGTTGTTTTTGAGAAAGCGCTAATACTTTGGATTCGTCTGCGGCTTTTTTGGAATCCGCATATTTTTGACGAGAAGCTTCGTACTGATCGAAGGCCGCAAGTCTGGTTCTTAGTTTTGCGTCGTCGCCGGATTCTCTCGGATAAGATTCCAAGGTTCTGTCCGCGGTTTCGCGAAGAGTATCCCCTTCTTTACGAAGTTGAACCGAAGCGTTGTAAGGTTCGGAAGCAAGCTGAGAAGCGTAGGCTTCGTCGGCCGAATCGATTGCAGCCGTAGATTCTTTGCGAGCGTCATCTACGGAAGACGGAAACGATTTTTCGGAAGCGTCTAAAGCTTTCGCTCTTGCGTATTCCGCAGATTTTTTCGTTTCTCCGAGATCCTCTTCCGAAGCTTTTTGGTGCGCGGTTAATAAACTTTTACGAGCTTCTTCCAATTCTCCGGGAGCGTATTTTTCTGCGCCCGCAGCTTTGGCTCTTGTAATAGAGTTTTTCGCGTCGCTCAACTCCTGAATGGGGAGTTCAGCCCCGCAGGAAATGAGGAATCCTGCGAGTAAGATTATAAAAGAAGAAAATATTTTTCTTTGTGTTGATTTCATTGCGGCACCAGGTTTCAGAAAAGGTAGGATAAAATTATAATCCGATCTTACTTAAAGGCAGATACTGCTTCTGCCTCATTATCAAAAATCTCAAAAAAGGAAGTCAGCTTGGTAAGCTCGAACACCTTTCTTACAGAGCCGGAGACGTTGATAATTTTAAGTCCACCCTGATACTTCTTCAGGTTGGAGAGGCTGGAAATCAGTGCACCAATACCAGACGAGTCAATGTAGGAAACTTTTTCCAGATTGATAATGGTATAATATTTTTGTTCCTCGATGAGTTTAGCGATTACATCTTTAATCTCTGGGGCATTGTAGAGATCGATCTCTCCGTTTATGTCCAGAATCACAATGTTCCCGCTTTCTCTTCTGGTTATTTCCATAAATAATCAGCAACTCCTTTCTGTCTCTTTCCGGCCAGCTCTACTAAAGGAAAGGCGATTCTGTAAATAGTCAACCGGAAAATTCAGGCTTTTCGTACAAATTTTTCCATCTGGCATAAGTTTCTAAAAATTCTCCCGCTTGAATGGACTTTTGTATCTCAGAGAGAAAACTTTTCATAAAATATAAATTGTGATACGTTGAAAGTGAGAATGCAGTGATCTCTCCGACGTGATGCAAGTGTCGGATGTACCCGATGCTATATCTCTTGCACACCTTACAGCCGCAATTCGGGTCCATAGGTGCGTCCGAGTTCTTCCACTTCTCATTTCTCAAATTAATTTTTCCGAGTGTTGTGAAAACTTGACCGTTTCTTGCGTTTCGGGTCGGAAGTACACAGTCGAACATATCGACTCCGTTCTTCACTCCATCCAAAATATCCGGAACGGTTCCCACTCCCATCAAGTAAAGAGGTCGAGTACGATCCGTGTGGGTCGAAATACCGTCCAAAATTCGGATGAAATCCTTGCGAGGTTCTCCGACCGAAAGTCCTCCGATCGCGATTCCGTCAAACGGGAGTGATGCGATCGCTTTCAAACTCTCCAAACGAGAATCGAGATCAATGCCGCCTTGGAAAATTCCGAAAAGATGTTGAGAATTCTTATTCTTCTCCCAATATTCCACCGACATTTCCGCCCATCGATGCGTTCGATCCAAAGATTGTCTCAGTCTTTCCGGACTCGAATCGAAAGGAGCACAATCATCGAGCACCATCATAATGTCGGAACCGATACTTCTTTGAATATCGATGACCGAACCGGGAGTGAAATAGTGCCGACTTCCGTCTATATGAGATTGAAAACGAACGCCGTCTTGTTCGTATTTAAAAAGAGAATTGAGACTGAAGACCTGATAACCGCCGCTGTCGGTGAGAAGAGCTTTTTTCCAAGTGGAGAATTTTTTAAGACCTCCGAACTGATCCAAAACATCCGTACCGGGACGAAGATAGAGATGATATGTATTCCCTAATATTAAAGAATACTCAAGTTCTTCGAGATCGTCCATCGAAAGAGTCTTTACGACTCCTCTTGTACCGACGGGCATAAAAACCGGAGTCTCCAGTTTTACACCGTTCAGTTCGAGAATTCCGGTTCTGGCTCTTGTCTGAGAATCTTCGGAAGTCGTCTTAAAAATCATCTACCGGAAGAATGCTCGTTGCAGGTTCCATAGATGTTCAAGCTATGTCCTGTAATTTTAAAACCGTTGTCTTTTGCGGCTTGTTCTTGAAGTTGTTCGATTCTTTCATCCACAAATTCTACGATCTTTCCGCAGACGGTGCAGATGATATGATCGTGATGTTTGTGTCCGATGATATGTTCGTAATATTTATAATCTTTTCCGAAGTTGTGTTCCTGCAACAAACCGGCAGATACCATGATCGAAAGAATTCTATAGATCGTTGCCTTGGAGATTTGATCCCTTTGATCCTTGAATTCCTCCAAAAGTCCTTCCGCAGTGAAGTGATTGTGGAGAGAAAAAATTCTTTCCGCAACGAGCATTCTCTGGTTCGTGATTTTTAGACCTTCCTTCTGAAGGTATTCCGAAAATGTCTGCATTTCCATGCGGACCGCGGGTTCCGTTTTGTTTAGAATGGCTTCCTGTTTTTCTCGATTCATAAGAGATTACTCAAGGGGCGGGTCAAGATTATCAGGGATCGATCTTCCCGGCAATAGAAAAATACCAAGCTCTTTCCATCTCCTCGGCGATTCGAATCGCCATTATTTTCAAAAGACGAGCTTGAGCCTGGCTCTCACTCTCTCTAAATCCGACTTGATCGGAGAAGATAATTCTAACCGGAATTTCTTCCCTTTCCAAGGTTATTTTTTGTCCGCCCGCCTTCTGCAATTCGAGTCGAACGATGATCAACATTTCTCTCGAAATGGATTGTCCTCCCTGATCGAGAAGATTTCCGACGAGTTGATAATGTACGATTTCTCCATAAAGTCGATAAGCCGCGATGGACTTTTCTCTGGTTTGGATGAATCTTCCCCTCGTGTCGATTTCCGCACGAACGAGTTCCGTAAGAAGAGTTTGTACGCCCATTCCGTAAGAATTGTTTCTGAAATTCTGCACATACAATCTTCTTTGATCGTCCGGAATTGGAACTCCGTCGATCTTCGGTGGATTTCTGGGTTCTCTTGTGAAATAGGTGCAGTTGTAAGTAGTGAGGATGACTAAAAGGAGAATTGCCAGTCGGGCCAGGAACATACTTAGAAGGATCTTTCTTGGTCGGACCTCCGCGCAAGGAGTTTTTTCGGAACGCTTTTCGACTTTACAAATTTCGATTTTCAGTCCAGTTTTTTCGGAAGATGAAACGATTCTCCGCGCTTTCGGCTTACGTTCTTGTGTTGATCTGGACTTTTCAGGGATTGAGGGCGGAGGACCGACCAGAATTACAACTATTTCCTGAGTTGCAGGGAAAACTCCGATTCCCGATGGAGTTTCAAACTCCGATCTCCGGTTCTTTTGCAGAATATAGAACGCATCACCTTCATATGGGCGCGGACTTTAAGACGTTTCATTTGAACGGTCTTCCGGCCATCGCTCCATTCGACGGAGTAGTAGAATCCGTTTCGGAATCACCGACCGGCTACGGACTCAATTTGATGGTCCGATCCGCATCCGGACTCAGAGCAAAGTTCGCGCATCTTTTCAACTTAGAAGGCGCCAAAAAAGAACTCGAGAATCTCAGACAAGCGCTCCATCTTCTCAACGACGGAATCTTCTCTGTAAAATTTTTAGATCACAAATTCTTCGTAAAACAAGGACAGGCGATCGCAAGAATCGGAGAATCGGGGACCGGAGTTCCTCATTTGCATTTCGAACTTCACGGAAATGGGGACACGTTCAATCCTCTCGCTTATCTAAGAATGAACGATCGGGACGGAACTCCGCCCGAATTGTTAGTTCTTTACGTCGATTCATCCGATGGCCAAAAATTTCGGATGCCGCTCAAGAAAAAGGAGAATGGAATCTACGAGTTGAGCGATCCAGAACCTCTGAAGGTCGGTGGAGAAGTGAGAATCAAACTGGGAGCATTCGATCGAATGAATTCTCGGAACAAGAACAACCTTTATTTCGCGAGACTTTTATCCGAAGGGAGAATTCTCTATGAAAGAAAGTTCGAAAAGATGAGTTACGCGGAAGCGAGAGATCATCAATCCATTTATGATTCCAATCGTTCCTCTCTCAATCCGCCCGTTTATGTTTATAACTTATTTCCGTCGTTAAAATCGAGTATCGATCTGAGAGAATTTCCGGAAAACCAAGAGATTTCCTTGGAAATAATCGCGGGCGACAAGGAAGAGAATCATTCTTCTTTAAAGATTAAAATTCTGAATTCTGGGTCCAAAGGGATTTCGGAAAAGACCATTGCAACGGAATATTCTTCGAAAGACGGAAGGTTTTTGTTAAAAACTCCGAAGGGAAATACGTTCGGTAAAGGGAATATTCTTTTTGAGAGGGTCGGAACTCCGCCCGAAAACACGTTGCCGGATGGTTTGGTTTTAAAAAGCGAACTCTTCGAAATCGAGTCAACCGGAATTAGTTGGTCTGGAGAAGCGAAACTTCTTTGGAAAAACAAACGCTTTGGAAAAGGAGAAAATCTTTATCTACTCGAAGAGGGAACCAAACGCTGGGTGATTTTAAAAACTTCTCCAGAAGGAGGAGGAATCAGTGCGGTTCTAAATAAGATCGGAATCATTGCGGTTTTGGAAGATCGTTCTAAACCGAGAATCGACCATCCGTTTTTGATCTCCCGTCATCGATTTACGCCGGAGGTCCGACCATCTTCCGTTATAGAAAGAATGTATTCCGTCTCCGACATCGGCTCCGGCTACGCCGGTGGGGCTGAGATCCTTTTGGACGGAGAAGTATTTCCTTACGAATTCGAATCCGATCGTAAAATGATCTTGGTAAAGATTCCGAAATCCTTTGGAAAGTTTAAGAAACGATTTTTATTGCAGGCAAGAATCAAAGATCGGGCTGGAAATGTTTCCGAGTGGTTAACCGACCTTATCAATTTGGAAAAGACTCAAGAAGGCGAAAAAGGATAAAAACGAACCGACGGCTTTTATCTTAACTTTTATGGAATCTCAAGATTTTTTCGAAGAGGTCGGTAAACCGTCCCCTTCGAAAAAGTCTCGCATCAAAACCCTACTTCTTCGTATCCGAATAAACCCCGCCCGCCGGAGATTTATAATTGATTTCGAAGATATCGTAATCCGACTTTCTCCAACCGGTCGCAAAAGCAACGGAAACCCCGATAAAATATTTCGTGCCGAACTTCATCGTATTCCAAGCGAATTTAGCCACTTCTTCATTGGTAACCGAAAAAGGATGAACCTTACCGCGAACCTCGTCCAGATACAAACCTTCATAAGTTCCAATCGCAGTTCCTTGATATTCCAACTGGAGAATTCTTCCCGTCACCGAGAAATTTCTTTTTGACCCGGTCTTATCCACGATGATTTTATCCACCGCTTCTTTAGGAATGATCGTAACCTGCCTTTGCGCCGCAACGACTTCGAAATCGGTGGAAAGCGCAATCGGTTCAAGTCTATGAATTCTATATTGAACTAAAATTTCTTGGTTCAGGTTGTTACTTAAAAAATTTACGACTTCTCCATTCTCGGGACGAACCGAAAACTCAACCTTTTCCCGAAGAGGAGCAAAACATTCGTCTTTCGCCGCTTCACATTTTTCGGATTTTTCAAAGGTCGTAAATTCGATAAGCCCTTCGTAAGAATCGAAAATCAATCCGCGGCTTTCGAATTGAACGAGTTTAACGACAGCCCAACCTTCCGAATAAGTTCCTAAAGCGAAAACGGAAGAGGAAAAAAACAAGGAACCTATGGAGAAAATTAAAACGCTGATTCTTTTTAAATTTCTGAACATTATACACTCCAAAATTTTCTTAAATTCTAAGATTCGAACACCGTAAGGGGAGAATCTTCATTTTCAAGAAATATTTGACTAATTTTGAAAATTAGATCCTTTGTGGAGAATCGACGTTCCACAAACTTGTATATTCTGAATTTGAGAATATTTCATTCTTCCTTGAAACGGATAAAAAAGAACCCAAGCTATAACTTAGGTCCCCGTATTTTTATGAGATTTTTGTTCGCCGATAACTTCCGAAGGAATCGTTTCGAAAACCGGATTCTCCGCAAATTTAGATTCGGGATAAAGATCAGTTTCGAGCAATCGAACGAACATCCGACACATGGACACTCCGTGAAGAAAAGCAAGTCTCCTAAGTTCGATCCAATCGTCTTCAAACGGACGAAAAGGATAACGTTTCAGTTCGAGTTTTTGTTTTTGATATAAGATTTTTTCCCCGGTATTCTGCTTTTGAATCAAAAACAAAACCGATCTCTTGTAGATACATTGATTTAAAAGTAATCTCATGGAGCCCGCGCTTCGAATTCTTTTATCCAAATAAGGGACTAATTCTTTGGGAACGTTCAGATCCGACGGAGAGCCCAATTTTTTTAGGTTCCTTTGAGA
>NZ_AHMP02000003.1:3730000-3807500 GCF_000243735.2 Leptospira kmetyi serovar Malaysia str. Bejo-Iso9 | reverse complement strand
TCTATTAAAATGAATTCATGTTTTTGAATATTCTTAAACTAGAATATATTAATTCGAGCGTCTTCGTGCTCAAACGAGTCTATCCCCAAAGGATCGGAGCTTCGTACATTCTTTCCCGTTGGATCGGATCAAAGAAAACGGTAAGATGATTGGTAAACAACTTACATCGATTCCCTTCCAAGATTCGAGCGACGCCGATAAAGATTCGTTTTCCATTCTCCAGAATCAATTCAAGATCCTGAGGATAATCGCTTCGGGAATAAGAATGAAACAATCCGCGATGACTGTCTTCGATATATCTCCAATGAAGCCGAACGTCCGCGATCAAGAAAGAATCGATTCGTTCGCTCCAAAGATCGCGGGCCTCGTGGAGCTGTTCCTCGTCGTCTTTCGGAAAAACGGCCGCGACACTTTTTACGGAAATGCCGAAACCCCATCGAAGAGAGAATTCATCCTCGAATCCGAAACGATGAATCCTCCGATCCGATGTGAAAATATAAACCGACCTGGAAACACTATGAGCATTTTCGAATATTTCAAACGTTCCGTAATACTGAACGTTCTCGATCCTTTGTCCGATCAATTCCCTGCATCTTTGTTCCAAAGCCAGTTCGCTTTTCATTCTTCTTCGTCGTCTTTGCCTTTGGATTCGAGAATCCGTTTCAGATCGTAAACGGTTTCCGAGTATAAAATCGGATTCACTTTTTGTAAAGAATGAAGTCTGAAATCCTCTTCTCCTCGAGGTTCGTCGTAAACGTAACTTCCCGTTTTGATCGATCCGGCGTTCACAAAGAAGAATTCTCCGATCGTGACTTGTTCGTCGTAGTCGTAGGCGCTCACGTTCATTCCTTGGAGTTTTACGAAAACCTCGATTTCCTCGCCCGGAAATACCTTTTTATACGAGGAAACTTCGCCCGCGTCCACGACCGAACCCCTTCTCCATCCGTATTTTTTGGCGCGATATTTGAACGTACTTCCCGAAATTTCCCCGTCCTCGAATTGACGAGACATCTTCTTATCCTTGTCTCCGTCGGGAACGAGGTAGATCGGGCGGTTTAACTGAGGAAATGTCGGTTTAACGTCCTTCGTTTTAAATTTTTCGGTCCAATCCATTTTCTCCGCTTCGCTTAACAAATACGGATGAACCAAATAGATCTTCGCGTTCTCGTCGATCTTTGCGGGTTTATCTTCGATCGTAAGAATTTGATCCCCGTCCAAGTGAAACCGATTCGTTTCCGCTTTTCCTTTGGAATCGAACGTCCATACGAAATTCTGAGCGAACGCGTTCGCCACGGGATTTTTGAGATAAAATTCCTTCCAATCGGCGACGGACCATTTTCTTTGTACGACCATCGAGTTTTCCAGGTTATTGGAGAATTGCCGCGCGGTTTCCTTTAAAAGAGAATTCTCCTCTTTTTGTTTTTTCTTTTCGGTTTCGTTCTGTTTCGGCGGGGTTTTTACCGGTTTGCCGTCCCCGTTTAGATACACAAAGGAAAGGCTCGGCGAGATCTTTAGAGTATATTCCGTTTTTGAAATATTCAATTTTTTGCTTAGACCTGCAAATCCGAAATCGGGCAACATACGATCCTGAAGTTCGTACGGAGTCAGACCCATTTCGAACGCGATCGATTCGAAGGCTTCCTGGGCGGCGTCTCTTACGTTCGGGTATTTCGTTTTAAATTTTTGAACGATCCGATCCAACGCGAGGGCGGCTTCGAGGGAACGGATCAAACCCAAACAAGCGCATGCGTTTAAATTCGTTTCCTTGATCGCGACGGTTTCGATCGGAGAAACGACGGAATCGTTTCCTAAAATTCCGAGAACTCCGATCGCAAATCGGTTCGGCGCCTTAAAACCTCCGTTCTTTCCAATCAAAGCAAAAAGTTTTTCGGAAAATTCTTTGCAGGAATTTTTGTCCACGAGCGCGATCACGTCCCGCAACTCCTTATCCACGACGATTTCCGAAACCGTTTTTTGTCGATAGAACAGATAACGAACCTCTTCCGGGCCGAGAGGTTTTTTATCCTTCCAGAGAATTTTCGGAAGTTTCGTTTCATCCAACCACTTCGCGATCGGCTTTTCGAGTTTTCCCAGTTTTTTGGCGGCGTCGATCCGCGCCTTCGCTTCTGCGATCGAAATCGAATTCGGTCGGTCGTAGATCAGATCCGAAGCGAAGTTTCGAACCGCGTCGTTTTTTTCGGTTTCGATAAGAACCTTCAAACCTTGGATCGATTTCGGAGTATTCAATAAACTTAATATAAGAGCTCCGGCTTCGCGGACGTGCGATTGTTTTTCCTTGAGAAGTTCGATCGCTTTGGGAACTACTACCTCTTCCGGCAATCGGCTCAGGGCCATACAAGCGGTTTCGCTTACTTTTTTGAATTCGCTCCTCGCGATTTCCCAGGTTTTATCGTAATACTTGCCGTAATCCAAATCGGAGAGAATCCGGAATGTTTGTCTGAAATGTCCCGCTATATCCTCGTTTTTGATCGTCATGTCCAAGGCTTCACCGGCTATGTCGATCGCGGCTTGACCGAGATACTTGACCGCGACCGCGGTCACTTTCAAATCCAGGACCTTCGTTTTTTCGACATACGCAAACACTTCCTCTTTGAGGGAAGAACCGAAATTCTTAAGCAACCATTCGATAAACTCGGGAGTATTGTCCTCGTATCTGCGGCCGTTCGTCAAAGACCAAGAAAATCGATAACCGCGATCTATGTTCGAGTTTTTCTTTTCGGAAATATAAGCTAACGTCGATTTGGCGAACTCGAAAGTTTTTTCCGAATATTTTTTCGGCATCGCCTCGTAAAGATCGTACATCAACTCGGCTTTGCAAGAAACACAGTCTATATTCTCCAATCGATCCAGAATGATCGGCTCCAAAAGTTCCGGTTTTACTCGGGTAAGAATTCCGAACGTCTCCAACGGAATGTGCTTTTTACCGTCGGTTCCGTCGTATTCCTTGATCTTCGTGATTTCCTCGAGATGCGGTTCTATTTTTTTGAAATCCTCCCGAACGAACAATTCCACAAACGAAGAAGGCAAACCGTCCTTCAAAAATTGCGGCATCAATTCTTCCCCGTGATCCAAAAGATAACGTCCGATCGAAGTGATTTTTTTATCTTCCGTTAATACGAAATCGTCCACGTTATGCGTTCTTTCCGAAAGAATCGCGGCCTCGTCCTGTCCCATTTTTTTGAGCGCGCTCAAAACGTCGGTAAACAGGGAAGAATCCTCCGGATGCGCCAGAACTTCCCTGCCCAACCATCGATAAAAACTTTCGAAAAAACCTTTTTTATTCTTATCAAACGCCCAAGAACCCTGCGTGATGTACGCGAGAATCCGATGATCGACCGCGGACCAATTTCGAAACGAACTCAACACGTCCGTTATCGGTTGAAAGTAATAAAGATCGTCCTTAACCGTTTTGGGAACCTCGTCGCTTTCCCCTTGAAGATATTTTTGAAGTTCCGCGAATTTTTTGCGCGTATTCTCCTGATACATTTTCCCTTTTACGGCGCGATAAAATTTATCGAGAGCGTCCTTGTGCGATTCCAAACTTCGTTTGAGATCTTCGCCTTCGGAGACGATCAACCTCGTTTCTTTTTTTTCGGGAGAATCGTTCAAAAATTCCCGGATCGCTTCCACTCCCTCCTCCAGAATTTCTTCGGGAACGTTTTTGATCTCGTGCCCTTCGAGTTCGATGCGGGAAAGATTTTCAAGTTTGGTAAAGTCCTTCGGAATCGAACGGATCGGACAATAGATCATCTGAAGCACTTCCAGATTCTCCATTTCGAAGATACATTCTGGAATATTTTTAAATACGTTGAAGTTCAGTTCGAGTTCGGTCAGATTTTTTAGTTTGGCCAAACCGGGCGGCAATTCGGAAAGTCCGTTCGAACAAAGATTCAACTCGTCCAAATTTTCCAGATTTCCGATCGCATTCGAAATTCCTAATGGACGTTTTCCTTTTTTATCCTCTCCTTCCCGGTTGTAGGACGCCCAGAGAAGTTTTAACGATTGTAAGGAACCGATACAATCCGGAAGTCCCTCGAGTTTTTCGTTGTGTTGAACGTAAAGATTGGTGAGATTTTTTAGATTGGCCAAAGAATCGGGAAGAGTCGAAATTCCGGTGCGTTCGATCGTAAGTCTTGTCAACGAGGTCAATTCTCCCAAGGAAGAAGGAATCGTTTTCAAATTCTTACTTTCTCGGATTTCGAGGTCGTTCAGGTTTTTCAACGAGCCCAAACGATCCGGGATCTCGGATACATTATGAATTTCTAAATCTTCCAAAAACTCCAAGCCGAGAATCTCGTTCATCAGATCCACGGATTGATTTACGTCGATCTTGAGTTTTTCGCTCTTTTGCTTTTTGGCGTCCGCGAGAATCTTGAGATCGAATGGGTTTACGTTTTTGATTCCGAGAGGAATTTCTTCGTAACCTTCCTTGAGTTTTGCCTTTACGAGAGTTTCCGTTTTTTTCTTGCAAAGTTCTTTGGATGCGAAGGTTTCCTTTTCCGGTTTTTTCGCGTCTCCGTATCTTTGTCCTTGAAGAATCGTAAACGATTTGGAATCGGAAGCGATCTCGATCGTAAAGAATTTTTCCGATCTTCCTTTTTGATAGATGAAGTTGCGAATCATATTGCGTCCTAAGGATGGATTTGCCCGTTTTTGCAAGCGAACATCCGGTTTGAAATCTGATTCTATAACAAGTCTTTTTTGATTTTTACGTTCTTTTTAAATCGGAACAAACGGAAAGGAAGCGCGTAGAAGATTCAATATTTCTAATGAACTATAAATCAAAATCGTTTTTTTGTCCGGAATCATGAATCCGGCCGGAGATCGAATGTCGAATTATAACAAGCATAAATTCTTAATTGTTCCGACAAACGATTCCAAAAAATGCGACTTATTCACGCTCTTTGCCGGTCAATTCCGCCAAGATCAAACCGCAAAATACGATCGCACAACCCGCGATCCGAATCGGTCCCGACGATTCGCCTAACATTCCATAGGCGATGATGGAGGAAAACACCGGTTCGAGTGAAAAGATGATTCCTACTCTTGTGGGTGAAACGTGGTGTTGATACTTCGTCTGTAGAAACGTGGTAAGCACGGAGGCCAAAAGCGCGTTATACAATACGCCGGGAATCAATCTCATACTCGGATTCAACTTCGCCTCTTCGATTCCGGTTTCGTGCAAAACGATCACCGAAACCAAGGCGAAAAAACCCGCGACAAAGGATTGATAAAAAACCGAAACTCGGATCGGAACGTTCGAACCCATTCGATCCATTTGGATGATATACAAGGAAAAGAAAAGCGCTCCTCCGAGCGTGATCCAATCCCCGCTCGCGATTTGAAAGGAACCTTCCCTTCCGATTTCTCCCAAAAAAATCAGACTGATTCCCGTAAAAACCACGGCGGCTCCGAAAAGATTTCCTTTTGCGGGCATTCTCCGTTTAAAAAGAGCCTCCAAAAACGGAGTAATGACGACTAACGTTCCGATTAAAAAAGAGGACTTTGTGGCCGTCGTCGTCTTTAATCCCACCGTTTCGCAGGCGAACCCGAGATACAAAAACATTCCGAGGAGAAACGCGCCGGGATACCATACTTTGCCCTTTTTGAATTCTTTCCATGCGAACGGAAGAAAGATCAGACTCGCGATCCCGAATCGAAGTCCCAAAAAGATCGACGGAGACGTGTCGCGAAGTCCGAAGATCGTCATCGTAAACGTTCCGCCCCAGATCAGAGTGCAAAGTATGAGATAGGCTTCGTTTCCGAATTGTCCGATGCGAAACATATTATATTCTATTTTTCTTAAGTACGATCTTTAAAGGTTCCCAATTCCGGCTCGGACGGGAACGGATTTCCACAGGCTCGAAACCGTCCTTGGAAATTCGGATTTTGGTTTCCTTTCGATCGGGAAACAACTGAAAGAAAAATCCGTTGTTCGGATTGGAAACGCGCACTTCTTCTTGGAAGTATTTCATTCTTTCCACTTCGACCTTCGCCTCGAGAGGAATTCCGAGTTCGTCCGTGACTTTCAGAAAGATTTTTCTTCCTTCAAGGACTTCGTTTAACAAAATGTTCCAGGATTCCCTCAAGGAAAGATTCACCTTCTCCACTTCCTTATAAACCGGATTGAGGTGCGTCGTTTCGAGAAGATACGCCAACGTTCCGTGCGCGAAATAAAGATAATCCTGATCGACTCCGTCGATGGGGTAAATATTCTTCCTCGCTTCGAATTCCTTTTCGGGATTGAGACTCGCGACCGAAGCCGCGATCTTTCTTCCCAATTCTCCCGCCATATCGGGTTCGGGATTGTTCAAAGAATCGATCGAATACGGAACCAACAGACAATTCGCATATGCATGATAGCTAATGGACGCCGCGAATCTTTCTTTGTTTGCGAGATCCATCATCGCCTTCGTTTCGGGCTCCGAGCCGGGCGAAGGTCCTCTGTAAAAGTAGTTCGAAGGATTGGGCGAGGAATAACCTCCTCCCGTTTTTCCCCAGAAGAAAGGATAGTTTCGATTGATATCCACGCCCGGATTGATCTTGTCGTTGACCGGACCGACTCCTGGATAACCGTTCTTTCTTCCCATCAGATTGGAAACGTGCCAAAAATGTCTGGCTCCGTCCGGGTTCACGATGGGAACGACCCATATCTTCAACTTGTTTAGAATTTCGTCATATTCTTTCGGCTTGGAAAGAATGGAATAAACGATATCGTAACAGTGTTCGATCGAGATGACCTCGTTCGCGTGATGCGCGCAGTTGAAAAGAACGGAGACTTTTTCCTTATCGGGGACGTTTATGTTTGTGAGAAGAAGCGCCGGAATCTCCCTTCCTCTGGCGGTTTTTCCGATCACCTCCACGCGGGCTTGTTTGGAGAAACGGTTCGCGATTCCGAGTAAATAATGAATATTTAATATATTATCCTTATAACCCTTTTTGAGATCGTCGAGACCCGTGAACGGTTCGCTGATGAGATCCTGATAATTCCCCGAATAATATTTAAACGGAAGATATTGTTTTACGACCGTGATACCCGGAGAAGGAAATCCGAATCGTTCCACGTCTTCCTTGTTCATCACGGAATAATACGAATCCGTTTCCTGATAACTGATGGAATATCTTCCGCCGGTTTTCTCCCTGAATTCTCCGAGGCGTCCGGGATCGATCCGAACCAAAAGCATTTTTCTCTGATCGTTCAAGGGAGCATTCGGGATCTTCTTCCGAAAAAATCCGGCGCAGGAAACGAATAAAATCGCGCTCAGAACTACGGTTATCGAAAGACGGATTGGAAGAGCGGCATACGATTTCATTCTTTTTAAATGATCGGAACTAGTTTGTCCCGATCGCTACAAGAATCCAGAGATTTTTTAAAATACTTGATTTGTCCGTTTCCTTTTTCAGTCTATCCTCATCCTAAAAGATTCTTTTCAAATCGGGAATCCTTTAGAACAGGAACCCTTTCATGATATCGAAAATTCGGAACATTCTTCTTTGGACCGCCGCGATTTCGGCGATTTGCTTAGGATGTATGTGCAAACTTCTCGCCGATTCCTCCGCGTGCGGAGGCAAGGAAATCGCCGGTATGAAATGTATTCCCGCCGGAGAATTCATCCGAGGAAGCAACACACACGAAGCGGATGAAAAGCCAGAAGAGAAGGTTTACGTCAGCGACTTCTACATGGACACATACGAAGTCACGAACGAAGAATTCGACAAGTGCAAGAACGCAGGCAAATGTCAGGAATGTTTAAAAACGGGAAAGTGCAATTACATCGGACCACGTTATGGTAAACCGTACTTGGGACGCCAACAACCCGCCGCGGGAATCAGCTGGTACACCGCCAAAGAATTCTGCGAATGGGCCGGTAAACGACTTCCCACCGAAGCCGAATGGGAAAAAGCCGCGAGAGGAACCAACGGAAATTTATATCCTTGGGGAAACGAACCCGCCACCTGCGAAAGAGCGATCATCGAAGTCGGCGACGTCAAGGGATGTGTCTCCAAAAAAACGGAGAAACCGCATTTGATGCCGACCGCAAACGTCGGGACCAGAGCGCCCGGAGTGTACGGCTTGTATGATATGGCCGGAAATTCCTGGGAATGGACCGCCGATTGGTATTCCCCTTCCTTCAAAGCCTGCGGAGAATCTTGCAGAGGAAAGGATCCGAAAGGGCCTTGCGACGGTAAGGATGTCTGTCCGGGTCATACGAAAAAGGTTTTAAAAAGCGGTTCGTGGTGGTGGCCCGCAAGTTATGCGAGAGGTTCCAAAAGAAGAGCCCATATCCCAGAAAATTTTCCGGAATACCATCACTTCGGATTCCGTTGCGCAAAGGATGCAAACAAATAACATGTTCAACAATTCTAAATTAGGAATTTATTTTATTCTTACGTTTCTCGTTCTCGGTTTTTCGTTCTGCTCGGGTTCCGAAAAGATCAAGGAAAGCCAAAGCCGTTCCGCGTTAAGCGAAGAGGATCTCGTTTCCAAACTCGGAATTCTCAAGGAAACCCCGCAGGAAATTCTCGTTCCCACCAAATGGGACGTAGGCGATACCACCGTTTCCAATGAAGACCGTTTGGATCTTCTCATTCCTCACGTTCAAAACGTGGGCAACGCCTATGTCGGCGTCGGTTCGGAACAGAATCTTACGATCGCGGCTTGGGCGAAATCGGATTTTATTTATCTCATGGACTTCACTCAGATCGTGGTTCACGCAAACACGATCACCATTCTCTTTTTGAAAACGGGAGAAAAGAAAGAGGACTTCATCCGTCTTTGGGGAAAGGAAGGAGAAAAAGAAGCGCTCGAGTTGATCCAGACTTCTCTTCCCGATCCCGAAGTTTACAAGAAGGTTTACAAACAAGCTTCTCCGTTTATCCGCAAACGTCATAGAACCAATCTGATGCTTTCCAAAAAATACAATTACGGAATGTTTCAAACCGACGACGCGCAATACGCTTATATCCGAAAGCTCGCGGTCGAGGGGAGAATTTTTCCGGTTCGAGGAAATCTTCTCGGAAACACCACGTTAACCGGAATCGGAAACACTTTGAAAAAAGCCGGTCACAAACTGGGCATCATCTACTTCAGCAACGCGGAAGAATACTTCGCTTATCCTCAGGAATTTAAGAATTCGATTCTCAACCTTCCGGTGGACGAGAAGTCCCTCGTGGTGAGAACGATTTCCGTTCGCAGGGATCTTTTTCCTTGGTCCCCGGGTTCCGAGATTTCCACGGACAGAGGATTTCACTATTGTGTTCAAAAAATTTCCAACTTTCAGAAATGGTTGGCGAGCAACAAGCCGGGGCTTCGTTCCCTTCAAGTTATGGTGGAAGGCGGAACCGTGGATAAGAAAAACGGAATCACCGTCGTCGATAAGGAACCGGTTATAACTCCGGCGCCTACGACAACAACTCCTTCCAATCCGACCAAACCGGCGGCGAACGTTCAGCCGAACTGATTCTATACAATCAAAATTGAATGTACGAAAAGCGGACTTCGAGGTCCGCTTTTTTTGTTTGTTCTTCCGGTTTTGATCGATCCGCTTTCCAACCTACTTTCCGATTTTTTAAATCCTCAAAAAATACTTTACACTTCCGTGTTTGCGGATTCACTCTAAATCGAATTTCGTCCTATGAAGAATTACGTAAAAGAAACGATCCTTTTACTCCTTTCTCTTTTCGTTTTTCTGATTTCATTGAACAACAATCCCCGCATTGCCTCGCTCGCATTCAATGCGGACAATTTGTATCCCGCCGTTTTGTATCAGGATTTGATTACGGACGGAAATCCTCTTTACGGTTGGAGCCTTACGCCCTCCCCCTTTTTTTTTCCGGATATTGCGGTTTACTTTTTGATCCGCGCCTTAGTTTCGGATTCTTTGATCGCCGTTTACGGCGCGTATGTCTTTCAGGTTTTGTTTTTGTTGTTTGCGGTTTTATACTTTGCGAACGGACATCGAAAAACTCAAACCGAGAATGCTGAACTTCAAAAAACCGATTTAAACAAAATTATACTGATCGTATATTCTTCTTTTTTAATACTATTTTCGATCCATTCCTACTTTTTTCCGGTTTTAGGATTTGCCGCACACGGCGGCGCCCTTTCGTTTTCCCTTTTTTGTTACGCTTTGTGGAAACGTTTGTCGACTCCATCTACGGAAAATACGGAGAATGGAAATCCGAACCTCGAAGGCGGTTTATACAAAACCCGATTTGTAAGTTTTGCGTCTTTGAAATTCTTTTCAAACTCGAACGAAAGGCGACGTTTTTATCTTTGGGTTTTGTTTGGAGCGTTTCAGATCCTTCTGATCGTTTCCGATCCCTTGTTTCTTTTGTTTTTTAACGCGCCTTTTTTGTTTTTATCTTTGGACAAACTTCGAAAGAATCGAAATCGATTTACGGTTTTGAGTTTATGCGTTCCGTTCTTCTGTGCTCTGCTCGGCTTGTATTTGTATCGAATTTTAACCAAATCCGATTTCGTTTTTATTCCCACGGGTTATTATTCGGGAACCCCTTCTTGGAATTGGATTCAACCGATCGTGGTTACGATTCGATCTCAGTTTACGGCTTCCCCGTTTTCGTTCGCCTTTGTTTTGATTTCGTATCCGATTTTGACGTTCGTAAAATTCTTTTTTGGAAAAAAGCCCGAAGGAGCGCAAACCGCCACAATTCTTTCCGACGCGGACGATCGATTCTTCTTTTTGATCGCGAGCGTTTTGATTTCCACGTTCGGGATCGCCGTGATCGGAGGACTCAGCGGAATGTCCCAAACAGAAGGGATTCATCTTCGATATTTGCTTCCCTTTTTATTTTTTTGGATTCCGCTCCTTGCGGATTCCCTATTCGATCTCACAAAGAATTATAAAAAAGGAATATTCTTCTTTTGTTATGTAGTTTTTCTGTTTTTATTTTTGCTCGTTTTGTTATGGGGAAATCTAAAACCCGCTTTGTATCAAGATGGTTTAGCGGCTTGTTTCGACCGAATCTCCACGGATCGCGAAAAAGTCCGCCTCGGAAGAGGAATGAGCGACTTTTGGAGTTCCAGAAGAATCCGGATTTTTTCCAAAACGAATCTCCGTGCCGACAATTATATGCGGGATCTACATCCCGAATATTGGCAGAATTCCTGGAATTGGTTTAAAAAAACTCCGGAACGCGAGTACAACTTCGCAGTTCTTCCGGGACTTGACGAGGATCTTCTAAAACTGGAATTCGGGGAGCCGTCCTTTGTATCTTCTTGCGAAAATTATAAAATTCTAATTTGGGACGATGCTTTTCCAGAACGATTTCGAACGTTTCGAAAAAAGAAAATTGAAGAGATCGAACTCTGGCATACGCTTACGGGAAGAAAGTTTTAAAACCGGTTCCGGAAACCTAAACTCCAAGAACCGGTTTTAAAATTTCAATCCAAGTCTTTAGACACGACTACAACCGAGGTTTGCGCCCGAGAATTTCCACAAGCGGAATACGCAAAATAATCGTGCGTAAAGTCCGAAATCATATCGGTATAACTTAGGGAACTCGGAAGCGAAGAAGTAGAATCGATCTTCGGAAGTAAAATCTTTCCGCCCGCTCGTGCGAAACAAACAAACAGGATTCGAAAAATTCCGATAAAATCGATTTCGAATTTGATTCAATCATAATTGAATGAATCACATGCCTATATTCTAATTTGATTGAATGGTAATTCGGATCGAATCCTTTCTTTTAGAATATAAAAGAATGGAAATATAATCCCCGAGACGAATCCGACTCGGA
The DNA here is from genome assembly GCF_000243735.2 of Leptospira kmetyi serovar Malaysia str. Bejo-Iso9. Classification (NCBI taxonomy): domain Bacteria; kingdom Pseudomonadati; phylum Spirochaetota; class Leptospiria; order Leptospirales; family Leptospiraceae; genus Leptospira; species Leptospira kmetyi. The sequence continues at coordinate 3,795,719 of NZ_AHMP02000003.1, read as the reverse complement.
AGGCCGACCTCGTTTTCTTTACTCAGCTCGATCGTTCTTTTTCGATTTCACGCCGACGAAATCGGATCGAAAAATTCAAAACGGAATTCTTCCTTTTTTTCTTTTTAAAATCAAAAGAAGGGAACAAAGAACCAAATAAACATCCGAATTCGGTAATTTTATTATTTACAATATTCAAGGAATCTAAGAAACCTTGAACCCCGAGAAATAGGAGATTGCATGGCAAATTACGTTGTTCGCGGCGGCGAACAGGAACTTCCTCCGCCTTATCAGATGAAGCAGGTGGAATTTTATTCTTTTTGCATAGAAGGAAACCGGAATGCGATTCAATCGATCGTCGATCGCGACTTAAACGGACCCGCGAACGGAAGCGCGCATTACTCTGCGTTTACCGATAAATTTTTTCTTGTCTTCGCCAAACAACAATATCTCGTTCCGGGCAACGACTGCGGTTGGGTGGAAGAAACCGACGTGGGTTTTTGGATTCCTCTTTTCGCAAAGGATCCTCTTCGAATCCGTTTTTATCAACCTTATCTTTTTGTGGACATTCCTACAGCGATGGCGACCGGAAGAGAAATATACGGTTTTCATAAAATTCAAGGCGACTTTCAAATGCCTTCTCTTCAAGTTCCTCCCGAATACTTTTCCGTGGACGCGATCACGCCCCGAGGCAAGGATCGTCAGGCGATTTCCCAACGGATGTTCACTTTGACTTGTCCTCCCGGAGGTTCTCAAAAGAAAGAGTCCTTCGATAATTTTTCGGCGATCGGAAACAAGTTTGCGGAGATTCTTTTCGGAGATCCTTCCAAGATTACGATCCCCGGCATGGGTCTTGTGATCAATCTTCTCGACTTTTTATTTTCTCCCGAACTCGGAATGGTGTTTCTAAAACAATTCAGGGACGCGGCCAATCCGACTCAGGCTTGTTATCAGGCGATCGTGGAAGCGAGTAGCAACGTGACTCATTTCCGCAAGGGCGGTCTTCTTGAGGGGAATTACGTTTTGGATCTTTTGGACAATCCGTATTTTCCTTTCGTCGCCGACTTCGGTTTAAAAGGAACCTCGGTTCCGGTTCAGTTCGGAATTTGGTGCGATTTCGATTTCGACTTCTCGCCCGGAAAGATCATTCATCAAAATACATAATAGTTTTAGAATATAAGAACAAAGGAATGCGTTCTGCGCGTTTTTAAGAGAGTTAGGCGGGATTTTTATGGCGGACAAAAAGGAAAAGGTAGTCGTCCTAGGCGGCGGTTTGAGTTCTCTCGTTACGGTTTACGAAATCACATCCCAACCGGATTGGCAGAAAAAATACGACATTACGGTTTATCAGCTGGGTTGGAGACTCGGCGGTAAATGCGCGAGCGGTAGAAATCAGGAAGTCCACAATCGGATCGAGGAACACGGTCTTCATATCTGGTTCGGTTTTTACGATCACGCGTTTCAACTCATCCAAAAATGTTATCAGGAAATCGGAAGACCGCTCACTCATCCTTTGGCGACTTGGCAAGAGGCCTTTAAACCCGCGAACTTTTTCGTTTTGGAGGAGAACGTAAAGGGAAACTATCAACCTTGGCCGATCTCCTTTCCGATGAACGATAAGATCCCCGGCGATACCGTGGAACTTCCCGATCCGAGAACGTATCCGTCGATGATCCTCGACTACGTGAACGAATACTATAAGAAGAATCAGAAATACATCTTTCCCGAAAACGAACATCAAAACGAAAACGATCAAAGCATCTGGAAACAAATCGTGGAATGGGTTGAAGACACCGTGGAAGACATCGGTCTCGACATGGTAGGCAAATGCATTCTCACGTTAAAAAGAATTTTGGACAAACTGAGCGGCGACTTTCCCCACGATCGATTCCTGAAAATCGCCGATCAGTTCGCAAAACATCTCTGGAAAATAGTCGAAAACAAGATCGAAACCAACACCGAAGCGAGAAGGTTTTGGATTCTCATTGACTTTAGTCTAGCCAACATCAAGGGCATGATCGAAGATAAGGTTTTCGAAAAAGGTTTCGAGAGCATAGACGACTACGATTACAGAGAATGGCTAAGACGTCACGGTGCGAGCGAACTTACGATCAACTCCGCGATCGTTCAAGCGATCTACGGTCTCGTGTTCGGCGGAGTAGATCAGTACACGTTCGCGGCGGGCACCGCTCTCAAGGGCGCCCTTCGGATGGTGTTCACCTATAAGGGCGCGGTCGCTTATAGAATGCAAGCGGGTATGGGCGACACCATTCTCACCCCGCTCTACGAGATCCTGAAAAAACGCGGAGTTCATATCAAATTCTTTCATAGAGTAAGAGAGGTGATCCCCGGAACATCGAACGGAAAACCCTGTATCCAATCCGTAAAAATCGGAAAGCAGGTGAACTTAAAAAAAGACGAATATTCTCCCCTGATCGACGTGAAAGGTCTGGGCTGTTGGCCGAGCGAACCTCTCTACGATCAGATCGTGGAGGGAGAAACATTAAAAAAAGATCATATTGATTTGGAAAATTATTGGTCCGATTGGAAGGACCGGGAAGAGATTCATCTCGAATACGGAAAGGATTTCGATCGGCTCGTGTTCGGAATTTCCATCGGTGCGATTCCTTTCTTATGTCCGCAAATTCTAAAAGAAAACCAACAATGGAAGGACATGACCGAAGCGATTACGACGTGTTTGACGGACGCGTTTCAGCTTTGGATGTATCCGGATATCGCGGGTCTCGGTTGGAAGTATTGGAAGAACGAACCTCCGATTCTCGGATCGTATGTCGAACCGTTCGACACTTGGTGCGACATGAGTCATCTCATCGCCCGAGAATCCTGGCCGGACGATCTTTGGCCGAATCATATCGCATATTTCTGCGGACCTTCTCCTTCCGGAATTTCACCGAAGAATCCTTTAGCCAACCCTGACATCCCGGCAGAGATGAAAAAGCTGAAGGAAAGAGTCGTGAAATTTCTTGACCAAAGCGCGAAAGGCATTTGGCCCGCGACGCTTCCTAACGGTAAATCGACCGGGTTTAACTGGAGTTTATTGATCGATCAGAACAAGACCGCGCTCGGAGAAAGCAGAATCGATTCGCAATATGTCCGTTTAAATATTCAACCCACGGAAAGATATGTCTTATCGGTGAAAGGTTCAACGAAATATAGGCTTCCCGCGGGCGCTAACGGATATTCCAATCTTGTAATCACGGGAGATTGGATTCAAAACTCGGTGCTGAACGCCGGTTGTGTCGAAAGCACCGTCGTAAGCGGCATCGAAGCGGCCCAATGTTTTCTCTGAATTTCCGAAAGGGATTTTTTTCTTTTTGATTTTAATCCTAGGGAGAATATCACAGTTCTTCCAGGATGGAACTCCCCGGCTTTGAAACGTTTGAATCCTTCTCCATAGATCATCAGTTTCTGATATATAGATCTCTGGATCAAAGATCGGGGAAGCACGTTCTTCTCAAACTTCTTCGTCAAAAAAACCCTTCTCGCAAAGATATCCAGAAGATTCATCACGACTTTAGAATTTCTAGTTTTGCTAAAGGACCTCGAATTCAGAATTCCTTGGAATTAATTCGACACGAGGACATGCCCGTTCTCGTCATCGAGGACTGCGGTTCCGTTCCTCTCGCGAGAATGTTTCCAAATGGTGTTAATTCTGTTGAGAAATTTTTTGAGATTGCCATGAGTATATCTCTCGCTCTCAAGGAAATTCACGAAAAGAGAATTCTTCACCAAGCGCTTCGTCCCGGAAACATTTGGATTCAACCGGACACCGGAGTCGCAAGAATTACGGATTTCTCATCCGCCACTTTTTCGGGCAAGGACACGTCACCCTCCATTACCCCGGATCTTTCCGCCGAAATTCTTTCCTACATTCCGCCCGAGTTGACCGGAAGACTTTCCAGAGTTTTGGATCTTCGTACGGACTTTTATTCCTTAGGGATCATCTTTTATCAGATGATTACCGGAACTCTTCCCTTCGTCTCCAAGGATAGAAACGAAATTTTACACGCGCATCTCGCGAGAAGACCGGCCCCGGTTCATACCGTTCGGGAAGAATTGCCGGTTTCCATTTCGCTCGTAATATCGAAGTTACTCGAAAAAGATCCGGAACAACGTTATGCGTCCATTAACGGTTTGATATACGACTTGGAACTTTGTCTTCGGGATTTTCAAAACGGAGAAAAGAATTCCGCGTTCGTTCCCGGTTCGAGGGATATTCCCGAACTTACGTTCGATCCTTCCGCGCTCTACGGAAGAGACAGGGAAAAAGCGGTGCTCGAATCCTCTTTGGATAAGGTTTTCCGCGGAGAAACCGGTTTGGTTTTTATCACGGGCGATTCGGGCTCCGGAAAATCCGCGCTCGCCAAATCCTTCTTAAAGAGCATTTCGGAAAGGGGCGGAATCGTAGTTCAGGGAAAGTTCGACCAATATGAAACCTCGGTTCCGTTCGGAGGACTGATTCATTCTCTTCGGGATTTGGTTTCCATCTTTCTTTCCAAACAGGAAAAGGACATCCGAGAATTCAAAAGACTGATTCTGCAATACACGGGAGCCAACGGAAGAATTCTTTTGAATCAGATTCCCGAGTTGGAATTCATCATCGGTCCTCAACCCGAACTCGCGGAACTTCCGCCCGACGAAAATCGAAACCGTTTTTACTTCACTCTGCGCAACTTTATCCGCGCGATCTCGGAACTCAGCCGTCCTCTCGTTCTTTATATGGACGATTTGCAATGGGCCGATCCGGCGAGTTTAAAACTGATCGAAACGTTTTTGATATATTCGAAAATTAAGAATTTCTTATGTATTCTTTCCTTTCGACCCGAGGCGATCGAACCTTCGAGTCCGTTCTCCAGGGTTTTGGAATCTATCGAAAGCAACAAGGTTCCGAGAAGTCAGATCACGATCGATCCTCTCGACGAGGAAAGTATTTATAGAATGCTTCAGGACTTGGCCCCCGGACCTCAGGAAGAGATTCATTCGGTCGCATCCATTCTCCATAAAAAAACGTTGGGCAACCCTTTTGCCGTGGTTCAACTTCTGCGCGCTTCCGAAAAAACGAACTCGATCTCCTACGAATTCGAATTCAAACTCTGGAAATGGGATCTTGAAAAAGTTTCACAGCTTCCGGTTGCGGATAACGTGATCGATCTTTTGTGTCAGAGAATCCGAGAACTTTCCCCCGGCGTTCAGGAACTCTTAGGCGTTTGTTCCTGCCTCGGAGAAAGATTCACTTCGGGATTCATTTCTAAATTACGTTTTTTTGATACTGCAAAACTCAATCAGATTCTCTGGGAGGCCGTTCGAGAAGGTCTTTTGACCCCGTCGCACAATCAGGATCATTCCCTTTTCGAAGAAAGCGTTTCTTCGGAACAGGCCTTCGGATTTTCGCACGACCGGGTTCAACAAGCGGCTTACAGTCTTTTGGAAGAATGGAAACGCAAGGACTTTCATAAAAAAGTCGGGATCGTATTGTTGACGTTACACGGTCCTCATCCGAAAAACCGGGTTTTGTTTCAGATCACGAATCACCTCAACCAGGCGTTGGATTCTATCGAAGAGGACGCGCTTCGCAAGAATCTCACCATGCTCAACTACAAGGCCGGCCTTCAGGCGAAAAGTTCGGGTTCTTACGAAAGTTCTCTTCAATATCTCAACTTCGCATTAAATTCCCTCGATCAGGAAGCGCTCGTCAAAGACCTCGAGTTGTATTCGAACGTGATTTTGGAAACGGCGGAAACCGAATATCTTCTGAACAATTACGAAAGAACGATGCAACTTTTGGAATCATTAGAAAATTTGAATCTTCCAGATCTGCAATACATACGCGCCGACGCGATCCAGGTTCGTCTTTATTCCAAGATGAACAAGGTGGAAAGCGCGGTGTTGGCCGGATTACGCGCGATGAAACGCTTTAAGATCCGGATTCCGTCCTCTCCGCTTCGCGTCACCGCCGTTCTTTTTAAGGAACTTTTTCTTTCTTTGATTTTATCCAAAGGAAAATCGGACCCGGAACTCGTTCATATCAAGGAGAATGGAGAACCGGAATACCAGGCCTTGATCGATCTTTTTGCGGATCTCGGACCTTCTGCGTTCACATACAATCAGAATCTTTTCGCGCTGATCGTATTAAAGATGTTTAATACATCTTTGACCAAGGGAGTTTCCAGAAGCAGTCCGATCGCTTATAGCGGTTACGGAATGATCGTAAACCAAGCCCTCAAAGATTTGGATCAAGCGGTTCGTTATTCGAAATTGGCGATGGATCTCAACGAAAAGATCCCCTTCGATCTCGTTAAGTGGAAGATTCAATACGTCTACGCCGCGTATCTCTGTCATTGGAAACGATTGATCACCCTCGACATAGGATTGTTGGACGACGTTCACAACGGAGCGTTGCAGAACGGGGATATTTTTTACGCGGGATTCAGCATACAAGCCAAGATGCAGAAAAAAATCTTCGCTTCGTATCCGATCGACGAATTATTAACCGACGTCGACAACGCGAGCCGATACTTTACGGCGACGAGGGACGACTTCGCGTTTACGATCGCAAAAAGTTCTCATCAATTCATCAAAGCTCTCGCGGGGAAAACCTCCTCTTCCGATTCGTTGAACGATTCCGAATTTCAATCCGAAGAGTTCGAAAAAAGAATTTTGGAAGATAAGAATTACACCGCGCTTTCTTATTATTATCACGACTTAACCAAACTCTATTACTTCTCGGGACAATTCCTAAAGGCTTTGGAAGCGGGTAAAAAAGGCGAGAAGCTGATTCAGAACGCGTTCGGTTTGATTCCGTTCGCCGAATTTTGGTTTTATTACGGACTTTCCATTCTTTCCAACTTCCACGAATTTTCCTTTTCGGAAAGAATCGTATATTCAAAAAAACTAAAGTTGGTTCTTTCCCATTTCGAAAAATGGAGCAAGGATTGTCCCGAAAACTTCATGGGACTTTTGGAACTTCTCCTTGCGGAAAAGGAACGAGTCAAAGGAAAAATCTCCGAAACGATCGCCGGTTACGAAAAGGCGATCAAACTGTTTCAAGAATCCGGATTCGTCGCTTTTCAAGCCTTGTCCTGCGAAATCGCAGCGAAGTTTCATTATAAAATCGGAAACTTCTCCCTTGGAAATCATTACATCCAAAACTCGATCGATTTTTATTCGAGATGGGGGGCTTCCGTAAAAGTAGCCGAACTGGAGAATCGTTTTTCCAATCGACTCAATCTTTCCCTTTCTCCCGAAGCGATGGGCAGAAAACTCCAAAACCAAACTCCAGATCTCGATCAGGAAATCATATTAAAAACGTATAATCTTCTTTCCGGCGAGATCGTTCTGGACAATCTTTTGAAGAAGCTGATCCAGATCGCGATGGAAACTGCGGGAGCGACCCGCGCGATCTATTTCCATTTACATAATAAAAATCTAATGGTCTTTCTCGCGGGTCAAAGCGGAGACACGGGGATCGTCGTCGAAAATCTTCCCGAGCTTGACGAAACGCAATATCCGGTTTCTTATCTGAACTACGTTTTTAGAACGGGCAAGATGATCTCGACGAGCGGTTTCGATTCTTCCTCGATCAAGGATTTTACGGATCAATACATCAAGGAAAAAAGACCTCAGTCCGTGATTTGTATTCCTCTGGTCCACGCGGGAGGATTGAAGGGAGTTCTTTATCTCGAAAACCAATTGGTCAAGGGAGTGTTCACCGAAAACAGGATTCAAACCCTGGAACTGATCGCGGGACAAGCCGCAATCTCGATCGAAAACGCGAACCTGTACGCGGAACTCGAAGAGAAGGTCGTGGAAAGAACCTCCGAACTCAACAACACGATCAACCTGATTCAAAGAGACCTACTCTACGCACAGAAGATTCAGGATAGAATTCTCCCCAAGCCGGAAGCCACGTTAGGCGGCATTTATGTTCTCACGAAATATATTCCGATGAACGAGGTCGGAGGCGACATCTACGATTACGCGGAGATTTCCCCCGGCAAGGTAAGAATCTTTTTGGCGGACGCGACCGGTCACGGGGTCCAAGCCGCGTTAGTCACCATGTTGATCAAATCTGAATACGAAAGTTTAAAGTATCTCGATCTTCCTCCGGGAGAAGTGATCGCCGAACTGAACAAAGAGATCATCGCGAAATACAGCGCGATCAAATCCTTCTTTAGCTGCCTCATCGCGGACGTGGACACCGAAGAAGGAACCCTTTCCTACTCGGCCGCGGGACATCCGGATCAATTTTTTCTTTCCGGAACCACGATCACAAGATTGTCCAAAAGCGGACCGATCATCGGAATTTCGGAAAAAGTGAAATATCATTCTCAGTTTTTGGAAATCGCAAAAGGGGATAAGTTGTTTTTCTTTTCGGACGGAATCGTTGAGGAATTCAATTCCTTCGAGGAAGAATTCGGCGAAGACAGACTTTTGGAATCCTTACTCAAGGAATCCTCCAAACCCGTACCCGAGATGGTCAAATCTGTTTTTGCGGACGTTCAATCCTTTCTTTCCGGTCAACAAGCGCAAGACGACATCACCTTTCTTTCCGTAGAAATCCTCTAATCGACTTAACAACTTCTTAACTTCGTTTCGGTCTTGTTTAACCGACGCGATCTTGACTCGATCCGCAATCCGTGGTTTACTTTGAGTATCAAAAAAGACGCATACGCGTCGGATTCGGGAATCAAAATATTATGAATTTAGAAACTATGGCCGCCCTTTCTTTGAGCGGTTTGTGTCTCGTTTATCTTGCGTATTCCATCTTCAAACCGGAACGGTTCTAAGGAAATAGTATGGCCACGGAATGGATTCAACTTTCGATCTTTCTTTTTACGATCGTCCTGCTTTCTCCCTTGTTGGGGACGTATTTGTATTGGGTTTTCACCTCGTCCACGACGCTTCGATTCGAATCGATTCTTTACGGAATCTGCGGCGTCGATCCGAACAAAAACATGAACTGGAAAGAATATACGATTTCCCTAATCTTATTCAATCTTTTCGGCTTTATTCTTCTTTTTAGTATATTATTTTTTCAGAATATTCTTCCGTTGAATTCGGGGAACTTTCCGGGACTCGATCCTTATCTCGCCTTGAATACCGCGGCCAGCTTTACGACCAATACGAATTGGCAGGCATACAGCGGAGAAGTTTCTCTTAGCTATTTTTCCCAAAGCGTGGGTTTGACGACTCAGAATTTTGTCAGCGCGGCAACGGGTCTTTGTGTTTTGCTCGTTCTTGCAAGAGGATTCCGCGCCAACTCGAACGGAGAACTCGGAAACTTTTGGAAGGATCTGATTCGCGGAATTCTTTATATTCTATTTCCTTTATCTTTTATTCTCGCGTTGTTGCTTGCGGGGACGGGAGTCGTTCAAACGTTTTCGGATTCGATCACGACGACGACCTTGGAAGGAAACGTTCAAATTCTTCCCCTGGGACCGGCGGCCTCGCAGATCGCGATCAAACAACTCGGAACAAACGGAGGAGGATTTTTCGGAGTCAACAGCGCGCATCCTTTCGAAAACCCGACTCCAATCTCCAACTTCTTGCAGATGATCTCCATTCTACTCTTGCCCGGAGCCTGCGTTTTTTTATACGGAAGAATCGTGGGAAATCTCAAACACGCATGGGTGATCTTCTGCGTTATGTTTTCGATCTTTTCTTTCGGGCTTCTCGCGATTTGGTTTTCCGAATCCTCTTTCAATCCGATCTCAAACTCGTTCGGTTTTTGGGAAGGAAAGGAAGTGCGTTTCGGAATCTTAAACAGTTCGATCTGGGGCGCGGCGACCACGGTGGCGTCTAACGGATCGGTCAACGCGATGCACGACAGTTTTTCTCCGATCGGAGGTTTAGTAGAAATTTTGAATATACAATTAGGAGAAGTTATCTTCGGAGGAGTCGGCGCGGGGATGTACGGAATGATTCTGTTCGTTCTTCTTACCGTCTTTTTAAGCGGAATCATGGTGGGTCGAAGCCCCGAATACCTCGGCAAAAAAATCGAGAAAAGAGAGATTCAAATGTCGATCCTCGGAATTCTTTTGCCGTCCACGGTCATTCTTCTTTTTACCGCGATCTCCGTGAGTTTGCCGGAAGGAACCTCTTCTCTTTCAAACCGGGGACCGCACGGTCTTTCGGAAATTCTATACGCGTTTTCCTCCGGCGCGGGAAACAACGGAAGCGCCTTTGCGGGGTTGAACGTAAACACACCGTATTATAATATTCTAATAGGATTGGCGATGATTCTCGGAAGATTCGGAGTGATTCTTCCCGTGCTCGCAATCGCGGGGAGCTCGGCAGATAAAAAAAGATCCGAGGTTTCGTCCGAAGGAGCGTTTTCCGTGGAAGGCGGAACGTTCTACGTCCTTCTTCTTTCGGTGATCGTAATCGTCGGCGCGCTGACGTTTTTTCCCGTTCTGACCATCGGACCGATACTTGAGCATTTTCTAATGTTACAAGGCAAAACGTTTTAAGGAGAATCGGATGAGCCGCAAATCGAAAGTATTTTTAGAATCCGGAGTTTTTCAGGAAGCCGCGATCCAATCCTTAAAAAAATTGAGCTTCCGTTCCCAGGCAAAGAATCCGGTGATGTTCATCGTTTTTCTGGGCGCGTTATTCACCTCTTGGATCTTCTTCAAGGATTTATACGGAGGAGTCTATTCTTCCTTTAATCTTCAGATCGGTCTTTGGCTTTGGTTCACCGTTCTTTTTGCGAACTTTGCGGAAGCGATCGCCGAAGGAAGAGGAAAGGCGAGAACGGACAGTCTTAAAAAAACGAGAACGAATATTATCGCCAAAAAACTGATCGGAGGGGACATTTCTCCAGTTCCGGGAACTACATTAAGAATCGGTGATATAGTTATCTGCGAAGCGGGAGATTCGATTCCGGGCGACGGAGAAATCATCGACGGAATCGCAAGCGTGGACGAATCCGCGATTACGGGAGAATCGGCCCCGGTCGTCCGGGAAAGCGGAGGAGATCGTAGCGCGGTGACCGGCGGAACCAGAGTGTTAAGCGACAAGATCACGATCCGCATCACCGCCGAACAAGGAAACACGTTCTTGGATAAGATGATCGCGCTTGTGGAAGGAGCCAAACGTCAAAAAACTCCGAACGAAATCGCTCTTACGATGTTGTTGTCCGGTTTATCGTTCGTGTTTTTGATCGCTGTGATCAGCCTTCCCCTCTTTGCGGAGTTCGTCGCAAAAGAAGGAGGTCAACACGCCAATCTTCCGATTCCGATTCTGATCTCGCTCCTCGTATGTTTGATCCCGACCACGATCGCCGGTTTACTTTCCGCGATCGGAATTTCCGGCATGGAACGTTTAATTCGGTTTAACGTAATCTCGAAAAGCGGAAAGGCGATCGAAGCCGCAGGAGATATCGACATTCTTCTTTTGGACAAAACCGGAACGATCACGTTAGGCAACCGCGAAGCGAGAGCATTCTATCCCGCAAGCGGAGTCGACGAAAAATATCTGGCCGACGTCGCGCAACTTTCCTCTCTCGCGGACGAAACTCCCGAAGGAAGATCCATTGTCGTATTAGCAAAAGAGAAATTCGGATTCAGGGAAAGAAATCTTTCCGAGATGGAAGGAGAATTTATTCCGTTCAGCGCATCGACGAAGATGAGCGGAGTCGATTTAAAAAAACAGGGAAGAGTGATCCGAAGAATCCGAAAAGGAGCGGGCGACGCGATTCGAATCTATCTCTACAACTTCAGTCAAAAAATTTCACCGGAGATGGAAGACGTAATCCAAAAGATCGCCCAGAAAGGAAGTACGCCGATCCTTGTCGCCGAAGACAGCAAACTTCTCGGAGTTATCGAACTCAAGGACATCGTAAAGGGAGGTCTCAAGGAACGATTCGCAAGTTTGCGTAAGATGGGAATTCGAACCGTGATGATCACGGGAGACAATCAACTCACCGCCGCCGCGATCGCCGCCGAAGCCGGAGTGGACGACTTTCTTGCGGAAGCGACTCCCGAAACCAAACTCAAAAAAATTCGGGAACAACAAGGAAAGGGTTATCTCGTCGCGATGATCGGAGACGGAACGAACGACGCGCCCGCTCTCGCACAATCGGACGTCGGCGTAGCGATGAACACCGGAACCCAAACCGCAAGAGAAGCCGGAAACATGATCGATCTCGACAGCAATCCGAGCAAACTCATCGAGATCGTGGAAATCGGAAAACAACTTTTGATGACGAGAGGAGCCCTGACCACCTTTAGCATCGCGAACGACGTCGCAAAGTATTTCGCGATTCTACCCGCCCTATTCGGAACTTTCTACGCGTTAGGCGAAACGGACGGTCCGTTATCCGTTCTCAATTTAATGCGACTTGGATCTCCCCAAAGCGCGGTGCTCAGCGCCGTGATCTTCAACGCGCTCGTGATTCCCGCGTTGATTCCTTTGGCGTTAAAGGGAGTAGCCTATAAACCTCTGGGAGCGGACAAAATATTAAAACGAAATCTGACGATCTTCGGTTTAGGCGGGATCGTCACCCCTTTTCTCGGAATCAAACTGATCGACACTGCCTTGGTTTTGTTGGGAATCGCTTAAGGAGAATCTAATGTTAAAAAATGCATCGATCGCAATCAGAACCTTACTCGTTCTTACGTTCCTTACGGGAATTTTTTATCCGATCGTAATCACCGGATTCGCAGAACGTCTTTTCCCTTCCCGTTCGAACGGAAGTCTAATCCGTATCGGCGAGAAAATCGTCGGCTCGGAATGGATCGCACAAAAGTTTACAAAAAACGAATATATTTGGTCCAGACCTTCGGCTTCGGATTATTCCGCGCTTCCCTCGGGGGCTTCGAACCTGAGCGTAACCAGCGCCTCTCTCAAAAATAAAGTCGAGGAAAGAAAAAAATTCCTTCTTGCGGCACATCCCAATCGAACGAGCGTTCCTCCCGATCTGTTGTTCGCCTCGGGCTCGGGATTGGATCCTCATCTCAGCTTGGATGCGGTTCTCTTTCAAATGGATCGTGTCGTGGCGGCGAGAAAACTTACCCCCGAACAAGTTCTTCGGTTTAAAAAAATCGTGGAAGAATCGATCGAAAAACCCTCCTTCGGCTATATCGGCGAGAATCGAATCAACGTTTTACGATTGAACTTGAAATTGGACAGCGAATTCGGAACCATCAAAGAATGACCGACTGGAACGAAAAATCGCGTTTGGACCCGGACGAACTTCTTCGTAAGATTCAAGAAGAGGAAAAGAAAGAAGTTTCCGGAAAGCTGAAAGTTTTTTTCGGGATGGTCGCGGGTGTGGGAAAAACCTACGCGATGTTAAACGCCGCGCGCGCTTTAAAAAAAGAAGGCGTAGACGTCGTGGTCGGTTATATCGAAACACACGGGCGCAAGGAAACGGAAGAACTTCTCGAAGGACTTGAAATACTTCCCCGAAAAAAACTGCAACACAGAGGAATCGAATTCGAAGAGATGGACATAGACTCCATTCTCAAACGAAAACCCGAAGTCGTTTTGGTGGACGAGTTCGCGCACACCAACATTCCGGGAAGTAGACACGTTAAGCGTTATCAGGACGTAATCGAAATTCTCAACCACAGCATAAACGTATTCACGACTTTGAATGTTCAACATTTGGAAAGTCAAGTGGAAGCCGTTGAAAAAAGCGCGCTCGTAAAAATCAGGGAAACCATTCCCGATTCCGTTTTGGACATGGCGGACGAAATCCTATTGATCGATCTTTCCCCGGACGATCTCAGAAAAAGATTGCAGGAAGGCAAGGTCTACGTTGCGGAAAAGGCCGATCTCGCGGGAGATCATTTTTTCAAAAAGGAAAATCTTTCCTTTCTTCGTGAAACCGCTCTCAACTACACGGCGAGACACGTCAATAGCGCGCCCGATTCCACGAAATTCAGGGAAAAAATTCTCGTAGCGATCAACGCGAGCTCCGATTCTTATTCGTTATTACGTTATGCGAAACGTCTCGCATACGAACGAAACGGGGAACTGTTTGCGATCTACAATCAGACAAGGGAGAATCTTTCCAAAGAAAACGTAAGTCAATTGGAAAAGAATCTGAACTTTGCGAGGGAACTCGGTTCTGAAATTCTTTACACGGCGGACGAAGACCTCGTCGAATCCATCCTCAGAATCGCGGAACAAAAAAACATAACGCGTGTCGTATTAGCAAAACGGAATCAATCCTGGTGGAACCGATGGAACTCCACGGTTTCCAAACTTTCCAGAACGAGCACCAACTTCGAACTTTGTCTCGTTCCTTACGATCAACGGCGCGACCTCGGCGAAGAATCGATTCTCGATCGTTTTTTAAGAACCTCGTCCGGCGGAAAACAATACGTAGCTTCTTTCGCATTGATTCTTTTGGCCACTTCGCTAAGTCTCTTTTTGGAACCGATCACTGGTTATTGGAGTATCTCGTTTTTATATCTCTTTTTCGTTTCGGCGATCGGTTCCTTTTTTTCCAAAGGGCCCACCATTCTCGCGGGTTTGTTATCCGGAATCTTTTGGGATTTTTTATTCATCCCGCCGAGATACACTTTTTTTATCGAAAAGCTGGAAGACGTTTTGATGTTCGGTTCCTTTTTGTTCATATCGATCATCATAGGCAACGTCACTTCTCGTTTGAGACAAAAGGAAAAAACATTGGTCAACCGGGAACTTCGTTTAACAACGTTGTACGATCTTTCCAAAGAACTGGGGCACGCGCGGGAAATCCGGCAGATTTCCGAAATCGGAGCGGAGAATTTAAAAAAGGTTTTTCAAACCGACGTAACGATCCTCTTGGAAAATCAGGGAAGCATCGATTCCAATTCCTCCCGAGCGGGAAATTTTTTTCCGGACGCGAAAGAAACCGCGGTCGCAAACTGGGTTTATAAAAACAAAACTCCGGCGGGAAAATTTACGGACACTCTTCCCTTGTCTTCGGGAACGTATTTCCCGATGGTCGCCCCCGGAAAAATCATAGGAGTCGTCGGAATCGTCCTCGGCGAAAGACTCAACTTGGATCAGGAAAATCTTTTGCTCACGATGGGAAATCAAATCGCACTCGCACTCGAAAGAGAATTGTTATCCGAAGAAACGAGAACGAGATACTTGGCCAATCAATCCGAAAGGTTATACACGATCATCTTCAATTCGCTTTCGCACGAACTCAAAACTCCTCTGTCCACGATCCGAGGAGCGGTGACCGCTTTGATGGAACCGGAAATCGGAGCGGCGGAAGAAGCGCGCAACGAATTGTTAAACGAAATCAACGAAAGCAGTATGATCCTCAACCTTCTACTCGGAAATCTTTTGGACATGAGCCGATACGAATCGGGCTTTTTAAAGTTGAGAATGGACTGGCACGATCCTTCCGATCTCGTTCACGTCGTCGTTCGACGACTCAGACAAACCGTAAAAAACAGTCGTTGTGTGATCCGATTGCCGGAGAATCCGATTCCGACTTGGATGGATTTTACTTTGATGGAACAGGCGCTTTTTAACGTCGTATTCAACGCGGTTCAAATTTCTCCCGAAGGTTCTCCCGTATCCATAGAACTTATATGCAAAAAAGATAAAATGCAATACTTCGTGGAGGACAACGGACCCGGAATCCCCGAGGAAGAACTTGAAAAAATCTTCGAGAAATTTTATAGAAGTAAGAATCAATCTCATGTGGGAAGCGGGCTCGGACTTTCCATCAGCAAGTCCATCGTGGAAACGCACGGAGGAACCTTGATCGCGGAAAATAGAAAGGAAGGAGGAGCCAGATTTTGTATAGAGATTCCCGTAAAGCCCGGTTGATCCGATGAATCCGAAAATTTTGGTCGCGGACGACGATGATCGAATCCGTAAGATGATTCGAATCAGTTTGAGCGCCTCGCATTACGACGTGATCGAATCCGGAACGATTCGCGAAACCGTTCTCAAAGCCGCAAACGAATCTCCGGACGTGATTCTCTTGGATTTGCAATTTCCGGACGGAAACGGAATCGAAGCGTTACGCGAAATCCGAACCTGGAGCGAAACTCCCGTGATCGTCTTATCGGTGTTATCCTCCGATGCGGAAAAAATTTCCCTGTTGGACGGAGGAGCCGACGACTATATTATAAAACCGTTTAGTATGGGAGAGTTGCTCGCGAGAATCCGAGTCGCTCTGAGAAACAAATCCCAGGAAGCCGGTTCGCCGATCTTCGTCTCCGGAAATTTATACGTGGACTTATCGAGTAGAAACGTTCAAGTATCGGGTGAAACCGTACATTTGACTCCGATCGAATATTCTTTTTTATCCTTATTGATTCAACACGCGGGAAAGGTTCTGACGCAGGAACAGATCATACGTCACGTTTGGGGACCGCTTGCCAGAAACGAATCGGGACCTCTTAGGGTTCACGTCGCGAGTTTGAGAAAAAAGATAGAATCCGATCCGTCCAATCCGTCCTTGTTGTTGACGGAACCCGGAGTCGGCTATAGACTTTCGGTTAATATCTAAGATAATAGATCTAATATTTAGAATATTTTCTATTTATAATAA
This sequence comes from Leptospira kmetyi serovar Malaysia str. Bejo-Iso9, assembly GCF_000243735.2. Taxonomy (NCBI): domain Bacteria; kingdom Pseudomonadati; phylum Spirochaetota; class Leptospiria; order Leptospirales; family Leptospiraceae; genus Leptospira; species Leptospira kmetyi. The sequence continues at coordinate 3,779,209 of NZ_AHMP02000003.1, read as the reverse complement.
ATAGTCGCCCGCAGAATCCGAACGACTTCGTTTATCAAATCGAGATACCCGCCGATAAAAACAACTGGACTCCGATTCCCTTTGCACGATCGAGTTCCTGATCCTTACCGTCTTTCCAAATTCTTTCCAAGATCGCCGGGTCCGGTTTTTGATTGTAAAAAAGAACACTCTCCCTTTGAACGTGAGCGGAACTGTTCGTAAACAGAAGCACGTTAAAGCCTCCGTTTAAAAAAATTCCGGAAGAGAACACATAACGTATCCCCGCTCCCGGAGAAACAAACGCGCGTTTGTTGGAAATCGAATAAGACCAACTCTTACCGTCCGCGCTTCCGTCCGAATAGACCCAGAACTCGTTCTTACGATCTCGTTGGAAATAAAATTCCTGACCGACTCCGAGGCTTAGATAATAAGGAATCGAAAACGGAAACCATTCGAGGGCGATCGTATATTGGTTCTGAGTATATTCCTTATTTTGCAAGGAGAATGCGACCGCGCCGGGCTGATAGCCGGTTCGATCCAAATCGAAATGATCGGCCCTATGTCTTTGATGTGCGAGAAAGGAAACGGAGAATTTTTCGTTGATGTTGTATCCCGTTTGAAACCAAGAGAGTTCGTTGATTCCGAAACCTCCCAAGTAAAAACGTTTCCGATTGCGGAGTTCCTTTTGCGAATCCGCGATCAAGGACAACTCGGAATCGTTCGGTTCCGCGTTCAGGGAAGAATGAAAAACGGAAACTAAAAATCCGATCACGAACAAAAGACGCGGAATCAAAACGAAATATTTCATAAGAAGACTTTGGAAGAATCTTATTTCCTTACGATCGAGTAAATTGCAAAAAACAAATCCTAGTTACAAAAAAACGATCTTGAATCCGATTTCGTTTTCCCAAAATCGAAAGTGAATTTCGTCAAACCCTATCCGTTTGGCGATTTGAGCCGTTCTTTTTAAATTTATGATATTGAGTTTCATTCTCATTTATATTGACTTTTTTATCCGTCTTCGTACCGTGGAAAAAAAGAGGCACCGCATATGAAAGAAATTATGGATTTCTCGCCTAATACTGATTTGGTGCTTTCGGAATCGTTTTTGAACGAAGGACTCGTTCGAAATCTTTTCACTTTGAATGCGAAACACGAAACGGCAAAAGAAATCATCTCCGAACTGGAAACCGATCCGGCGTTTTCCGTTCCTCCGAAAAAAAGCGAAACTTCCGCGCACGCGCAAATCGACGGAGTGGATCTTTTAAAAACTCTTTCCGTAATCTTGCAGACGAAAAATTTTCACACCGAATACGAACCCATTCTTTCCTTGGACACGGGAAAAATTTTCGGATACGAGGCTCTCGCCCGTTTTTATATCGAAGGGCAAAGAATTTCTCCCGAGTTCGTCTTTCAGGAATTGCACAAGGATGCGGATTTGTTTTTCGAGTTCGAAACCAATCTAAAACGGTTTCAAATCGAAAATCGTCCCAAAGGGAAGAATTTATTTCTAAATTTGGATCCGCACGTTTGTAAAAACGAAACACAAGCTAATTCTTGGAACGAACTTTTGGGCAAAAAGAAGAATATCGTTTGTGAAATCATAGAAAACACGGATTCCACTTGGATCGAAGAAACCCGTTTTTGTTTGAATGCGTTAAAGAATTCGAACGTTCCGATCGCGCTCGACGACATGGGCGGGAAACGAAACCTATTCTGTTTCGATTTTTTAGAATATTCTAAATTTATTAAATTCGATAAACACTGGCTTCATCTTTTTAAAACGAAGGAATCGTATAAGAATATCGCTTGGGGATTTTTGGATTTTGCGAGAGAATCGAACATCCAGTGTATTTTGGAAGGAATCGAAACGCAAGAGGACCTTTTGATCGCCGCCGAGATGAGATTTCCGTTGGTGCAGGGATTTCTTTTCCGTTCCAAGAATATTCTCGTTTGAAGAAGAAACGCGTCGATCGATTGCGGCTTACAAAGTTTAGGAAACCGTTATCGTTTTATTAAGCGAAACGACGTCGCAGTGAAGAATACAAGGAAACGATTCAGTTCGGCTTTTCCATTCTCCAGCAATAATGAATCTTCTCGTTTCGAAAATCGTCCGGAATCGTAGTTTTTGAAATGTCCTTGATATTGTCCCAAAGAATCGACTTCTCTTGAAATTCGAATTTTCTAAAGTTGGTGGAAAAATAAAGAACTGCTCCCGGTAGCGCGAAGTCTCTATAAAGAATATTTAATATTTCCACGTGATCCCTTTGTATGTCGAATACGTCCGTCATCTTTTTGCTGTTCGAAAACGTGGGAGGATCGACAACGATCAAATCGTATCTTTCGTGATCGGCTTCCTTTCTTTCGGTGTGAAGCCATTCCATCGCGTCGGCTCGGAGAAGACGATGTTTGGAGAGGGAAAATCCGTTGAGTTTCAGATTCTCTTCGGCCCATTCCGAATACGTGTTGGAAAGATCCACGCTCAGACTTTTTACCGCTCCGCCTGACGCCGCGTAGACGGTAAACGATCCCGTATAAGAAAACAAGTTGAGAAATTTTTTGCCTTTCGATTCCTTTCGAACGAGGTCCCTCGTGATTCTATGATCCAAAAAAAGTCCGGTGTCGAGATAATCGGATAAGTTCACGTAAAAACGAAGTCCGTTCTCCCCTACTTCCATAAGCTCGGCTTGTTCGGATTGTTTTTCGTATTGTTCCTTTCCTTTTTTCGGTTCTCTCTTTTTCCAAAAGATCCGATCCGCGTTTAAGTCCAAAACCTCGGAAACGATTTTGCCGATCTCCGCATTCTCGCTTTCTCTTTCTTCATCCGAAATTTCATAACTGTTTTTATACGCCGAAATCTGGCAATAAGGTCCGTATAAATCCACGCTTACGGGAACCTGAGGTATGTCCCGATCGTAGATCCGAAAACATTCTATCCTTCTTTTACGCGCCCACTTTCTCCAGTGTTTGGACATTCTTAAAAGTCGATTGCGAAACATCACCATCGGATTTCCGGAATCGTTAAGCGAATTGGATTCCTCGGTTCGTTTTTCTGACATGGAACCAGAATATAGAATCCGTATCAAAATCCAATCAGAACAAACGAAGAGTTCGTAAAAAGACTGGAAAATTTGAAGCTTTCAACGATTCTTGTTGGACGTTTTCCTATTTTTCGATGCGCGTGCGGGAGCAGAGATTTTGAAATACACATACCTAGAAAATCAAAGAGTAAAATTGTTTCTCTCCTATTCGGAAACGGATTCCAAGGACGCGATCCTTTTCGTACACGGTTATCCCGATACTCATAAAACCTGGGACCTTCAAGTCGATTCCCTAAAGGATCAATATCGAGTCGGCGCGATCGATCTTCGGGGTTTCGGCCGTTCCTCCAAACCTTTGGAACAATCCGAGTACAACTACGCGGCGATTCTTCCCGATCTTGCGGAAGCGATCCGATTTCTTTCCAAGGATAAGAAGGTTCATCTGGTCGGACACGACTGGGGAGCGGCGCTCGGTTGGTTGTTCATTAGCGATCCAGAATATTCAGGATCTATAAAATCTTTTACCGCGATCTCCGGTCCGCATCCTTGGCTTGCGGGAAAACGAATGATCGACGATCTGTTCAGTCTCAAGCTCGAAAACTGGAGAAAGGTGATCGATCAGGGTTTTCGTTCCTGGTATATCTGGTTTTTTCAGATTCCGATGTTGCCCGAATTCATCTGGCAGAACTTCGGAGAATCGATTTACAAATTGATCATGGACTTGGGAGGAGTTCCCAAAAAGGATTCTCTTCGAAAGGTTTCTAGAAACGATATTTACGGCGCCACGATGGCTCCGATCAATCTGTTTCGGGAATTGTTGTTCGGAAGAACGGTGATCTCCGCCCCTTCCAACATAAAGGTTCCCGTACAGTTGATCATTCCTCAAAAGGACTTTATCGTGTTGCCGGAAGTTTACGAAAATTCATACGATTACGTCGATAAGATCGAAATTCATAAATTGGATTCCAACCACTGGGTTCATAGGGAAAAACCGGAACTTGTCACCGAGTTGATTCAAAAATTCATCGCGAAGCATTCCGCATAACGCGTGTTTTATTTTTAGGTCCGCTTTGAACTTCGAAATCGTCTCCTTATTGCTTATGCCGTTCACTTACGCGTTCGTAGGTTGGGTTACCAACTGGGTCGCGTTGAAGATGACGTTTTATCCTTTGAAGTTTTACGGAATTCCTCCGTATCTCGGTTGGCAGGGAATCATTCCGAGAAAGGCAGAAAAGATGGCGGGCAAAGCCGTCGACATCGTGACGACGTATCTCATCGACGTGGAAGAGATGTTCAGCAAAGTCGATCCGACGCTGATTCAGGAGAATCTTCGTCCCGAAATTCAAAAGACGATTCTCGAAACGATGAAAGAGGTCGCCGACGAACTCAACCCTCTCGTTTGGAATCTGATTCCGGATCTAGTTAAGAATTCCATGATGAAGGAAATCGAAAGACAGGCGATGGACTCCATTCCGACCGTGTTTCAGGATCTACGTAAGGATTCCAAAAGAATCTTCGACATCAGAGGATTAGTAATTCGTAATATGACCGGAGACAACGTTCATCTCACCGTGGAAATGTTTCAAAAGGTGGGCGCGAAAGAATTCCGTTTTATAGAGGTTTCGGGTTTTTATTTCGGGTTCGTTCTCGGTTTGATCCAAATGGGGATTTGGCTGATTTATCCCGCGCTCTGGACCTTACCCGTTCAGGGAATCATCGTGGGTTATCTTACGAATTGGCTCGCGCTTTTTTTGATCTTTCGTCCTTTGGAGCCGATCGGAATAGGCCGTTTCCGTTTTCAGGGCTTGTTCATTAAACGTCAAAAAGAAGTTTCCAAAGAATATTCGAGAATGCTCGCGACGCGGATTCTCAGCTCCGAAAAGATTTTGGAGGAATTGTTTTTCGGAAAGGCCTCGGAAGAAGTTTTCAATCTGGTCGTTCACGCGATCGAAAGACAGATGGACACGATGGCCTCGGTCATTCGTCCCACTCTTTCCCTTTCTTTTACTTCGAATCAATACAACCGGATGAAGGAAAAGATCATCCGCAAGATCACGGAGAATCTCAAAAACTTCACGACTCATATCGAAGATTATGTGGAAAAAGCGATCGACCTTGAATGTACTCTTTCCGACAAGATGATGTCCCTGCCTCCCGCCGATTTCGAAGACGTTTTACGGACCGTGTTTAAGGAAGACGAGTTGTTATTGATCTTGGTGGGAGCCGCGTTAGGGGCTCTTGTCGGAGTCGGTCAGGCGTTCTTCATGATGCTTTGATCCGAAGAAAGAGCGATAAATCTCGGACGCGGATCGACCGGATTTCCGATCGTCCGCAAGAAGCGGATTTGTTACGAAATCAAAATCGAATATTCTAAAAACTTAAAGTCGTCCCGAGGCGGTGTAGTATTTTTGATAATAAGCCTCGTCGAGAGAATTGATCGTAACCCCTCTTTTTACGGAAGCATGAACGAATTTTCTTTCTTTGAGATAAACTCCGACATGGCTGATCTTATCCCCGTAGATGGTAAAGAAAACAAGATCGCCTTCCTTCAATTCTTCCTTGGAAACGGGATTGGTTCGCGGAAACATCGTATAACTCGGTCCACTGAGACGGGAACCGTAGACCTTGGAAAGAATCTTACTCGTAAAACCGGAACAATCGATTCCGGATTCGTCGGTTCCGAAATCCTTGTAAGGAGTTCCCAACCAACGATAGACTTCCCGATAAAGAGCGATATCGCTTTCGGGTCCGATTTCGATACCGTGCGTTTGGCGATAAAAATTGCGGAGCGATTCTTCCCCGAGTTCCTTTTTCTCCGCGTGTAATACCGCGTACAAAACGAAAAAGACGCAGACTGAAAAAAATAAGATCTTCTTTGAAGGAATCATTCTTCCTTTAGACGGATTAAAAATTGACCCCGCCGAAAATCACCAACTCCATAAATCCGAAATTTTGACTCGCCCGATCCTTGGAATGTCCGTTCGTAAATATATTCGGAAGATCGATATAACCTCCCTTGGCGCCGAGCTCGAAAAAGACGGAACGAAAAATATCCGCGCGACCCGCGACGTAACCCGAAACCCCGTAACCGGATGCGTGAAAGTGATTGTTCTTACCTTCTCCGAAAAGACGCACGTCGCTTCTACAAATGATCGGACCGCCGCCCACGGAAGAAACGAAGCTGATCGAATTCTCACCGTTAGTCGAAACCCAAAGAGGTTGAATCATCCCCACATCCATATAAAGAAAATTTAATCCGTCCGTATGTTCGAACTTTAAAAAGTCCGGAGTGATGTTGATCGTTTCTCCGTTGTGATATCCTTCCAATCTTTTATATGCGTCCGGGAAAAGATAAAGATAAACCGCGGAATCCGACGACGTCGCAAGATGCGCCCTTTGAATCGCAAGCGGATCGATATAACCGTAGATGTTCGACGCTTGTCCGCGACTCATCACGTATTTCATATGATCCTGACCGAAGGCGATGAAGAATTTATCTGTGAAATAATACGTTAGACGAAAGTTATACTGGGGAATTTCCCAAAGACTCGGATTGAGATAAACGGAAGGATTGAATTTTTCGGGTTTATCCTTTGCGACCACGTCCTTCAACGTGAAGTTATATCCGGGTCCGCGAAAATTGATATCGCTCTGCGTGTAAGAATCGCGGTTGTATCCCCATTGAAAACTCCAAGTTCCCTTTCTTTGATCCACTCTTCTCGGAGGTTCTTTTTCTTCCTTGGAGGAAATCGGAGGGTTCAAAGGAACCGATTCGTTTTTCGGATCGGCGTTGACTTGAGCGAACGGAACCACGTCTTGAATGTCCTCGTTCTTCGCCTTGGATTGTGCGAACGACGAAAACGAAAAAAGACAAAAGATAAGAATGGAAACGATCTGTTTGAATAAGGTCGAAAGGTTTCGAGTAGAATTGAAGTTCATGAAAACCGCGGTGAAATAAATTTCTTAACTAGTATACCAAAATACTAAGATCGGCGCGGGCTTGTCTCTGGCTATGTTTTTTTCCGGGCCTCCTTTTCCGATTTACAAAGTAAGAATGGAAACGCGGTTATCCCGCGTTTCGAAGCACAAAATCCCGAATTTGGTCGCTCACAAGATCCGGATGTTCCTTTTGAATCCAATGATTGGAATCGACCGGATAAAGTTCCAAAGAATCGCAGACCGCTCGGTGAGAATCGTAACATTCCGGGCTGATCGCCATATCTCTTAAGGGTATCAAAACCCGGACCGGCACTTCGATCCGTTTCGGAGTCGGATACTTTTTTCCCCGGATCAATTCCCTGTATAAATTCATGGGATGGACCGCACTTTTGAGAATCTGTTCTTTTGTAAATCCCCGCATCGGATCCTCTTTCGGAATTTCCGCGGCATACATCAGATATTTCCAAACCGGAAGCGCGAGTTTTCTCATCAAAAAACCGGGCAACCAAGGAATCTGAAAAAACACGATATACCAGGACATGACGGATTGTTGCAGGGCCAACCACATCTTCTTCGGATTGAAACTGAAAAAGTATTTGAACATTAGATTTCTTGCAAGTATCGGATGCGGACCGCCCATCGCGGTATAGGAAAGAATCAGTTTAGAATATTCTAAATCTCCCACATACGCCCAGGACAACAAGGCCCCCCAATCGTGAGCGACTAGATGAATCGGTTTTCCGTTTCCTAAAAATCGGATCACCGCTTCGAAGTCCCGAAAAATCTCCCGAGCGTTGTAAGCCTTTTGTTCCGTCGGTTTGCTCGAATTTCCCGCGCCACGCAGATCAAACGCGCCCACGTTGAATTCTTCCGAAAGTAATTCGAGCTGGCGATCCCAAGTCGAATGTTCGTCCGGATAACCGTGAACGAAAAGAATCGTTTCCCGATCCGGTCTTTCTTCGGCGGTCGTATTGTATTTCAGAAAAAGATTCAGATTTCCGTTTCGAACGAAGGTCGTCTTAAAACGGGACGCCACATCGATTCTTTTCGAGGTTTTTCTTGTTTCGGGATACAAAGCGATCATCGGTTTTCCTTTCGATTTTGTTAAGCAACATCTTTGCATTTGGGCGCGGAATTCGATCCGCGCGCATAGAAACGAACGCAAAGATTACGATATTCTAAACTACCTTGCTCTTGAATTTCTCAGAATCGATCGCTTAGACTCGTCATCTTATGTACGATATTCGGAGTCATACGATTGAAGAAACTGATCGTCTTGGATTTGATTCCCGGAAATACGTGCAGTTTTCTTTTTTCCATTCCGTTAACGATCGCTTTCACGACCGCGACCGGACTGTCCACGATCGACTTGGGAACGTCCTGTTGTTTTCCGAACTGTTGCGATTTGAGAATTCCGGTGTCCGCAAAAAACGGATACACGTTCGTCACCGCGATTCCTTTTTTGCGAAGATCCGCGTCCATCGCTTCCCCCATCGCGCGGATTCCGAACTTAGAAATCGAATAAAAGATCAATTCACCCGGAGCGACCTGTCCCGCGACCGAGGAAAGATTTACGATCTGTCCCTGTTTTCTTTCGAGCATCGCCGGAACGAACAAACGACTCAGATGAATCGGCGCGTAAAGATTCACGTCGAGAATCAGATTCCAATTCTTATCGGGAACTTCCAAAAGTCCGCCCTTGAACGCGAGCCCCGCGTTGTTGATCAAAACGTCCACACCTTTGGAGGAAAGCTTTAGAGTATTCTGATATACGTCCTTACAACCTTCCTGTGTTTGAAGATCGCCGGAAAAACTTCCGAGAATCTTTCCGACGAACTTCGGGTTGTGACCGTTCTTTCCGTTTTCGTCCCATCTTCTATGCAGATAAAAATCCGCGTCCGTGTTCGGGGCTTTGAGATCCGTAAGAATCACGTTGGCTCCCTTTTCCAAAAGTTGTTTCGTCAATTCTCTTCCGAATCCTCCGTTCGCGCCGGTGATTAGGATCGTTTTATCTTTCAATTTGCTCATATTGCTTCTCTGTATTGGTGTTCTTGTGATGAAAAAATTTCTTTCGCTAAGTATAAGTTGTCTTCCTGATCGGGATGAAACGAAAACCGAAAGTATTTCAAGGCCGCGATCACGGTCAAAGGCAGAACCTTCTCCTCCGAGATCATAAGCTTGAACAATTCTTTTCTGGTTTTCCAACGAAACAAAAGTCCGTCCTGCCAGAGAAACATCAGAACCGCGGAGAACGTAAACGCGAAGAAGATCGTGGAAGCGATGCTCATTCCGATAATACGAATCCAATAACTCCGAGTCACTTCCTGAAGAACGTCGAAGGCCGCAGACTTGTGTTCCAATTCTTCCGCTGCGTGCCATTCGAAAAGTCTTCTCATTTCCGGATGGGCTTGTTTTAAAAGTCCGCTTCTCAGTCCGAGATCGGCCACAAGAGAAGTGTAATGTTCCAAACCGGCAACCGCGGCCATGTTCATTTTTCGGGAGAATAACTTTTCCAAAAGTCCGAACGCGAACCAAACCACGAAGTTCATAAAACCTTCGAATTTGTATCCTTGATCCTTTAAGTTTTGCCAAAACTTCTTATGTTCACCGGCGTGTTGCGCTTCTTGACCCACGAACGCGATCGCGTTTCGTTTTACCTTTCCCTCTTTCAATTCAGGAATGTATTTCTGAATCGTTCTGATAAAATACTTTTCTCCTTCCGGGAAAAGAATGGTCCACGCGTTCAAAACGTGCGTTAAGGATGCGTTTTCTCCGCACCAATGTTTCGGAACCGTTTCCGAAAATTGAAACTTCGGTTTTCGAACCGGATAATCCGGCTTTTCAAGAACGTTTTTCGTATTCATATCGTTTTCAATTCCGTTTTATATCGAGTACATTCATACATTCGTATATTTTAATTTTCTTGTGTTTAATCCGATTCCGTTTCGACTCTTACGCGGCACCGACTCGAACCTTGGAGGATTTTTTTGCCTTCTCTTTCGTTTTCGTCTTGGTTTGCGGCAAAGAGGCGACGGCGGCTTTTTTGTTTTTCTTGGGGGAAGATTCTTCCCAATAACGGACGTGAGGAAGATCCTCGTCCAACCAATACGCGTCGGTATCGCTTACCACGAGAATTTCCTCCCACTTCACTCCGAAACTTTCCGGAGCTTGAGCGCCTTTGTAGATTTTTCCGATATGGGGTTCCACGGCCCAAAGCCCCGCGTCCACTCGGGTCTTGGTGAATTCTCCCCAAAGAGGCGACGAATTGACGTTAGGCGATAAGAATCCTTTTAAAATTTGAGGAACGAGATATAAAAAAGTCTGGGGCGGAAATCCCAAAACCCTTCCACCCGGAACGTTCCATCCGGGAACACGACCGACTTTATGACCGAGAACTCCGTTCGGATACAAGGTATGACAATTCGAATAACCGAGATCGGCGATGAGATCGTTGCAACTTCGATAAATTTCACCCATTGATCTTTCGGCGCGGACCAATTCCAATACGAGGGATCTGAATTCTTTTAAGTCGCTGCGTCCCTGTTCCACCGCCGGATTTTTTCCGAACGCGAAAGAATATCCCACGTCCGCGGTCACACCTTTCACGTTAGGCGCAACATCCAGAATCACGGCCATTCCTTCCTTGAGTTTACGATCGGAAGGCTGAAACGCGAAACCGAAATGGGGAAGAATTCCGTCCCCGCCGATCGCTTTGAAGGTAAGAGGTCTTCGAAAACCGCGGAAGCAGGTTCTATCTCCGAACCATGCGAATCCGTAATGAAAGAAATTCTTTCCTCCTCTTTCACGGATATAGGAATCGATCAAGGACGCCGCCGTTTTTTCGGTCATTCCCACGGTGAGTCTTCCGCGCACCCACTCCACGGCATCGTATGCAAGTTTTTGCACATTCTTGAAATCATCCAGATCCAAGGACGAATAATATTCTCGAGACATTCTCCCTCCGGTAAAACCGCGAACGGTTTGTAGGAAGGAATTGTAGCGCATGTTACACGAGTGATCGTCCGATCTTATGATTTCCGACCGATTTTTAGGATTTTTTTCTCCATTCCGCGGGAGTCATTCCCGCGATTTTGAGGAATTGCGCGTTGAAGGTCGATTTCGTGTTGAATCCGACTTCGAATCCGATGGAAAGAATCGTCTTTTCCGGTTCTTCCAAAAGAATCTTTTTCGCCTCGGTGACTCTGTATCCGTTGATGAACTCGTTGAAATTTTTTCCGTAAGTTTCGTTGAGAATTCTGGAAAGCTGATGCGGAGTGATCAGAAGTTTTTCGGCGAGATCCTGCATTCGAATCTCCTCGTCCCGATACGATCTTTCCTCTTCCATCAATTCGTTCAGCCGGAGTTTGATCGCGTCCAAGTTGATTCCGCCGAGCTGGGTTTTTTCGTATCGTTTCTGCTGTAGTTCCGACTTTAAGGATTCGAAAAAATTCGGATATCTCGCGGTGAATACGAAGACGAGTCCGTTCCCCAACGTCATGAGCACCGATGCGAAAGCGAACAACCCGGGAATGTCGAGATAAAATCCGATCCCGGATAATTGGATCGATCCGATTGTAACCAGAAGCATGGAAGACGCGAGTCTCGAAAGATGAATGTCGATTTCCTTAAAGGCCTTCCAAAAAAGATAAACCGAATAGATACAATACAGAGTTAGGTGAACATATCCGATTCCGATCAAAAGAGAAACCGGATTTTTTCCGCGATGAACGAACGCGTCCGCGATGAGTTCCGACTTTCCTTCGAAAGGAAAAAGAAAGAAAATCAATTCTCCGAAAAACGCGACATACGTCGGTATAAAATGTCTCTTGAGTGGGATCTTGTCGTCGAGACTGAAGCGGAGCATTCTCCCTACGACGAGAAGAAGCGCGGGGCCCATCGCGAGCAAAGAGGAAAAGAAAAAAATCCAGAGAAACGGATACGCGGCGGTGCCGGGAATCTGCACAAAACCGATCCTGGATTCCGCGGATGCCATGATGAGCGCGAGAAGGAACATCCCGGTAAAACCTTCTCCCCGTTTGTGTTTTGCCAACTCCGTAAAAAAAAGGAGAATGCAATACGCCGGTCCCAGTTGAATTATAAAATGAAGACCGAACCAGATCGGATCCGATGGGTTGAGTGCGCTCATGGGAAATGGGAGAAGGAAAGCCTACCCGGAAGTTTTGTCCAGAAGAAACGGGAAAAATCGACTGTCCCGAAATTAGAAGTATTGACGCGTACCATTCTCTGAGGTTCCCTATCGGTATGAGTGAATTCATTGAAATCAAAGTTGGGGAAAAATCCTATCAGCTCCCGTTGATCTCCGGGACCGACGGTAAAAAAGGAATCGATATTCGTGAGCTTCATCAAAAGACGGGGCTGATTTCCTACGATCCGGGCTTTTTTAATACGGCTTATGCGGTGAGCCGCATTTCCAGAAGAGATCCCGATTCGGGAGAACTTCATTATCGCGGTTACGACGTCGCCGATCTCGTTCAACATTCCACGTTCGTCGAAACCAGTTATCTTTTGATTTACGGTAAACTTCCCACCGAACAACAACTCAAGGAATTCTCCCTCAAACTTTCCAAACACTCTTTGATTCACGAAGACATGATCAATCTTTTCGACGGTTTTCCGGGAAAGGGTCACCCTCTCGCGGTCCTTTCGGTGATGGTCACTTCTCTTTCCAGTTATTATCCGGAAGAATACGAAGAATCCTTGGACAAAGGGATCGATCATTCCGCGAGACTTCTCGCGAAGATCAGAACGATCGCGGCCTTTTCTTACAAAAAGATCGTGGGTCAGCCCTTTGTTTATCCGGTGGATAAACATCCTTATTGTACGAACTTTCTTTATATGTTGTTTTCGATTCCTTCCAAGGATTACGTTCCTTCCGAGGACATCGATCGGATTCTAAATCAACTTTGGATTCTGTACGCGGATCACGAACAAAACGTTTCCAACACAACCGTTCAAGTGATCGGCTCCACTCAGGCGAATCTTTTCGCTTCGATCTCCTCGGCGATCAACGCGCTTTGGGGTTCGAGAGAAGGCGGTCGTCAAGTTGCGGCTGTCGGTCTGATCGAAGACATTCTCAAGTCCAGAAAATCGGTTCCCGAATACTTCGAAAAATTCAAAGGAGATTCGGAAAGACTTTTCTCGAACGGTTTCGGTCATAAGGCGTATGATTCGAAAAGCAAAAGAGCGATCATCGCGGGTAAACTCTTTCACGACTTCTACAAAAAACATCCGGTCGGTCCGATCGCGGAAGTGGCTCTTAAGATCGACGAGTATATGCAGAATGATGAATATTACATAAATCAAAAGTTATACCCGAACCTCGAATTTTACAGCGCCGTAATTTTCCATTCTCTCGGCATTCCGAAAGAATTGTTTACCGCGATGCAGGTCATCGGAAAACTTCCGGGCTGGCTCGCACACTGGAGAGAACAACGCGTTTCCGGCAATTACAGCAAGGCTCGTCCGAAACAAATTTATACCGGAGAAATCGGTCGGAAGTATATCCCTCTTTCCGAAAGATAATTTTTCGTTTTAAACCCGGGATGGGAAAACCGGCTCGATCGTTCCAACGGATTGCAGGAAGCGCCGATGGTCGGAGCTACGGTTTTTTTCGCTCGGGTTTTTTTGTGTCTTGAGAATTGTGTGGTAGTTCCTACATTTTGGGAGAATCGCTCGGGGTTTTCAGATTTCTACGATGAGAACATAAATGTAGGATCTCATACAAATCCCGCCGGGCTTCAAATGAATCTTCCGAGATTTCGTAAGAGTTCCCACAACTCCCCCAAACCGATCCCGACAACACGAATGAATCTCCGAAAAAACGAAGGAGTTCCTACAAAAAATCCCGGTCACAAAGTTCAAGAACGGACCACCGCCGTTCACTCAATGGACTCATTTCCTACGGATCGCTCATTCTGCCCAAAAGTGGAAAAATCGGCAGGACCGAGAGTACAAAAAAAGACCGGCTAATCGCGTTAGCAACCGCCGGCTGAATAGGTTTCAATTCTGTAAGTCCAGTTAATTAGACCGGTTCTTATCGGTCAACGCCTTCAAGAAAGTTACGATCGACTTTGTATCGGAATCCGAAAGGTCCTTCCCGAGTTGAAGATGGGCCATTTTTTTGACCGCTTCCTCCAGGGTCGCGACTTTCCCGTCGTGGAAATAAGGACCGGTGATCGCTATATTTCTAAGAGACGGAACTTTAAACACAAAAGCGTCAGCGGCGTTTTTCGTGAGGGATTGACGACCCTTGTCCACGGTATTTTCATACGGATTGACCTGGCCGAGTTTACGGAAGGAGTTCCCACCCAAAAGAGGCCCGATATGACAAGCGGTACAACCGGTGGCCATGAATTTTTCCAAACCTTCCTGTTCTTCCGAGGAAAGCGCCTTATGATCCCCTTTTTGGAATTCGTCAAAACGATCCTGGGTCTTTAAGGTTCTTTCGAAAGCTGCGATTGCGCCCGCGAGATTTTCATAAGTGATCGGATTTGTTTCCTTAGGATACGCCTTTGCAAAAAGATCTTTGTATTCGGCGATTCCGGAAATTTTCTTTTCCACTTCTGCGGCGGAAGGCATTGCCATTTCTACTGGATTCAAAATTGGGCCTTTGGCCTGTTCTTTCAAATCCTTGGCTCTTCCGTCCCAAAACTGAGCGACGTGAAAACCCGCGTTCAAAACGGTAGGAGAATTTCTGTCTCCATTCTTCCCAAAGGCTCCGGGAGAAGTCGGAAGATTGTCGACCCCGGCCGCTTTACCGACTACGTTGTGACAGGAATTGCAAGCCTGCGTGTCGTTCGCCGAAAGTCTTTTTTCAAAGTATAACTTTTCACCCAACTGAACTAGTTCCGGGGTATCGGCTTCCCCGCCGGGCATTTTGTCGGGAATGGTTCCAAAAATTTTCTTGGAATCATCGATGAGCTTTTTCGTCTTCTCCGACGGTCCACAGGACACCAATACGCTTCCCAGGAGCGCTAAACAGAGCAACCCCACTGTAGATTGTTTCATAACCAGTTCCTCTCTCTATTACTTTAGAATGATTCTAAAACAAGATCTTATTTAGAATCATTCTAAAAGACAATTCTTTTTCAGACTTTCTTCCGTTTTTTCCGTTCGATCTGAAAGACCAAACCTTGGGCGTTGATTTTAGAATCGAACCCGAGCAACATCTCCTCCTTTTCTCCGAGTTTCACTCCTTGCGTGGAAAGTTCCCTTTCCAAATAAGCCCTGATTCTTCCCGTGCAAAATTCGAGAAGAGGTTCCCCCTCCAAACCCGACCGTTCTCCGGAGGAAAGAATATTCTGCATCGCGTGTAATCCCTGTTTCATCTGGCGCGCGCCAGATTCGAGATCGTTCCAAACTCCGAAATGAGTTAGATACGCCTTGTCCGCTCCCGTGGAAAGAATTTTGTCCACCGTGTTCATCGCTTCTTCCGAATCGAAATCGGTCGGCGTCGTGGATGGATATAAAACCGGACTTTTTCCGGTCGCAAAATTCTTATATCCAAGCCCGAAGGAATCCCCCGTAAAAATTCCGTTGCTCAAGGAATCGTATATGCAAAAATGATGATTTGCATGTCCTCTTGTATAATAAAACTTTAATATTCTTTTTCCCCATCGGATTTCTTCTCCGTCCTCCGGGCTTTTTACCCGTTCCTGATCCACGGGAAGAATGTCTCCGTATAACTTTTTAAAGTTTTCCTCTCCGTAAACCTGGATGGAACTTTGTATGAGTCTCGTGGGATTGATGAGATGGGTCGCCGCTTTCGGATGCGCGAGAATGATCGCGTTCGGACAATGTTTTGCAAGAAGCCCGGTTCCTCCCGCGTGATCGAGATGAACATGGGTTACAATGATGTATTTCACGTCCTCGGGTTTGCGTCCGGCGTTTTTCAATTCTTCCAAAAGAATCGGAACCGCGTTGTTTGTGTTGTTTTCCACAAACGCGGCTTCTTCACCTTCCACGATCAAATAGGCGCACGCGACCCCGGACGATATGTAATCGCAGTCGATCGTAAATAAACCCGGAAAGACTTCCTTTTCGTAAGGCGGCATAAGAATTCTCCTTGTTGTAAAGTCGGACTTCAGCGCACCCAAGCAAAATCAGGCAAAGTTTAAACTACAGTATATCCACCGTCAAGTACGTCAGATCGTCCGGGATCTTGGAAGACGAAAAAGATTTCACCGTGGAAAGGATTTCTTCGTTCAAGTTTCTCGGATTTCTGGAAAAATTATTCTTGAGAACCTCCAACAATCTCGCTTCGCCGAAAATTTCCCGTTGAGGACTGAGCGCTTCCGTAACTCCGTCCGTATAAAAAAAGAATCGATCTCCCGTACGAAGCGCGACCGTGTATGTTTCCGGTTCGATCGTTTTCATCATACCCAGGATCATTCCTCTTCCTTTGAGAAATTCGGGTTCGGCCGGATCTTCCCGAATCAAAACCGGAGGAGGATGACCCGCGATGGAATATCTGAATTCGTCCTTTTCCAAATCGTAAAGACAAACGAGCGCGGAGATAAAATTCTTTTCCAAAACCTGAAACATACGGTTGTTGAGTTCCGAAAGAATTTTGGAAGGTTCGTCGAGTTTGCGGCTGAGTTCCAAAAACGAAACCTTAATCATCGAAGAAACCAACGCCGACGCAACCCCGTGGCCGAGAACGTCGCAAAGAATGAACATTACCTTTTTCTCATTTAGAATATGATAATCTAAAAAATCGCCTCCGACCTGATCGACCGGAATATAAACCGAATTCACCGAAAGTCTATGAATTCTTCCGTCCAACTGAGGAATCAATCTCGTCTGAAGATCGGCCGCCATCTCCAATTCTTCGTGAAGAATCCGGTTTTGTCTTTTGAGTTCCGCCGTTCTTTGTTCCACTTTCGCTTCCAAAGTGGAATTCAATTTTTTGAGTTCCGTGTGCGCTCTTGCGTTCTGATACGAAATGCTCACCGCGCCCGTGATCAAAAGCGCGAAAAATCCGTATTGGGATAAGAACATATTCTTCCCCGTAAGATTATCCAACACGACGTCTATGATCGCAAAGATCGCGAGCAAACCCACGCCCCCGACCATGATGAGCGCTTCCATCGTCTTTCTTCTCAGTTCTTCATAAAAGATGGGAATGAGAAACAGGGTCATAAAAACGAGAATTCCTTCCCAAGCGTAAACGAGGATCACCCTTTGTGTTCCGTCCAACTCGAGAAACTGCAAGGCGCCGAGCACGAGACTCGACTTCATCACGATCTTAGCGGCGACCCCGGTTTTTTTCCGAAAAAGAGCATACAAAAAATATAATATACAAGCGGGGAACACGCTCTGCGAAGAAAAGAAGGATCTCGTCAAAAGACCGAAAGGAACGTCGACATAGTGCATCTTGTGCAGAAGAGGAATTCTCCAGAAGACGAACAAAAACGCGGACAAGGAAAGAAAGATACTCGCCCTCGATTGTCTGTTGAGAAGATAAGAGATCGACTGTTGTAAAAACACTCCGAGAAAAAGAACGATCAACACGAGTTGCAACGCGTCTTCCTGAATCAACGCGTCCTTCAGTTCGTCGTAGTCGCCCATCTTCGGAATTCCCCGGAAGATTCCGCAATGAAAACCGAGTTCCCTACATTCTATCTCGACTCGGATCGTATTCGATTTTCCTTTTTCGATCCACTCCAAAGGAATCTTATACAAACGGCTTCGGAACCAAGCGGCGTCATACGGATCCAAATTTCCCGTTTTGCCGATCAGCTTATCGTTGAAATAAACGCGGTCGGCGGATTGAATCCGATCCAAAAAAATTCCCTGCGAACCCGAAGGCAACGTTAGCGGATATTCCACTCGAACGGTATAAAAACCTCGGATCGGAATTTCAAAACCCTGACTGGTCAAACCCATTCCGGGTAATATCAATTTATAATGTTTACCTTCGTTACTTTGGTATTCCCAACCCTCCGAAAGACTTTGAACCTTTTCGGGATCGATCGGACTCGAGTATAACTCGAAGGCCATTAGACATAATAGAAAATATCCGAAGAGGATCGGTTTCATAAGAAAAGAGGAAATCAACCTATTCTCTTCATCGAGACTGTAAAGTTAAATTTAAACGGAGGAGATCAAATCCAACGAATCGTCCGGAATTTCCCGCATCGCCTTCAATAGAAGATCGTTCGAGTAATCGGAATACATTCCTTCGGTGAGAATTCTTCGAAAACTGCGCGCGCCTCTTTCGCCGTGAAACAAACCGAGAACGTGACGGAGCGCGTGATGCGGCTTTCCGTTCGTTTCTTTGAGAAGGATTTCTTCCACGTATTCTTTCATACGAAGAACGATTTCCCTTCTGCTTAAAACGGGGGAATCGTCTCCGAAAAACAAGGAATCCACTTCCGAAAAAAGATACGGGGTTTCGTAAGCCGCCCTTCCGATCATCACTCCGTCGTTCGTCTTCAATCGTTCCCGGATCTCTTCGATCGTTCGAATTCCTCCGTTGATCTCGATGAGAAGATCGGGAAATTCTCGTTTTAACGATTCCACGTCCGCGTATCGCAAAGGGGGAATCTGACGGTTTTGCGCCGGAGAAAGTCCGCCCAAGATCGCGATCCGCGCGTGAACGATCAATCGTCTAACACCCGCTTGGCGAACACATTCCACGAATCTGCAAAGATCCTCGAAGGTTTCTTTTCCCGGAATTCCGATTCTGCATTTAACCGTGACCGGAATTTTTACGGCCGCGTCCATCGCCGCGACGAGATCCGCGACCTTTTCCGGAGTTTCCATCAGACAGGCGCCGAAGTTTCCTTCTCTCACACGATCGCTCGGACAACCCACGTTGAGATTGATTTCGGAATAACCGTATTCTTCGCTGATCTTGGAAGATTGTGCGAGGGCCTTCGCGTCGTCTCCACCCAATTGAATCGCAAGCGGAAGTTCTTCGGGAGAATAGGATAAGAATCTATGACGATCCCCGTGTAGAATCGCGCCCGTGTGAATCATCTCGGTATATAAGAACGTATGTTTCGAAACGAGCCTTAAAAAATAACGAAAATGCCGATCGGTCCAATCCATCATCGGAGCGAGCGAAACCGGATATCGTTTCGGGGTTTTGGAGGAATTTTCGAACATAAGACTCAATCACCAGAATTTTTTTACAAGCCACTTCGGTCAAGGAACCTCCGTCCCATTTACGGCTTGGAATTCGGAAAGAATTCAAAAACAATGTCAGGAAAGAATGCGCCTCTCCGAAGTTTATCGAACATCCCCTAAGGTCTTACGAAGAATTTCGATTCTTTCGATCTGGATTTGTTGTTCGATCCATTCTTCCTGCAGAAGTTTGGAATCCTTTTTGGAATCGGTGATTCTTACCGCCGGTGTGGATTCCACAAAACTCACTTTTTCCACGAGTTATAGTCCCTTGCAAGAATACGTTCGAAGTAGCGGAGGGACCAAGGATCCCGCAAACTCGGACAGAACCGTAAACCAAGATCCGTTTAAATCGGTTCCATTCTATACGATCGGTTCGATTCCGAGAAGACTCTCCGCAACTCCGTTCACCGGATATTTTAAAATTCTAAACTATATGGCGTACAGTTTTTCCTTTATCGCTCCGAGAACGTTCCGAGGAAATCTTCTGAACTTTCCGGACGACGGAAGGATTCCGACGAACTTCACCGAACAGACGTTATACGGTCTTTATCCTCTTCCGGAACCGTTCGGAAGAAAAGCGGAATATCTCTACATCGACTATCAGTTTTACGCGACCTTGTATCTCGCTTTTTTGCAGTTTCAAAATTGGAACGTGGGACTCGGATTCAACCTAGGAGCGAGTATCTACGACTTCGACGTTTTGGAAAAAGAAGTTCGAGTTTCCTCTTCGCGTAACAAACACCGCGTGATTTCCGGAGTTCGATTTTTATACGAGTACAACATCGGACAATATTTCGAGGATTCCATATTCTATAATACGTATTTGTATTTCGAATTTTCAAGTTTGGGAAGTTTGGATCGGGACCCGATCAAACAAACGATTCCCACTTCGCTCGGAGGAACGGTTCCCGATCTTTATCTAACGATGGACACATATCGAGTCGGAGTTCGAAAGGAAATCCAATTATCAAGACCGACCGCGGACGATTTGTTGCGGAAAGACAGCGGCCCCGGAAACGAATCCTCTCCTCCGAAACAAACCGAACCCATTCCTCCGAGAATCTGATGCTTTCCTGGAAAGAAAATTCAACGCCCGTCTCCGAACAATTCGGCGATATCTATTTTTCACCGGAAAACGGACTCGAGGAAACCGAACACGTATTTATACGGGGTAACGATCTCCCCCATAGATGGAGAAATTCGAATATTCAAAATTCATTTTGTATTTTGGAATTGGGTTTCGGCACCGGGCTGAACTTTTTAACCGCTTGGAAAGAATACAAGGAACATAAGGATCGGTTTCGACTTCATTTCATATCCATCGAAAAGTTTCCGTTGAACCGCGAGGAAATCTCCAAAGCCCTTTCCGTTTTTCCCGAACTCGCGGAGATCAAGGAGGAATTTTTACGTTCCTACGAGGATCTCATCCCCGGAATGAATTACTTTCGTTTTTTAAACGGGAGAATCCATTTGAATCTCTATCTCGGGGACGTCGCAGACGCGTTAGTCGAAATCTCAGGCAAAGTGGACGCGATTTTTTTGGACGGATTTGCGCCTTCCAAAAATCTGGAGATGTGGCAGGAATCGGCCTTGTCTCATTTAAAGAAACTTTCCAAGATCGGAACCACGGTCGCCACGTTTACGGTCGCGAGAATCGTCAGAGATTCTCTCACTTCGGCCGGATTCGTTTTGGAGAAACGTCCCGGCTTTGGAAGAAAAAGGGAAATGTTGACCGGAACGATTTTAGAATCCGGTTTAGAATCCGACGCGGATCGCACGCTTTCCACCGAAGAGGAATCGAACCTTACAGTTCCGCTTTTTGAAAAATCTTCAAAACCTTGGTGCATCCGATCCTATCCGAAAAAAGAAACTCGAACGCAGACCCAAACCGTAGCGATCGTCGGAGCGGGGATCGCGGGTTCGGCCTTGGCCTATTCATTATTAAAACGGAATATTCAAGTTTTATTGATCGATCCCTCCGGGATCGCCCGGGAAGCGTCCGGAATTCCGGGTGCAATTTCTCATCCGCATCTCACCAAAATCCCGGGTCCGATCAGCCTATTTACGTTGCGTGCGTTTCGATACGCCCTTCAGTTTTTAAAATCATTTGCGGAGCCGGATCAATTTTCCGACTGCGGACTCTTTCACGGAATCACCGAAGAAATGAGTTCGGAACGTTTTCAAAAAGGTCTCGAAAATCACGGACTGTCCGAGGAAATCGTTTTTTGGAAAAAAGCGAATCAATCGATCGATTCGGAAAACGAGTTTTCGAACAAAGACGTTTCGAAAGGGAAAGCCGGTTTCGAAAACGACCTGGGAGAAGGAATCTTTTTTCCCAAAGGATTTTGGACACAACCATCTTCGATCGCAAAAAAAATGACCGATCAAACCGGAATCGAATTCATCCAAGCGACCGTGATTTCCATCCATAAGATCGGATCCGAATTCTCGAGCACAAAATCGGAGACGACAAACTTCGCCACAATCGAACCCGCAGATCCGAACGAAGCCGAAACATCGGACGCGTCGCTCTGGGAACTCACGCTCCAAGAATCGGATCGAAAAGTACATGCAGATTCTATTATATTCTGCAATTCTCATTCGATCGGAAAACTCGTCGCACCCCTGTTCGAAGGAGAGGAACCCTTTCCGATCCGCAAAGTAAGAGGACAACTCGTATCCATCAAACAAACGGAAGCATCCTCAAAACTCTCCCGAATTCTTTGCGCGGAACACTACTTCACGCCCGCGATCCGCGGAGAACATATTCTCGGGTCCACATTCGACGAGTTCGATTTGGATCCGCAGGCGCGGAACAAAGACACGGAACAACTTCTGCAATACATACGAACCAAGTATCCGTCTTTCGATTTCAAATCGGATTCCGTTCTCGAAGAAAAAGTCGGGTTTCGCGCGCAAACCCCGGATCGGTTTCCCGTCATCGGGCCGATCTTCGATCCGAAAGAATTTAAACGGACATACAGGGGAATCGATCTTCCCAAAAACGCAAAGAAAACCTATCCCGCGTTGAAAACGATTCCCGGTTTATACGTTTTCGGCGGGCTCGGTTCCAGAGGAATTTTAAGTTCTTTTTTAGGTGCGGAGATTCTGGCTTCCTTGATATTGGGTGAACCGGCTCCCGTAGAATCTTCCTTATTGGAATCGCTTCACCCGGCCCGATTCCTTTATCGAAAAATTCGCAAAGAATCGGAATCTTGATTCGAACCGATGAACTCACCGCAGAACAATCACATTCAAAATTTAGAATCTTCTCTCAAAGAAATTTGGGGAATGTCCCGATTTCGAATCGGCCAAAGAGAAGCCATCGAATCCGTTCTCGGAGGAAAAGACACGTTAGTCATTCTTCCCACCGGCGGCGGCAAATCATTGATCTATCAGTTACCCGCGGCGATCGATTCTTCTTCTTTGACGCTCGTGATTTCTCCTTTGATCGCGCTCATGAAGGACCAAGTCGATTCTCTCAAAGCGAAGGGAATCTCCGCCGAGTATTGCAACTCGACTCAGGACGATCTCGAACAACTTAGAATTCTAAGTAGAGCCGCAACCGGTAAAATCAGAATCTTATATCTTTCACCCGAAAAAGCGTTGAGTCGTCAGGTGTTCGAAATTCTTCCCAAACTTCCCTTGGGGAGAATCGCAGTGGACGAAGCGCATTGTGTTTCCCAATGGGGCCACGACTTCCGACCCGAATATCGCAAACTCTACGAACTTCGGGATAAATTTCCCAAGTTCGTTCCGATCATCGCGTTAACCGCCACCGCGACGTCTCGAGTCATCCAAGACATATCCGATTCTCTCGGATTGAAAGAGCCCGCGCTCGTCAAAGGAAGTTTCTTTCGCGAGAATCTAAACTTCTCGATCCGGTTTCCGCAAAACGAAACTTCCAGAGAAAGCGAACTCTTAAAACTTTTGATTCAAGGAAACTTTCAAAAAACCGCAAGCGGAAGAGCGATCATCTATTGTGCGACCCGTCAAAAGGTCGAATCGGTTTACGAATTTCTAAAGAAGAACGGATTCAAGGTCGGAAAGTATCACGCGGGAAGAACCGATTCTAGCCGGGAAAAAACGCAGGACGGTTACAGCGCCGGAAAAACGAACGTGCTTGTCGCGACGAACGCGTTCGGAATGGGACTCGACAGCCCGGACGTTCGATTGGTCGTTCACTATCAATCACCCGCGTCTTTGGAAAGTTATTATCAGGAAGCCGGACGCGCAGGACGAGACGGAAAGTCTTCGAGTTGTGTTCTTTTTTATCATCCTTCCGACTTGGTCACTCAAAGTTTTATCATCGGCAAGGAAAGCAATCGTAAAGGCGGAGAAACGCTTCTTTCATTCGTAAAAGAATACGCGGTCTCCAATCGATGCAGACAACAAATTCTTTGTTCTTATTTCGGAGAGGAAATTTCCACCTGTCGATCCTGCGACATTTGTTTGGAAAAAGAATCCCCTCGTTCTTTCGTCGAAAGCGGAAGGGACCAATTCTTAAAACGAGAAGAGGATAAAAGACAAAAGAAGGAAGAAAAAGAAAAATACGATTTTTCAAACGAAGAATTGAACTTCATCGAAAACGTTCTCGAACAGATTCCGGGCAAGTTCGGAAAAAGAATGATCGCCGGAGTATTAAGAGGTTCCCGCTCCAACGAGATTCTTAGAAAAAAATTGGATCGATTGGAACATTACGGTTCTTTAAAGTTTGTTTCGGAAGAGGCGATCTTAAAGGTCCTCGACGATTGGATCTCCGAAAAGAAGGTGAAAATCGTTGGAGATAAATATCCGAAACTGATTTTGGCTTCGACCGTCGTCGTAAAAACTCCGCGCAAAAAAAAGGATCCGAACGAACAAACCGAAGGCGAAAAAAAATCCATTCCCGCAAAAAACGCGATTCAAGAACTGAAGAATTATCGGGACCGAGAAGCCAGACGCAGAAAGTGGAAAAAATTTATGGTGCTTCAAAATCCGGTGATCGTTCAAATCGCAAAGGTCATGCCCGAAACTCCTGAGGATCTTTCCCTCATCAAAGGAATGGGTTCGGCCAAGGTCGAAAAATTCGGAAACGATATCTTAAGAATTTTAGATAAGTGGAGATGAGAATCGACTGCTTCTTCGATCTCGTCGCGACCGTATATCCGATTTCCCCAAACGAACGTAACTCGCACAGCAAATCGTAGGAGATCCTACATTTGATCCTTCTTGTTTTTTCATTCGAATTTCTTTTTTTAAAAATTACTTCTTTATAACCTGAATTGCTTTTTGAAACAAAACTTCATATTCTGCCGAACCGCCCCTCTCTTTTTTCCGACATCCTGTCTCACTCGCTTTCTACCTTCTCTATATTTCTTCCGAGATTTCATTGGAGGTTAACACACGATGGAACAGAATACAAAAAAATCACGAAGAAGAATGTTGAGGATTACGGTTTTCGCACTGGCGACGTTATTCTTTCTTATGAGTTGCAAGAAGGACAAAAAAGACGACAACTTAGAAATGTTGTTGGCGGCAACCGTCTTAAACGGAGGTGGAAAAGCGGAGTTCCGACTTACCGACACAAATACTCTCGCAGCCGCACGCACTGCGGCAAACTCCTCTCAATTCAGAAGCGGGCCCAATTTTGCATCCGGCTTTCTTACCGACTTAAGCGGGGACAACCCTGAAAGTTACGGCGACGGGGTTGGCGATGGTTTTAACGATAAATTCCTAACACCCGCCGCAGTATCCATGGAAGTTTGTCAAATGGTCCTCTACAAATCCGTAACCAAAGGCGGACCTGCAAGAGGAAGTGAAACTTTAACAAACGCGAACTTTGTTGCGTTCGGAGGCTCGAACATTCCAGGCGGACTCCCTCCTGAAATGGGAACGAATTCAGGACCTTGCACTAGTTTTATGCCTATCGGTCTCAAAGGCGGTGATAAAACTTTAGATTCGGCATTCTTACCCATTACCGCAGTCCCGGAAAGCGCCCAAGGGGATTACGATCGAATCGGAATCATTGTGAGGGGATTTTCTTATTACTTCAATACTTCCGATGTTCCGGAGAATGCCTATCGTTACGTCGATTTGATATTGAATAATCCTTCCTCGTCCTCCAATGGAAGAGGAGATGTAAGCACAAAAATTTTTGGGGACAAGTGCCCTGCGTCTTTTGCGAACTCCGCAAGTTTTATCTTTTCTCAATTGATTCCGGCGGGAGAAATATTAAACGGATCCTGTACGTTTTCGGAGTCATCGATCGACTCGGGTTCGGGAGCGTTCTTGTCGACTCCGGAATCATCGGGGTTCTTATCGATACCGACCAGTTTTCTAAACGCACCTTCGGCGGCCGGAGTCGCTTACACCGCGGCTAAAAAACTTAGATTTAAGGCTCCCGCCATGATCAACACTTTGGCGTCTTCAGATCCCTATATTCTGATCGTGGATTTGGATTCTTCCAAAAACGGAAAAGGACTTCTGTTTAACGTCTCCGTTGATAAGGTTCTCTTCTGGGATTCGACCGGCGGGGACAACGTCTTCTCCCCGCAGTTGGACGCGGCCGACAGACCGAACGCGACGAGCGGATCGGATAACCTAACCAATACCGCGAGAAAAAACCTGATCTTTCATTTGCCTACGATTCTCAGTCAGACCAAATGAAAGATTCGCGAAAGTTCCGGATCGAGTGAATCAAAAGAAGAATTTTGATTCCAAGCATTCTAAAAAACACAGAGAGGAGCTTCTTGCTCCTTTCTGTGTTTGGACCGAGCATTTCAAGCGGAAACGATGTCGGTTTAAATTTTCAATTTATAATAAGATCTTCCTCGTGATTCCTAAAATTTCACGGGGAAGATTTATTTATTTTCAAAAGATAAAAATCCCAGGCGGGAAAGATTTATGAGTCGATTAAATTCAGTCTTATTCACGAAACTACAAATACGAGGATTGAATATCAGCTTTATGGAATATTCTCGCCTGCGCGGAACAGCAAAAGGTTAAAATGAAGTTAAGTCAGGATCACGATTTTTCCCTGTTTTATCAAAACTACAAGGATTCGATCTATAAGGTAATTCGATTTCTTTCCAACGATCCTGAAGAGGTGGAAGATATCGCCCAAGAAGTTTTTCTGAATATCTATAAGGCCTTTCCGAATTTTTCACCCGAAAGAGGGAGCTTTTATACTTGGGCTGCGGCGATCGCCAAGAATACTTATTTCACGTATCGAAAAAATCGTAAAAAGGATTTGTTATTGCAAGAAAACGCTTCAATAGAATCGCTTCCGGCGGAAGATGATTTTATTCGGACCATAGAGGCCAAGATCGTCGAGGAAGAATTGAGGGAAATCATCGCCACCTTACCCGAACCCGAAAAAAGCATCATTTTATTAAAAGAAATCAATAACTTTACGTTGGAGAAAACCTCACAGGCATTAAACATCTCTTCGAGAACCGTCAGCAGAAAATTATTAAAAGCGTTAGATCTGCTTAGAGAAGAATTAGAAAGAAGAAAAGTGGTTTTGTAATCATGGAAAGAAAAGATCTACAGGAAGAATTCGAAGAACTGACGTCTCTGTTTCTCTACGGGGAAATTTCTCCGAACGAGAACGAAAGATTAAACGAAATCGTCGATCTCGATCCCGCGCTTAAAAAAAGATACGAAAACTACGTTCAAACGCAAGCCGGTTTGCGAACGCACAAACAAGGACTTGTAAAAATTCTTTTCGAATCCGAAAAAACCGATCCGCAACCCGTTTCCAAAAAAGTCGTCGATCTCGGTAAGTTTAGAAATCCGATCTTGGCCTTGGCGGCGATGATCGCGTTGATCGTTTCCGTGTCGTTGATCTTCAAACAAAACGGCTTCGGCAAAGAAGAAAAACTTCCTCTCGCATTCGGCGGAAACTGCGACGAAAAATCCTTACGAAACGATTGGATTCTCACGAACGCAAACTCGTTTTGCGACGTTGAAATCTCCGGAGAACAAGGTCTTGTTCAGTTTAGAATTTTTCCGAATTCGGAAATGCGCGTCCTCGATTTGGCGCGTTCCGCGGCCGACGCCAAGAATCGAGGTTATCGGTTGTCGATTCTCGTTCGAAAGGGAAATCTTTTGTTAAACGAATTCGTTTCCGATCCACGTTCCAAAACGAAACTCTACGTCAACGGAACCGAGATTCAATTGACGGGAACGAAAGTATTCATCGAAAGTTCGGAAGAGCAAAACAAGATCAGCGTTTGGGAAGGTTCCGTTCGGATTCGCTCCGGTTTACGATATTTATTTCCGATCCTACTCTACTCGTTTGAAAAAGAATCCGCACAAAACGGAAACGCAACGACCGCGCAAAACCACAACCATCGTCCACCGGAGATCGAAATTCAAACGGATTGGAAAGATCTTTCTTCGGAAACGGTTTCCAATTCTTCCCTGGAAATAAAATCCTTACGTTTATCGGAAAAACAAAGCGAGGATCTTCTCAAAACATGGAACGGAAATCGTTCGATAGAAACGTACGGTCCGGAAATACGAGCGTCTTTACGGGAGATTCAAACCAAACTTTCGGAAAACGTATCGCAAGAAAAAAAGATCGAATTCAAACCTGAGAATATTCAAATTTTGGAAAGTATTTCCGAAAAGTTCGGAGATTCGACTTCGTTGGAATTTCCGAAAGCGGCGGACGAAAGCGTAACTCCGAAACCGAACGTTCCCAAAGCGGAAACTTCAAAAGCGGAGAATTCGTCGAAACCGCGCGAAAACAAAACTTCGATCCCCAAAGAGGAACCGATCCGATTGGGAATCAAGACGATCACTTTAAAGGACGGAACCGTTCTCAAAGGGAACGTGATTCAATACGAGAACCAATACGTTTTGGAAGAAAACGGCAAAAAAAGAATCTTAAAATCCTCTGACATAGAGTCGATTTCGTTTTGAAAAAGATGAATTCGATTCTTTCGTTTCGTTTTCCGGTCCGAGAATTCTTTTTCGTTCGGCCCGGCCGCGCCCGGATTGGAATCCGAGTGGCGCCCCTCGCGGCGGTCCTAACCGTATTCTTTTCCTCCGGTCTTTTCGGGAACACGGTACTTTTAAAGGACGGAAGAACGATCGAAAACGTCAAAACCTCGCTTCGAGAAGATCACGTTTTGGTCGAGGACGTAAACGGCAACGTGGAAAAGTTCGACCTAACTCTCGTAGAAAAGATTCTACTTGCCGAAATCAAAAAACCGGAAATACAACCCGAACCCAAAACGACCGAACCGGAAAAACAAAACAACATTAAGAAATTCTACTATTCTTTGAACGCGGGAGAATGGAACTCCCATATCGTCGAAGGAATGAGTTTCAACCGCGGTTATAACGCGATCGATATCGTCGCAACGACAATCTACATAGATCCGTATTTGGAAAGAAATTATTCCATAAGAGTAAGAACCTTATCGTTGAACGGCGAATATCGCAGGAACAAAAATCTAGGATTTACGCTCGGGCTCGAACAGAATTCCTTTTCGTTTCCGAACCGGGGAATTTCTCCTGTTACGGGCATTTTTGCGAACGCGACTTTGAACGCTTTACCGGAATATCAAAACCTTGCTGGGCTTTCGACGATCTCGATTCTGTTCGATTCCCATTTCGGAGGATATAAAAGCGGCAAACGAGGAAGCGACGCGTTTACGATCGGCACTTTGTCCGTTTTACCCGGAATCAAATATTACGTTTCTCTTATGGATTCTCTTTTTTGGTTTTTTCAAGCTGGAATTGGAATCGGCCGTAGTTACGACGGAGGAATTTATTCGGGGACCTTGACGCAAACCGCGGTTTGGGCTGGCACCGGGATTCAATGGGAATCGGATTCTTATTTCGTGAACGCCGCGGTTCAATATCGCAAAACGGATTTGATCGGAAATGCGAAGTCCTATCACTTTCAGGAACCGTCCTTTTCGGTCGGAATCGGCATCAAAAGATAATTTAGAATATTATAAATTTGGAAACAAACTCGGTTCTTCGTCCATCGGATTGGGATGAGAAAGACTGATCCCCAAAAGACGGATCGCCTTGACGGCGACGATCCTGTCGTCTTTGGTTTCGAAAAACTCCTCGAACAGTTCGGAAGCGGTTTGAAACAGTTCGTTCGCGTCAAAGATGGGATCGTTTAAAGTCCTCGATCTCGTTTTCTGACTGAAATCGTGAAACTTGATCTTTAATGTGAGAGTTCTACCCGCAAAATCCCTTTTTTTAAGACGATCTTCCACTTCGACGGCGACTTCCCGAAGTTGATACAACAAGTCCTCTCGATCCACCTTATCCTGTTCGAAAGTCGTTTCTGCTCCGAGAGATTTTCTTTCTCTCGACGACTGAACTTCCCGATCGTCTTCTCCTCGGGAGATCTTGTAGTAGTAGATTCCCATCTTACCGAAATGAGAGATCAATTCGTCTATGTTCTTGGCGCGCAGATCTTTTCCCGTGCGGATTCCGAGTTCTTCCATCTTTTGAGCGGTGACCTTGCCCACTCCGTGAAAACTACTTACGGGCAAAGGGTCGATAAACGAAATCACGTCGTCGGGTAGAACCACAGTAAGTCCGTTCGGTTTGTTTTTTTCGGAAGCGAGTTTGGCGATGAATTTGGAATTCCCCACTCCCACCGAAGCGGTCAGCTGGGTGCGTTTGAGAATTTCCGCGCGGATTTCTTTGGCGATCGTTACGGCAAATGGAATATTCTTTTTATTGAATGTAACATCCAGATAACCTTCGTCCAAGGAAAGCATTTCCACGCGGTCCGTGTATTCCAAAAAAATCTCCCGGATCTGACGAGAAACTTCCTTATACACCGTAAATCTGGGAAATACGAAAATCGCTTGTGGCGCGAGTTGTGCGGCTCGAGAACAAGGCATCGCGGATCGAATTCCGAATTTCCGGGCCTCATACGAAGCCGCGGCCACCACGGATCTGCTGTTCGGAGGACCGCCCACGATCAAAGGTTTTCCCTTGTATTCGGGAAAGTCTCTTTGTTCCACGGAAGCATAAAACGCATCCATATCCACATGAATGATTTTGCGCGGTTCCATATCCGGTTGAAGTCAATTTACAAACAGCTAAACATTTGTAACGTCTTTTTTCATTTCAAATTCCCGGCCTTCCGTTCGGATCAGGGTCAAAATTCGAACGCCATCCGCCCCATTTCGGATTAAAATTCTCGCGAGTTCGTTCGCCGAAGCTCCCGTCGTAAACACGTCGTCTATCACGAGATAGTTTCCCTTTAACTTCTCTTTATACTCTTCTTGAATTCGAAATGCAAGTCTTGCGTGAACGAAACGATCCGCAAAACTTTTACCCGCTTGTTTTTCACCGCTGATCTTTTCGATCGGAGCGATCAACGGAGCGGAAAGAATGTTTAGAATTCTTTTTAATGCGAAGTCGCAGGATTCGAAAGGCCTTCTTTTTTTCCGTTGATACCATTTCGTTTTTGTGGAAGGCATCAGAAGAATTCCGGAGAAGTTCAGATTCTTCCAGGATCTTAATTCTTTTTTTAGACCCAACGAAAGATAGATCGATAGCATATAAACCGATCCGTGTTTGATTCGATTGATCGCCTTTGCAAGAAACGGAGTTCTGCTTTTTAAGAATTTCATCTCGTCGAAAAATACGTTTCTGGAAGAACAGAAGACGCATTCTCCCCCGCTTGAAGGTTCTTTACAAATCCTGCATAAACGTTCGAGACGGATCGGCGTTTCCGAATTTTCACGATGACAAGATTTACAAACTCCGATCTTGGAGGAAAAGAAATCGTATCTTCCGCAGAATTCGCAGGTGGAGGGTAAGAATAAATCCAAAAGTTTCCGAAGTTTCATACCTCTTACGGTTCTTGAAAACGTCGCGAAGACATAAAAAAAGCCCGGAAGTCCGGGCTTTTTATCCTGTGAAATTTTTTGATTCTTATCTCTTAGGAGGGTTTGTCGGCTGAGCCGGTTTCGTATTGGTTGGAGCCGGTGCGGGAGCCGCTTCTACGGGCTTGCTTCCGTTGGACCCTGCTTCTACTTTACGAATTTGTGTTGTAGGTGGGTTTACGTCCACTGAAAAGCTCACTCTTTTCGTTTCGCTTTCGTTTCCTACGTTGTCGATCGCTTTCGCTTCGATCGTGTGTTCGCCTTGAGCGTCGATCGTGATCGGTTCCGCGTAAGGAACGAAGTCCGGAGCGTTGTCCACTTTAATCAGAATTCTTTTGATTCCGGATTGTCCGTCCACGGCTTTGATCGTGAAAGAGTTTCCTTTTCTGGAATACGTTTTTCCGTCGATGATTACCAAAGGAGTATTTCCTTGGATTTCAACTTCCGGTTTCGCGTCGTCCAGAGTTACGACTAAGATCGCTTCCGAAGAAGAATTTCCGGAGTTGTCCACAGCGGAATACTTAATCAGGTTCACGCCAGCCTTTTCCAATTTGATCGGCTGATTGTCGTACGGTCTCAAATCTCCGCCGTTGATGGAGTATTTTACTTCTTTTACTCCCGAAAGAGCGTCGGTTGCGGCGATGGTATAAGTTACGTTCTTAGATCCGAAGTTGTATCCTTCGAGATTGTAAAGAATTTCGCTCGGAGCGATTTTAACGGTCGGTGCGGTGTTATCCACTACGACTACGAGAGCTTTTGCGGGCTCTTTGTTTCCGGCCTTATCCACGGCTCTGTAAGTAAGACGGTTTACGCCTTCCTTAAGAATGGTGATCGGAGAAGTATATTTTGCGTAGTCCGCTTCGCCGATTTTGTACTCGATGTAATCCACCGTGCTGGAATCGTCCTTTGCGGAAATTTCAAAAGAACTTTTGGAGTTCACATAAAGGTCCGCATTCTTTGCTTCGTCCGCCGGAGTGGCTCCGGAATTCTTAGCGGTTGTTTTTGCGGGTGTGGAGCTTCCGGATTGTCCTTGAGTATTTGCCTGCGGGGCAGAGCTTTCGTCCAGATCTTCCTGAGCTACCAGCGAAACTGAAACGGACATTAAAAAAGCGATTGCGAGTCTTACGAGAGAAGAACCCTTCATTTTGCACTCCTATGAATTAGGTTTATTAGTTTTTTGACGATAATTCGGATAGTGGAAACCTTTGGAAGAAGCGTGTCAACCGATTCTATGAAAAAAAAATCCTTCCTCCGCATTCCTTTTACCGGGAAACGAAATCGGCTTCTTCTTGTGTTCCTGTTTTTATGTAAATTGTCCAATCCACTTGTCGCCGAAGAAAAATCTTCCGCTGAAATTTGGAAACAAGTGATCGTGGAAGATTTCGAAACGAAAGAATGGAGTTCTAAAAATCTCAAGACCCGTCTTCCCGAAGAATATTTTCCGGACATAAGAACTTCTTCTCTGTTGCTCAGCCCGGAAAGAAATTCTTCCAAAAGTCTTCTCTTGGAAGTTCCCGCGGAAAAGAATCAATCCTTTGAAATTCTTTGGGAACAATCCTGGAAGACGAAAGGATTCGTGCAGGAGTTTCAGTTTCATATCTATTCTTCCGGTTCGGGCGCGTCTTTATACGTTTTGGTTCGGGATTCCACTTTAGAAGTTAAGAAAATTCTAATCACTCATCTGAGTTTCGAAGGTTGGAAAAAAATCAGACTCAACGTGATCCGTAAAATCAGACAAGACGATATCGTTTTTACGAAACAAAACCCGGTCGAGTTCTTGGGACTTCTTTACGAAGCCCCTTTTGAAATGAAACGGGGCTCCCGGGATCTGTTTGCGATCGACGATATTCTGGCCATTGTTCGCGATAAGAATCGAATGTTCTCGAACGATAAGACCTTGATTCGTTAAACCGAAATCCTTTCAAAGATCGTCTAACGTTCCTGATTCTTTGAATTCGAATTCGTATCCTCGATCGGAAGACGGACGAAGAAGGTAGTTCCCTTGGAAGAGGTTTCAAATCGGATCGTTCCGTTGTGGGATTCTATGATTCTCCTTGCGATGTCCAAACCGAGTCCCGAACCTTCTCCGGGCGCCTTTGTGGTAAAAAAAGGTTCGAAGATTCTTTCCGTCGCGTCCGCCGGAATTCCCGGTCCCGTATCGGAAATGGACACCTCGATTTCGTTTTCCCTCGCTTTATATATTCGAATGGTGAGAGTTCCCTTAAAGGACATCGCCTGAGCCGCGTTGTAGATCAGGTTCGTCCAAACGTTGATGAGATCGTCCGCATAACCTTGAATTGGCGGAACGTCTCCGTAGGATTTTCGGATTTCGACCCCGACTTTCAATTGATTCTGATAGATCGTAAGAACGGTTTCGATTCCCTCCTGAATGACCACGGAGGTTTTGATTCCTTCCGATCCGAAATGCGAAAACTTACGCAAAGCGAACACGATCTTGGAAGTCCTGTTTACGGACATATCGATCAGCTTGGAACTTTTGGACGCTTGTATTTCTTCGAGCGCAAAATGAAGCAATCCCTGCGCGTTCTTATCGCCGAAGAGATTCGGAAATTCGTCCAGGGAAGAATCCAACCCAACCTCGACCAAATCCTGCGCGATCGAATGAGAATTCTCAAAGCCCCTGTCCTTTAGTTTTCCTTCGAGTTCTTTGATGCGGTTTCGGACTTCCTTGGGCGAAAGGATTTCCCGATCTTTTTTTCCCTTCTTTAAAAACGTATAGAGTTCGTTTAACAATTCCTCTTTCAATCCGCGGAGAATCTCCGAGGCTTGGGTCATTCTATCCGTGGAACTGTCGAAATAATTCTGTATGGAATCGTTCGCGGCCTTGATGACCCCGATCGGGTTGTTGATTTCGTGCGCGATCCCGGCGACTAACTGTCCTAAGGCGGCCATCTTTTCGGAAACGATCAATTGGTTCTGGGTCTTTTTTAAGTCCTTTAGAATTTCCTCAAGTTCCTGTTTTTGTTTTTCGATCAGTTCGTTCTGATCCACGATTTCCTTGTTTAAGGTTCGAAGCGCTTCGGCTTCCTTTTTTTCGGAGAGGTCCTTTACGAGATTGATCGCGCAGAGTTTCCCGTTGATCTCTGCGAAGGTGCTGTAACATTCGGAGTGAACCACTTTTCCGTTTTTACCTTGAAGAATCACTTCCTGATCCACGACGATTCCGTGTTGATACATCTTCTCCAAATATTTTTTTCTTTCTTGAGGATCCGGCCAAATGTTGAGTTCCAAACTCGTCCTTCCGATCGTTTCCTCTCTCGTATATCCGAAGAGTTTTAAAAAGCTGTCGTTGACTTCCAAGTATCTTCCGTCTTCCACGGAAGAGATCGAAGTCGCGATCGGACTCAGAGTAAACACCTTGGAATAAATTTCCTGAGTCGGCTTCAAAGCTTCTTCTGCAAGATAACGTTCCGTGATGTCCTGCGCGGTTCCGAAGGCCACGATGGAATCCCTAAATTTTCCCTGAACGGACAAGAATCGATTCTTCCCGTCCCTCCTTCGGATTTGATACGTCAACTCCACGGAAAAATCGGGCTCGTCCTTTTTTTTCAGACTTTCGGAAAGCGCGGAGAGAATTCTCGTTTTATCCTCTTCGGTCGCGACATACGTGTTCATATAAGCGGACAAGGGCAAGGATTTGGATTCTTTCGCGTCTTCGTATCCGAGAAGATATTGATATTCCTTGGTGAGAATGAGTTCGAGATTTCGAGTGTTCAAACTCCATCCTCCCAATTTCGCATAACGTTGAATTTCGGAGGATTCGGATTTTATCTTTTTGAAACCGCCGAGAGTATAACGCATCAAAATCCCGACGAGTATAAACGCGGAAATTTCTCCGAGCAAAGCGGACCAAGGACCTCCGGACGATTCAGGCGGCGTGATCGTTCCGTTTTGTACGAGATAGGTGATCGCGATTCCGAAGAAGATCGATAAGGAAGTATAAATATACGCTGCCCTCATTCCCAAAAGCAACGCGGAACTGAGGATTAAAATGATACAGAAAGGAAAGACGATGGTTTGAGTCGCACCTTCGCGAAGCATCAGAGAAAACGCGGCGACCCATTCGATTCCGACGAGAACATGAGACGCCAAAAGAATTCTTCCGCTTTTTGCGATCATGTGACAGATCACAACCGCGACGCTGATCAAAAACGGTGCGACGTAAATCGCCTTCGGTTTTTCCGCTAAAATCGGATGTAAGATCCGATACCCCAAGGCGACCGCCAAACAGGCCAACATGATTCCGTACAACAAACGGACGGAAAAATCCTTTTCAGCATCCGAAAAAACCGGTATCCTTAAAAAATTGGGTATCTTCAAACGGGATTTCCTCTGTCGAATCGCTTCCGCAACGAGACTCTAAATTCTTTCTGTCCGAACAACTTTTCCTCGGTTGAACGAAGTAAATTCAATTTTTTGAATATTCTTCTTTTGAAAACCGCTTTCATTTCCTTTTAAAAAAGATCGCTTTTTCTTTATAAATCGGCATTAAAAAAACCTTCCCTATTTTGCCATAAAAGCAACAAAAGGGAATCAAAAGAAATGGCCGCAACGGTTCATGACCTAATTTTCTTGGGATTCAGTCAAGTGATGAAACTCGTAGAATCGGTTTATATTCTCTTTTCCGAATTCCTCCCTCTCACACTTGAATTTTAATTTGACTTGGATTTTTTTTGACAATTTATTGAGTCCTCAACTATAGAATCAAAAAATCCGGATCGTATGTTATCTCCCTTCGAACAGGAACTTTATCTTTGGATTCAATCGGATCCGAAACACTTTCAATTCATCCAAAAACGCGGAGCCGAAGGTCTTTGGATTTTCGATCCCGCGCCCTCTTCCGGGTTTCAATGCAATCCTAAGTTTTTTTACACCCTCGGTTACAACCGAAAGGAAGCCGAGGAATTCGACGATCCGAACCTTCTCATTCCCGATACGACCGCTCAAAAAATTTCCGAACTGCTTCAGCAAACGTCCGTAAATTCCGCGTTGGATGAGACGCAGATTCTTTCCTTTCATTCAAAAAACGGAATCAAGTCGATCCGGTCTTATGTCCGCATCGTACAAAACGAAAAAAAGATTCCGGTTCGATTGATCGGCGCCGTCGATCTTCAGGACGATCTCGGGGAGAACGGGGAATCCTCCAGTCTCGAACAACAACTTAGCACCATTCTCAATAATCTTCCGTCGATGATCGGGTACTGGGATAAGAATTTATTCAACCAATTTGCAAATCGCGCTTATGAAGATTGGTTCGGCAGGAAACCCGAGGAAATTATCGGGAAAAATATGCGAGAAGTTTTAGGAGAGGCAATATTCCAAAAGAATCTGCCGCATATTGAAGGTGTTTTGAGAGGAGAAGAACAAAGATTTGAAAGGAGAATTCCGGCGCCCGATGGAAAAACTTTCCGCGATTCTTTGGCGCATTACGTACCCGATATAAAGAACGGGAAAATCGAGGGATTCTATGTGATTGTAAATGATATCACTCCGATTAAGGAAACGACCGAACTTCTACGTAAAAGCGAAGTCGAACTCAAAACTCTTTTCGAAGCGCTTCCCGTCGGCGTCACGTTGATCGATAAGGAAAATCGAATCGTAAAAGTCAATCCGATGCTCGAACAGATTCTCGGCTTAACGGAAGAGGATCTCAAAAAGGGAGTCCATAAAAATAAAAAATACATCAGTTCCGATGGAAGACCTCTCGTTCGCGAAGAACTTCCGAGTCAACGCGCCAAAAACGAAAAGAAAGTCATCAAGAACGTCGTGGTCGGAATTCCGAAGGAAGACAACACGGTCACTTGGACAAGAGTGACTTCCCTTCCCGTCGAACTTCCCGATTATTCGGTGATGGTCATCACACACGATATCACCGAAAGTAAAAACTTCGAAAGCGAACTCATTCGTGCAAAAGCGCTTTTGGAACAAACGAGCAAACTCATACGCATCGGAGCTTGGGAGGCGGACTTAACGACGGGGCAAGGAACCTGGTCCGCGGTCACCAAAGAGATGCACGAAGTCGAACCGGATTTTATTCCAACGATCGATCAAGGTCTTCAGTTCGTTAAGGAAGGAGAAAGCAGAACGAAGGTTTTGGAAGCGGTCAATCGTCTCATTCAAGACGGAACTCCTTACGATTTAGAAATGCAACTGGTGACCGCAAAAGGAAACGAACTTTGGGTTCGTACGGTCGCCAACGCCGAGTTCGAAAACGGAATCTGCAAAAGAATCTACGGCGCGATCTACGACATCGATCAAAGAAAAAAAATCGAAATCGAACTCTTTAAGGAAAGATCCAGACTTCTCGCGTTCGTAGAACACGCTCCGGCCGCGGTCGCGATGTTCGATACGGATTTGAAATACATCGCGGTCAGTCAACGTTGGATGAGCGAATATCATCTCCAAGGAAGACAAATCATAGGTTTATCGCATTACGAAGTTTTTCCGAACATCGGCCGAGAATGGAAAACGATTCATCAAAGATGTTTAACGGGAGAAGTCATCAAAAAGGACGAGGACATCTGGAGACCGGATGGTTGGGAACACGATCAATATCTTCGTTGGGAAGTCAGACCCTGGTATCAACTCGACGGATCGATCGGCGGGATCATGATGTTTACGCAGGATATCACGGAGAGTTTTCTGCAACGAGACGAACTCAAACGATCCAAAGCGATCGCGGAAAGGGCCAACGCGGCGAAATCGGAATTTTTGGCGAACATGAGCCACGAGATCCGAACCCCTTTAAACGGAATCATCGGTTTTACGGATCTGTTGCTTCGAACCAATCTGGATGCGACCCAACACCAATATATGATGACCGTGTATCAATCGGCCGGTTCCCTTTTGGACATCATCAACGATATATTAGATTTTTCTAAAATTGAAGCGGGCAAACTCGAACTTTCCTACGAGGCCGCGGATATTCTGGAACTCGGAACGCAGATCGTAAATACGATCAAATTCCAAGCGCATAAGAAGGATTTGGAACTTCTCGTAAACATATCGCCTGCCGTTCCGAAACTCGTGATCACGGACAGCGTCCGTTTGAAACAGATCATAGTGAATCTTTTCAGCAACGCGGTCAAGTTCACGGAAGAAGGCGAGATCGAATTTAAAATCGACGTTCGGGAAAGAATCTCGGATTCGCTTATGGTATTGAGATTCTCCGTTCGGGATACCGGAATCGGAATCGCGCAGGAGAATCAAAAAAAAATATTCGACGCATTCTCCCAAGAAGACGCTTCCACCACGAGAAGATTTGGAGGAACCGGACTCGGCCTTACGATCTCCAACAAACTCCTGTCAATGATGGGAAGCAATTTGGAACTCAAAAGCGAACTCAAAAAGGGAAGCGAGTTTTACTTCGATCTGAAAATGGAAATCGTATCCGACGAAGAGGAAAAGTGGCCTAAGTTCGATTCCATCAAAAACGTACTCATAGTGGACGACAACGACAACAACCGCAAAATCCTGGAAGATATGTTACAATTACGGAATATACCCTGCGAGTCCGTCAAAACCGGTACGGACGCGATCGAAAGAATCGCCTCCGGAAAAAGATATGATGTTATTCTAATGGACTATCACATGCCGTTTTTGGACGGAATAGAAACGTCCAAACTCATCCGAGAAAAATTGCGGGTCCCACCGGAAGAACAATCCATCGTTCTTTTGAGTAGCGCTTCGGACGATTCCGAAACGATCGAGGCTTCCCAACAAAACGGAATCCAAGAAGTTCTTACGAAGCCGATTTATATCCGACAACTTTACGATCTATTGGGAAGAAACCAGCTTCTGCAAAAGCCCTCCCGTAAATCCCAAATACCTGGAAACAACGAAACCGAAGCGGCCATCCGTAAACACGCGAAGGTTATGATCGTCGAGGATAACCCGGTCAACATGTTACTCACAAAAAGTATCGTTACAAGAATTCTCCCCTCCGCAAAAATCATAGAAGCGCAGAACGGACTCGAAGCGGTGGAACAAAACCTAAGATGGATTCCCGATCTGATCTTTATGGATATTCAAATGCCGGATCTGAACGGATACGAGGCGACCAAGGCGATCCGCGGTTTGGAAATGGACAAAAGGGTTCCGATCATCGCGTTAACCGCGGGGATCGTCGCCGGAGAAAGGGAAAAATGTATCGAGGCGGGAATGGACGATTACGTGAGCAAACCCGCGGTCCAGGCGGATTTTACGAAGATCATTCTCAAATGGCTCGCATAACGATTTAGAATTTTCTACTTTTCGAATATTCTTTTTTTGGAAACCGTTCTCAAACCTTTAATGAGGGTTTTCCATTCGGTGGTCCCCAGATTTTCCACGAGATGATTGTGCGCTTCCTTCCAAACCGGATACGCAAGACGAAGCGCTTCCCAACCCGCCGAAGTCAAAGCGACCTTTCTCGCCCTTTTGTTTTCGGAAGGAACATCCTCCACGTAACCCAACGTTTCCAAAGGTTCCAGATTTCTGAGAAGAGTGGTTCGATCCATCACGAGAAGTTCCGCCATCGGAGCGAGTTCCATTCCGTCCGTGGATCCCAAGGTCATTAAAATATTGAATCGCGGAGAAGTAAGATCGACCTTATCAAGAACGTGATCGAAGTATTGGGAGATGGCTCGGGACGCCCGTTTCAAATTGAAGTTCAGACATCCCAAACCTACGGTCAAAAGCTCGTCCCTTGTGGGACTTACGGATTCCTTTTTGGAAATCTTTTTGGAATTTTTAAGCTCCATTTTTTTGACCATGTTTCCTCCGGGAATTAAGCCGGAATCGCTTCCGCTCCCGGAGCCATTGTACGTCTCATCTCTCGAACGCGCTCTTCAAAATTTCCGTTTTCGAGCCCCGCGTCTTCGTAAAGAACCGAGTCGAAAAAACGGCCGAGATCTTCTCCGTGACGAATCGGCCTTCCCCGTTTCAGATCCACAAAAACGAAATCGATCCAGATAAGCGCCTTCAACTTCTTACCGGACGCGTCATACATAAGATCCTCGTTGCGGATGCTTCCGTCCCCTTTTGCAACCAATCGCGTAACGATCTTCACCTGATCGCTTTGTTTTGCGGGTTCGAGATAAGCGATCTGCGTTCTACTGACGACCCAAGACTTGCCTTCTCTGGAAGCGTGTTCGAACAAATCGAAACCGTAATAGTCCCGAAGATGATCCTCTCGGGCCTCCAAAAAATAATCCATATAACGCGCGTTGTTCAGATGACCGAAAGGGTCGCAATCCTGAAAACGAATCCTATAAATACCGGAAGGGGATAATTCGATTTTATCTGCGGTAGAAAGCATAAACGCCTCCAAACTTTATTGTGTATTTGCACACTTGTAAATACACATGTGCTATTACACACATAATTTAGAATCTGTCAACCGGTTTTCGGGAAAAAGTTAGTGTGTTGACAAAGATCTCGGCGGAGAATTATACATTTTCTGAACTTTGAACCGAAACGAAAATGGATTCCATCACTTCCAAAAAAGAAATCAAATCGATCCTCGACTCGATCTTGAGTTCCTCGAATCAAAACGAGAATGCGATCGCGGACGAAATCGTTTCCGAACTCTTATCCAAAAAAATAAAGTTTCCTTTGCTCGAGTTCGCCGCCAAAGAACTCTACTCGGGAGTTCCCGAACGGAATCAAATTCCGATTACCGACCGAATCATAGAACGAAGAACGATCGGAGGCAACGTGATCGCCGGGATGATTCTTCAATTGCGTTCGGATAAACACTTCGAACAATCCGTAAAGAAGGCGATCGACTACATGGTGTTCGGCGACGAATGGTATGTCTGCGACATCATCGGAGAAAGGGTGATGGGTTATTCTCTCTTGCAAGATCCCGAAAAAACCTTGCCCGTGCTAAAAAAATTTCTGGATCATAAGAACGCTTGGATTTCCCGTTCAGTGGGAGTGGCCGCTCACTATGCGGTCAAAAAAGGACTTCGCAAAAAATACGTGGAGGAAATCTTTCTTCTTCTTTTAGCGAAAGCGGACACAAACGATTTTCATACCAAAAAAGGAATCGGTTGGGCCGTAAAAACCGTTTCCAAATTTCATCCCGATATCGTCGCCAAGTTCGAATCCCGTTTGAACTCGGATAAAAACATCGGAACCTTTTTTAAAACGAAAATCAAAATCGGATTGGGTCGTTCCTCTAAATATGCCTCAAGATATTCGGATTAAAAGTATTCTGAATAAAACCAAACGGAGAGATCCCTGGTTTTTGGACGACTACACGATCAATCCCTACAGCGGTTGTTCGTTTCGTTGTTTGTATTGTTATATAGGCGGAAGCAAATACGGTTCGAACATTGAGGATAAACTTTCCGTTAAGGAGAACGCGGCCGAGGTTTTGGACAAACAACTTTGGAACCGCGCCAAAAAGAACCAGTACGGAATCATCGTTCTCGCCTCGGCCACAGATCCTTATCTTCAGATCGAACAACAAAAAGGACTGACACGGGAACTACTTAAGATAATTCTAAAATACAAATTTCCGGTTCATATTCTCACCAAATCGGATCTGGTTCTGAGAGACTTGGATTTGTTAAGCGAAATCGAAAAATCCGCGATTCTTCCGAACGATCTGCAAAACCGCTTGAGTCGCAAATCCTTTATTACGTTTTCCTTTTCCATCCTGGACGATTCGGTCGCGCGCATTTTCGAACCGGGAGCGACCGCACCGAGTTTACGATTGAACGCGTTGAAAGAAATCTTAAGACGGGGTTTTTACAGCGGGGTCAGTTTGATGCCCCTTCTTCCGCATATCGGCGACAAGGGGGAGAATCTCGAATTTATGTTTCGAACCTTTCGAGAAATCGGAATCCAATATATATTCCCGGCGAGCCTTACTCTTTTCGGCGGAAACGATTCTTCCGATAGCAGATTCCGAGTTTTCGAAGCGATCGAAAAACACTATCCCCATCTGCTCGAAAAGTATCGTAAATTTTTTTCCAACGGTTCCGAGATGCCGAAATACTATCGAAGCGCTCTCAAAAACAAAACGGACGAGTTGTGTTTCAAATACGGATTACAAAAAGGAATTCTTCCTTACGAATGATCGATTCGCGTATTTTCGAATTCCGTTTTTCGAATCGACCCGGAAAGATAAACAACTTCTTGACGAACCCGCAAAACGAAGTTCAATCGGACCATGCCAGAACTGCCGGACTTAGTGGTCATTCGGGAACGGTTGATCCCCGAACTCGTGGGCAAAACCGTTCAATCGATCGAAATCGTGGATCCTTTGGTTGTCCGCAATCTCACCGGATCGGCCGTGGAAGAGATTTATTCCGGTTCTTCGTTTCAATCCGTGGAAAGAAACGGACCCTTTCTGAATTTCGCATTCGAAAATTTGAATATAGTAATTCATCCTATGTTGTCCGGTCGATTTTCCCTGGATCCGAAGTATAAGAAAAAAGATCTCTGTGTTCGCATTCTTACGAACGGTCCCGTTTTAAATTACGCGGACGACACGAGGATGGGAAAAGTTTATTTTCTGAAACCGGATGACATCGGCCAAATTCCCAAATACAAGGAACAAGGGATCAATCTTCTTTCGGATGAATTCACCGAAGAAAGTCTGATCCGTGCGATGGGAAAAAGCCGTCAGCAAACCAGAGTTTTTTTAATGGATCAATCCAGGCTCAGCGCATTAGGAAACGCTTATGCGGACGAGGTTTTGTTTGCGGCGAAGATTCATCCGAAAACTCCCTGCAATCAACTTTCTCCGGAAGATAAATCCCTTTTATACAAAAGCATCAAAGAGGTTCTTTCGAGTTCGATCGAATACGTCCGCAACAAACACGCGCCTCTGGACGTAAAGGTTCGCGATCACGTAAAGGTGAGAAATCGAAAAAACGAACCCTGCCCCGTTTGTGGAACGACGATTCGAAGAGCGAACGTCTTAGGGTATGATTCTTTCTTTTGTCCCACTTGCCAACCGGCCAAAGGCGAACAGTTCATCAAGTGGTGACGAACGCCCCATAGGAAGTGAGTCAACCATAAGCCGCGGAGCGAAAGCGTTGGTTTGTTACGAAGTAACGAAAGAACGCACCATAGGAAGTGAGTCAGCCATAAGCCGCGGAGCGAAAGCGTTGGTTTGTTACGAAGTAACGAAAGAACGCACCAAATTCTAAACCAAACCCCAGTCCAAACGGACCGGATACGAATTCCGTCTTCTTTCAAAATAACCCGCGTCGCCTTTTCTCCAAGAATCGCGCAATAGACGATCTTCTTCTTTTAAGAATGTGGAGGTTTTAAAATCGCCCGAGGTTTGTAAAAACGAATCGAGCGGCGGCAAAGGACGATCCTGATACAGAATGGACAATTTTTCGGCGACACGATAGGTTCCGCTCATTCTCCCCAACTGACTGTAACCGGCGATATGCGGTGTGAAAACCGAATTGTCCAGGTCCGCGAGAATTCTTCCCAATGCCAAGGAGGGAGGTTCCGGATCAAACACATCTAAAATTTTGAATATATCATTTCTTGCAATCAGTCGTTCGAAAGTTTCCGGAGAAAGGATTTCCCCCCGGCTCGTGTTGATGAACACGGTTCCCGGCCGTAAGGAATCGATCAAGGAAGGCGCGACAAAACGAAACGTAGGTTCGGGTCCGTCCTTGGTCAAAGGGACGTGATAACTCAGAATCGAAC
This sequence comes from Leptospira kmetyi serovar Malaysia str. Bejo-Iso9, assembly GCF_000243735.2. Lineage (NCBI taxonomy): Bacteria > Pseudomonadati > Spirochaetota > Leptospiria > Leptospirales > Leptospiraceae > Leptospira > Leptospira kmetyi. Next base: position 3,735,555 of record NZ_AHMP02000003.1, on the reverse strand, counting down.
AACTCAAAACCTCGTCTAGAGGAGAGGATTCCGCCTTGTAAAACGGATCGTAAAAAACGCATTCGATCCCTTTGAATATTAGAATTTTATGAAATTCTTTACCTGTGTTTCCGTGGCCGATCATTCCCACTTTTTTGGTTTTTAATTCGGATTCGGTGAAACGTTCCAAAAGAGAGGCGTAACAATATTCCGCGACCGAACCCGCGTTGCAACCCGGAGCGTTTAAAAAAATTCTCCCCGATTCCTTCAGCGCGCCTGAGTCGACGTGATCCGTACCGGAACTTACGGTTGCGAAAATTCTCACGGAAGGAAACCGTTCTATACTTTCTCGGTTCACCTTTAACCTCGTGTTGGCGATCAAAACGGAAGGTTCTTCCTCGGCCAATTCTTCGATGCGGTCGATCGGATAAGAACGCACTTCCAATTTTTCAAAACCGGAAAAAATCTCTCGGGCGCCCGTGGTTCCTTCGGGATAATAAAGAATCGGTCTTTTTTGTTGCACGACTTTGTCATTTCACCCGAACCGCTTTTTCAGAAAAAACAAAAAAGGTTTGCCTTGAGAAAGATTTTTTTAAGAATCACAGGTCCATGAAATCCCTTCAGGAAAGAATTACATTCCCGGCAGTTATAGGTTTGATCTCCGTGGTTTTGATCGCGTTGATCTGGTTCGTTTTTTTCAGCGGCGGCAAAGGCGCGAGCGGTTTCTCGTCGAGCCCCGAAGGAGAATTCACGTTACAACGTTCCGAATCGGGAGAATGGGTCTTAAACCAAGCCGTGGTCGACACTTCTCGAAGAATTTTCGACGAGAACGGCAACTGGCTTTCGTTCGACGACTTGATGCATTACGCGGCGACGGGTGAAGTCAACTTAGTTTCCGAACTCTGGGGTTTGCGAAGACAATGTCCCGAGAACGTAGTCTACGAACAATGCAACGAAATCATACGGGCTTTTATCGCGGATCATTACACGGGCAAAGACGCGGAATATCTTATGAAACTTTTTTCGGGTTACTTAAGATACGAAACGACGATGAGAGAATACGAACTTTCGGATAAACTCAGCCGCGCCGAAAAATACGAGATCGTGAAAAAGAAAAGAAGGGAATTCTTTTCCGAAAACGACGCAAAGCTCATCTTCGGTATGGAAGAATCCGAGGAAACCTATCGCGATTCCTTGGGCGGTTTTTTAAAGGACACGGAATCCTTGAGTGGCGATCAAAGAATGGCTCGGTACGAGGATTTCCGAAAAAATGTCTACGGTCAATATTACAATACCGTAAAGACGAGAGAGCCCAAATACAATACGTACGAAACCGAGATGTTCCTAAGAGACAAGGAACTGGAAAAGATGAGTTCTTCCGATCGAAACACGAAAACGAGAACCATTCGTGAAAAATATTTCGGAAAGGACGGAGCGGATCGTATCGACGCGGTTTATAAGGAAATCGAAGAAAGGGAAAAGAAGGAAAAACAAACCGTACGCGACGAATCGGACTGGCTTCAAAAAAATTCGAACGTAAAGGGAGAAGCGAGGGACAAGGCTCTGATGGAAATCAGAATCAAAAACCTGGGCAAAGAAGAAGCGGAAGAATATTCAAGAAGGCTTAAATACGAAGAGGAGATGAAGAAAAACCAAAATTGATGATCCGCCGTTTGATTCCGATAGATTCGATCGTTTACCGGCTCCTGCTTTGTCTGGGAGTCGGTTTCGGAACCCTTTTGGGGCTTTCTCCTTTTTCCTTTTTTTCCGCGGGAGTGGCCGCTTCCGTTTCCTGTCTTTTTTTATTTCTTTCCCTCGATAAGGAATCGTTTTGGAAAGTTTCCCTTTGGCTTTTGATTCTTTCGCAGATTTTAAACCTCACCACTTTTTTTTGGATTCCGGGCGCGGTTTCGAGAATTGCTGGGACGGGTCCGATCGTTTCGATTCTTTTTTTTCTGTTCTACGGATTGATTTCCCATCTGAAACTATTTCCGTTTTATCTAATATTCCGTTTTTCTAAAATAAAATCGGCCTCTTCTCCCTGGGTTCTGCTCGTACTCCCCGCTGCGGGAACGATCGCGGACGCGGCGGTTTATCAGATTTTTCCGTGGTATTGGGGAAATCTGATCGGAGGTTCGATCGTTTTCGAACAATTCGCATCGATCTGCGGCGTTTACGGACTGAGTTTTCTGCTTCTTTTCCTATCTTCGATTTTTGTAATATTCTTAAATCATTTTAAACGGAAGAATTCCAAAGAATTCAAAACCGCCGTGGTCGGAGCGATCGGAATCGTTTTCGTATATACGTACGGTTTGTATCGAATCGGATACGCGGATCGAGCTCTTAGCGAAGACAAACCCAAAACGATTTCCGTTGTGATGATCCAACCCGACACTTCTCCGGGAACCAAGGATTTAAAAGCGGATCGAGCTTTTTTAAGCTCGACAATGAGCAAGGTGTTGTCTCTTGCCTTGGAAGGAAGTATGAGCTCCGAAAATTCTCCCTCTCTGATCGTAATTCCGGAATCCTCGATTCCGTTTCACGGAACGATCGACTCGGAGGAAAATCGAAACGAACACATTTATTCTTCCACGATGGAGGGATTGATTTTATATCTTTCCAAACACACGGGCGCCGACGTTCTTTTCAACGAGTTGAACATGGACAAGGGAAGACTCAGAAATCAAATCAGTCTTTTTAAAAATTCGGACGGAAGCACGGAACGATACGATAAAAGAAGACTTCTCGCGTTCGGAGAATATCTTCCGATGGAAAAGGAACTTCCCTTTTTACGTTCCGTCTTTAAGGAAACTTCCCGATACGTTCCCGGAGAAACTCCGAAACTTTTAATCGGAAATAAGAATCGAAACGAAACTTCGATCGCGGCTCCCGACCCGAAGGAAATTTCGGAGATCGGAAATCCGGAAACGTTTCGATCCTCGTTTTCCTCCGAAGTCCGACAACTTGAGAAAATTAGAAATTTAGAATATTCGTATTCCATTCTTCCCTTATTGTGTTACGAGGCGATGTTCACCGAATTGGTTCTGGATTATTTCAAAGACGGACAAAAACCGGAAATTCTAATCAACATCACGAACGATTCGTGGTTCGACTCGGAACTCGAAGCGAATCAACATTCGGGAACCGTTCGTTTGAGGGCGATCGAAACCGGTTTGCCGTTGATTCGTTCCACCGTTTCTGGAATTTCCGAAGTTTGGGACGCGCGCGGAATTTCTCTGATTCATTCCATGGGTTTTCACGAGACGGGAATCCGAACATTTTCGATCCGATTGGGTTCTTCCATCTCCACCGTTTATACGACGTTCGGAAACGTTCCTCTTTGGATCGTTTGCGTGTTGTCTCTTTCGATTCGTTTCGTCTTCTTGTCGAAGTTCATTAGGAAACGTTGATGCTCGAACATACGTTTTGTCATTTGCCCGGGATCGATTCTACCGAGGAAAAAAATCTTTGGGCTCGGGGAATCCACAACTGGAGGGACTTAAAGGATTATCTGAGATCCGAATCCATTCCGATCCGAAATCTGATCTTAGACGCATTAGAATTTTCTAAAAAAGAATTGGAACGGGAGAATTTTTTCTACTTCTTCCACGTTCTTTCCTCCAAACATCACTGGAGATTGTTTCCTACGATTCGCAAAAAATTGATGTATCTGGATATCGAAACGACCGGACTCGGAAGCGAGGACAGAACCACGGTGATCGGAACGTACGACGGCTCGGAATACCGTTCTTATATCCGAGGATTCAACCTGGATTTCTTTTTGGATAATCTTCGTCAGGATCAGATTTTCGTTTCCTACAACGGAATCGGCTTCGACGTTCCCTTTTTGGAAAAGGAATTCAACGTTCGATTCAGAAACAATCATATCGATATTATGTTTTTCTTAAGATCCCTCGGAATCAAGGGAGGCCTCAAAGGTTGCGAGAAGGCTCTCGGGATCGTAAGACCGGAAGAAGCGTCCATAACCGGAGCAGATGCGGTAAAACTTTGGAAACAATATGTTGACTATGACGACACGGACGCTCTTCGAATTTTGGAAGGTTACAACCGCGAAGACACGGTGAATCTTGAAATATTATTCGTCAAAGGTTATAATCTAAAGATCAAAGAAACCCCGTTCTACGGGGAGATCCTCAGGGAGCCGTCTTCGTCCTGACTTAGTTTCCCTGATCGTCGTAAGCGCGGTAATTTCCGCGTCGAAGGGAAAATATGCATTGGAAGCGGTTCGAGAACATATACGCGGACAAAGACTATATCCTTAAGATCCGCGCCTGGTATCTTTTCCTTTTCAATTCCATATCCGTAGTTTTGGATTCGATTGCGCTCTTTTTGTTCTTATACAAGGACGTTCAATTTCTTCCCGCCAGTTTTTTTCTCTTCTTTATCGCCTCGATCGTTTCCATCTTTCTGCTCTGGAAAGGAATGTTTCGAGCCGCTTTGACCGCGACGCTCGGCTCGGGCATTTGGAACATCTTAGGCGGTTTGTTCTTCGGAAATCCGAACGGGAACATGCTTCTCGCGTTTCCGCTGATCGTGATCCTATTTTTATTATTTACGAATATTAGAATTACCATATATATTTCCCTTTTTTTTCTCGGGGTAATGTTCGGCTACTTCGCTTTGCAGAACGAGAACGGAACTTTGGTCGTAAGTTACGCGATCGACTCGGTTCTCATTTATACCCTGTTTACGATCATGGCCCTCCTCACCGTTCGGATTTTAAACACCTATATCGAGGAGAAAAACGAACTGATCAAAGAGATTCATCATAGGGTGAGAAACAATCTTCAGGTTCTTTGCGGCCTCGCGGATTTGCATCGCAACCAGGAAGAAAATTCAAAAAGCGTTTTATTCGAATTTCAGAATAGAATTCTCGCGATGTCCGAAGTGCATAACTATATGTATAAATCGGACAACTATCACAACGTGGAATTTTCGGGGGTGATCGATAAGATTGTGGAGAATTCCAAAAAGAAACATAAGGATTCGACTGCGCTGGCGGTCAACAACTCGGATAAGATTTCGCTTCCGATCGAAACCGCGATTCCCTGCGCGATGATCTTCAACGAACTGCTCGAGAACTGCCTAACGCACGCTTTTAAAAACACAACCGATCCGAAAATCGAAATCCGTTTTTTTAGATCGAAGAAAATTTTCCAATTGATCGTAAAAGATAACGGAGTCGGGATGCCGATGCCCTTCGACGTAAAAAAATCGTCAACGACGGGATTTACTCTGATTCATATTCTCTCCAAACAGATGCACGGAAATTTTCGTCTTTCCGGCGATCAAGGTTTGACTGCGGTTCTTGAGTTCAGCTATCATTCCGATTCGGCCGACCCGGCAAATCCTTGAATCCGCCCTTTAAAACGACGCGTTATCCGCGTTCGATTTCAAATCCGAAAGAAAACAAAAATTGTATCGGGGAAAAAGCGGCTTTCGAGAAATTCGATCAGTTAAGAATTTTATAAAATTCTAAACCGCATCTCCGCCGATCCAACGATATTTTTCGTATGGAGGATCGATTTCCAAAACCTGAACCTGCCCTTGATCAA
>NZ_AHMP02000003.1:3340000-3427500 GCF_000243735.2 Leptospira kmetyi serovar Malaysia str. Bejo-Iso9 | reverse complement strand
CACGTCCGTAAACGCGGGCGGACCTCCTTCCGGAAAAAGAATTCGATTGAACCTGAACGGTCTTTACGTTTATCCGGGGCTCATCAACGCGCATGATCATCTTTTAAGCACGTATCTTCCGAGAGTCGCTCCGAGCAAACCCTACTTAAACTGGCTTCCTTGGGACAACGATCTGAAATCTTCGATCGTATTTTCGGAAAGACAACAACTCGATCCGGAACAACTTTATCTTTTAGGTTCTTATAAGAATCTCATCTCGGGCGTCACTTCGGTTCAAGATCATATTCCTCATTTCGTTCAAGATCCGTTCGTCGAAACGATGCCCGTGAGAATTCTCCACAAATACGCGTTATCGCACAGCATCTGCACGTATTCCTTAAACTGGGGGGACGGACCCAGGGAAGAATATGCAAAAGCTCTAAAGAACGACATTCCTTACATAACTCGAATCGCCGAAGGATTCGATTCCGAATCGAGGGATTCTTTGAGAACTCTCAACAAGTTGGGATGTCTCGGAGAACACACGGTTCTCGTTCACGGCGTCGTATTATCCGAATCGGACATCGCGTTGATCGCCGAAAAAAAATCTCATCTGGTTTGGTGCCCCGAAGCGAACCAATTCTTATACGAAAGAACCACCGATATACGAGACGTATTGAAACACGGAATCAACGTAAGCCTGGGAACGGATTCGAGCGTCTGCGGATCGCTCAATCTTTTGGAGGAAATTCGAGGCGCGCGAAAATTTTATCAAACGGAATACGGAGAGGATCTTTCTCCCAAAACACTTTTCGAGATGGTTACGTCTAATCCTGCAAAGGCTTTTAGAATCGAAAAACAACTCGGAAGCATCGAAGTCGGAAAAATCGCCGATTTAGTGATCCTTACCCGAAATTCCGAAGATCCGCATATCAACCTCTGCGAATCCGACTTGAATAGCGTTCGACTTGTCGTTCGGGACGGAGTTCCCGTTTACGGGGATGCAAGTTTAGAATCTTTTTTTGAAGAATCCGGCGCGGCCGTGGAAAGAATTCGCATCGACAATGCCGATAAATATTTGGTAGCATCTCCCGGAAAACTCCTGGAATCCCTTGTCATCTCCCTTGGCTACAAAAAGGATTTGGCATTTTTCCCCGCACAGAAAGAATTTGATAACTTTGAGTAGGTAATCCATTGGCCGGTCCGATCATCAGAAATTATAAAGGCGGATCCATCATATATTTTGAGAAGGATAAAGCCGAGGATATTTACGTCCTAAGGAACGGTCGCGTCATCCTTACTTTCCCCGCCGTGGACACCGGACAAGAGGTAAAGGAAGACGTTCGCATCGGAGAATTCTTCGGCGTTAAATCCGCTCTCGGAAAATACCCCAGAGAAGAGACCGCCCAAGTAATCGGGAGCGCCACTGTCCTCGTTTTTAAACCGAACGAGTTCGAACAATTCGTCGCCGAAAAAACCCACCTCATTCTTAAGATGATGAAAGTTTTTTCCAGTCAGCTCAGACAGGTTCACAAAAAACTCAAAGAAATTTTAGGCCAATCCGATACGCGCAATCCCGCGTTCGAGTTGATGAACGTCGCGGAAGTTTTTTACAAAAACAACAATCTTCCCCACGCAGTATATGCGTTTGAAAAATATTTACAAAATTACCCGGGAACCGCTTACACGGGACGCGCAACGGAACTTCTCGAACTCGCAAGAAGAGGAAGTCCGTTTCCTTTAAACATGCCTCCGTTGGTTTACGAGGGCGGAAGCAGAGTCACTCAAGAGACTCTTCAGAACATCATGAAACCCGCGGTCGAAAAATCTACGATCACCGCAGGCGTCGATAACTCCATCACTTCGCTTTACAACCGCGCGCATACTCTCGTAAACGTGGGAAAACACGGGGAAGCGATGGTGATCTACAAGGATCTTCTCAACCGGACCGATTTCAAATTCGATTCCGAAAAGAAGCTGGTGGAGAATTCCCTCTTCCAACTCGGCGTCTGTCTTTTGAAACAAAACGATCTGGACAACGCGAATTCTTCCTTTTCGACTTATATCAAAAAATATCCTTCGGGAGAATCGATCAAAGAATCTCTCTTTCATCTCGCGGAAATCTCCGAACTCCAAGGGGATCGTCAAAGAGCGAGAATGTTGTACGGTAAGGTCGCGCTTCTGCCGCCCGAAAAGGACAGCATCTCCCAAAAGTCCAGATTGAAGGCCAAGGAGATGAGTACCTGATGGATCTGATGCTCGAATCCATGTTTTCCAAGTTCGGTAAAACGTATGAACCGAATCAAATCATCTTCTGCGAAAACGAACCCGGAAACGACTTTTATCTGATCCAATCCGGAAAGGTGAAGATCGTAAAAACCGTTCCGAACCCGACGAAAAAAGAGGACTATCTCATCAAAACCTTGGATATTCTCGAACAAGGGGATATTTTCGGAGAGATGGCGATTTTGGAAGAACAACCCAGATCCGCGACCGCGATCGCGATTTCGGAAGTAAAGGTGTTGAACTTCAACCGCGCGAATTTCGAACTTTTGATGACCAAAAATCCGATGTTGGCTTTGAAGATTCTCACCATCTTTTCGGTTCGGATCAACGACGCCAAAAGAAGACTTTTGATTCTTCTTATGGACGATATCCAAGGAAAAGTCGCGGACGTTTTCTTGATGCTTTACGAAAAGATGCACGCGCACAGCGATTTCAAGGAGATCGTTTTGAACGTTTCGCAACACGACGTCGCCGAATGGTGCGCGCAACCGGTAGGAGAGGTTCAAAAGGTTCTCAACACCCTTTCCAAGAGCGGAAAAATCGAACTTTACGAAGACAAAATTGTTATACACAATATCGCCGACTTCCAGAGAATAGTCTCACAAAAACGGAAACCGAATTCTTAAAAGCTCCCGTAGCTCAGGTGGACAGAGCAGAAGTTTCCTAAACTTTTGGTCGGAGGTTCGAATCCTCTCGGGGGCAAAACCCGCCGAAGGATACTCTTGTGGATTGCAGGGAAAGAATCGCAACCGATCCAAGCCATGCAACAACATCCAGATTCCATTCTCTCCCTGCTTAAAAAGTCAGAGGAATTCCTAAAGAAAAAAGAAATTTCCAGCGCGAGACTCGACGCCGAAATTCTATTGGCCGACCTACTCGAACTACAAAGGGTAAAACTCTACGTAAACTTCGAACGACTTCTCACCGAAACGGAAAAAAACGCGTATCGGGAAAGAATCGTGGACCGTTCCAAAAACAAGCCCACGGCTTATATCATCGGACAAAAGTCGTTTTACAATTCCGTGTTCTTCGTAAACGAAAACGTTCTGATCCCGAGACCCGAAACCGAGGAGCTCGTGGAAAAAATCCTTTCGGATTTTAAGGAGAATGGAACCGGACAAAACGTTCTCGATCTTTGTACGGGAAGCGGTTGTATCGGAATCAGCCTCAAACTCGCGCGGAAAGACTGGAGCTTAACGTTAAGCGACATCTCAAAGGAAGCTCTGGAAATCGCGGAGAAAAACGCGGACAAAATTCTAGGCGAAGAAAATCACATTCAACTTTTGGAAAGCGATTTGTTCAAATCCATTTCCGGCGATCTCAAATTCGACGTGATTGCGACCAACCCGCCGTATATTCCTATGACGGATAAGGATTCGATGATGAAGGACGTAATCGACTACGAACCGCATCTGGCTTTGTTTCTGGAGAATCCGAAAGAATTCTTAACTTCTCTGATCGCGGACGCGCGCGCGCGTCTCAACGAAGGCGGAAAATTCTATATGGAAACTCTTCCTTCTTTGGCGGAAGAACTCGTTTCCGATTCGATCGCAAGGGGTTGGAAGGAAGGAAAGGTGGAAAAGGATCTTTCCGGAAAAAACAGATTCGTCGTTTTGACGAAGTAAGTCGTGTTTTGGTTTAGATTTCGGTTGGGGTTCGTAAGATCCTTTTAGGCGAAATGCAGGAGTTCCTACTTTTATTGGTAAGGACGACGAATGAAACTGCGAGGGCTTTCTTTTCGTATGAGTTCCTACAATTCTTTGATTCCAAAAGAAAAAGCCGGGGTTCAACGCCCGGCTTTTTCTTTCCAATTTAGAAAGAATCGATTTGAAACGAATTCGGTTTAACTCGAATCCGTCTCCATTTTAAAGAAAAATCAAATCGCCGAACTTCCTCTTTCGCCGGTTCTGATGCGGATCACGTCTTCGAGAGGAGTGATGAAAATCTTTCCGTCTCCGATTTTTCCGTCACCGGTTTTTGCCGCTTTGAGAATCGCGTCAACGGTCGGTTTCACGAACTCGTCGTTTACGGCGATTTCAAGACGAACCTTTCTCAAAAGATTCACTTGATATTCGTGTCCGCGGAAAACCTCAGTCTTTCCTTTTTGTTGACCGTAACCTTGAACGTCGCTTACGGTAAGTCTGTAAATTTCGTTCTTGGTCAATTCTGCCTTAACCTCTTCCAATTTATGAGGCTGGATGATAGCAACGATTAATTTCATATAATCTCCTTATTAAAATTCTTCAGTAACGTAAATTAAAGGATATAACCTTTTTCACCGTGGATCTCGGAATCCAAACCGGTGATTTCTTTCTCTTCGGAGATACGGAATCCAATCGTTTTATCGATTAAGAACACGAGGATTACGGACACGATGAAAGAATAAGCGCCGGTAGCGAGAACGCTGATTACCTGAACCAGAATCTGATCTCCCTTAGTCGCAACGCCTGCGCCGAGTGAAAGAGTGAAAACACCGGTAAGAATCGCGCCTAACGCACCGCCCACGCCGTGAATACCGAACGCGTCCAAGCTATCGTCGTATCCGAGTTTTCCTTTCAGGAGAATCGCACCGTAACATACGGGGCTCACGATAAGTCCCATGATGATCGCGCCTTGAACGCCTACGAAACCGGATGCAGGAGTGATCACAACCAGACCGGCAACGATTCCGGAAGCGGCGCCGAGAGCGGTCGCTTTTTTAGTGTGAATATACTCGATCACGAGCCAAGCCACACCGGCCGCCGCGGGAGCGATTAAAGTTACTAAGAAAGCGCGAGCCGCAATTCCGTTTACCGCAAGACCGGAACCCGCGTTAAATCCGAACCAACCGAACCAGAGTAAACCGGCGCCGATCAAAGTATAAGTAAGATTGTTTGGAGCGATCAAAGCAGGGCCTTCTCCCTTTCTCTTTCCGAGAACGATCGCAGCGGCAAGCCCCGCGATACCGGAAAGTAAGTGAACCACGGTTCCACCTGCGAAATCGAGTGCGCTCATTTTAAAGAGCCAGCCGTCCGCCGCCCATACCCAGTGCGCGACCGGATCGTAAACGAGTGTGGACCAAAGAAGAATAAACACGACATACCCGCCGAGTTTCACTCTTTCAGCGATCGCGCCCGAAATCAGAGCCGGAGTAATCAATGCGAACATTCCCTGAAAGAGGAAGTGAACGTATTTAGGAATCGTAAGTTCCAAAGTATTCTCGTCGATTCCGTTGAGGAAAGCGAGATCAAAATTTCCGAAGTAAGGATTGGTTCCGGAAAAAGCGAAGCTGTATCCGAAAATGGTCCACTGGAGCGTTAACACCAGAATCGCAACAAAGCTGTGCATCATGGTAGAAAGAACGTTTTTAGATCTTACGAGACCGCCGTAAAACAGAGCCAGTCCGGGAATCATAAAAAACACGAGAGCCGATGCAACGATCATCCATGCGGTGTCTCCTTTATCGGCTACCGGAGTCGGCGCCGCCGCAGGAGCGGTTGCTTCTTGTCCAAATAAAACAAATGGAAGAAGCAGAGTGAGCAATAAGAGTAGTCTCTTGGTCCAATTCATAATCATTCTCATCCCAAATCAATTTGCCTACATTAATGCAAGATTGGTACCAAATGGAGAATTATTTAAGAATTCTTAAGAATGGAAAGAATCCCCGGAAAACGTAGGAGATCCTACACTTTTGGGACTATAAAACGAAATTCAAAAGAAAACAAGGTCGGAACTACGAAAGATACAAAATGCACAGTTTATAAAGTACCCCAAATTGCCCAAAAAACTGGCAAATTTTCAGATTTTGCTCTTTCTCTATAGAAGATGCTAACAAAATCCAAAAACTGCTATTATTCTAAGGAGAATCGCAAACCGAACTTTAAGTAGCTTTCTATAGATGCGGAAGAATTTGAATTCAAAGAAGAATCCAAACGGGCCATTGGATTGTAATCCAAAAACAAATGAGAAGCCGCGGACTTTGCAAATCGAGGATGAAATAAATACGCGTCGAAAACGTTGATTGCGTATAAAAACACGGTAAAAGCGATGGACATCTGATAATTGTGATAGTTGTCGTTCACATTCTTTCGTTGTTCTTCGAAAGGTTTATTGTATAAGTAAAGCGCTGCCGGATCGGAAAAAGAAGGAATCGGAATCAGGGTTTCATACGGATTGTTCATGTGATTCAGATCTCTGACGGAATTTTTATAGATCTGATTCTCGCGATAGACGAGATAAAGTGAACCGACAAATAGGGAAGAATAGACGATGGCGGGTAACTTTCTTTCGTCGGTCCATTGTCCCCAACCGGGAAGAACCGCCGATCTCCAAGCGACGCTCCAAGGACTCAAACCCTTTTGTTGAAGACGCGACAATCGTTCCTGTTCCTTTTTTTGCGCGTCCGCGTCTTTTGCCTGTTTTTCCACGAGCTCTTGTTTTTGTTTTTCTTCCTTGGCTTTTTTGGAAAGTTCCTCTTCCTCTTTTTTCTTATCTTCCTGTTCTTTCTTTTTTTGTTCCTTTTCTAACTGTTTCGCTTCCTCTTCTTTTTTAATGCGAAGAGCTTCTTCGTTCGAAACGTCCTTATATACGATTTTTAGAATACGAACTTTGGGAATTTCCTGACTCTTTCCATCCTCGGTTTTAACGGTAACATTAAACGCGTTCTGAGCGGCGACCTTTCCCTTCAGAACGCTTCCGTCTTTGAGAATGATGGATTCTCCCGAAATAAATGTCGGGAAAAAACAGAGTAGAAATAAGAAAAGGAAATAACTTCTTGCAGACATGTTAACTACGGAATGCTTTCCATAAGGAAACAGTCGAACTATAATTTGAAAGCAATTTTTTCTACATTCTAAAAATTCCATACTTAGGATATTCCGGTCTTTTGGAATGATCCGCGTAAAGAGCGATTCCTAATATATCCCTCGTTCTCGCGGGATCAATCACACCGTCGTCCCAAAGTCTTGCGGAAGAATAAACACAAGAGGATCTGCTTTCGTAATCATCTAAGATCGGTTTTCGAAACGCGAACTGTTCCGCTTCGGAAAGTTTTTTCCCTTCCTTTTCGAGTTGTTCCATCTTTACTGTGAGAAGAACGTTAGCCGCTTGTTCGCCGCCCATTACGGAAATTCTCGAGTTCGGCCACATCCATAAGAATCTAGGATTGAAAGCCCTTCCGCACATTCCGTAATTTCCGGCTCCATAAGAACCGCCGATCACCACGGAATACTTGGGAACCACCGAAGTGGAAACCGCGTTTACCATCTTGGCTCCGTCCTTTGCGATTCCGGAGTTCTCGTATTTTTTTCCCACCATAAACCCTGTGATGTTTTGAAGAAATAACAGGGGAATTTCTCTTTGATTGCAAAGTTCGATGAAGTGAGACGCTTTGAGTGCGCTTTCCGAAAACAAAACTCCGTTGTTCGCGATGATTCCCACCATCTTCCCGTAAATTTTTGCGAAGCCGGTTACGAGAGTGGTTCCATAATACTTTTTGAATTCTTGAAACCGGGAACCGTCCACGACCCTCGCGATAATTTCGCGCACGTCATACGACTTTCGAATGTCTTTCTGAATGATTCCGTAAATTTCTTCGGAAGGATACAAGGGTTCTTCCCAACTGATTCCGCCTCTTTGTGCGACGTTGCCCGCGTGATGCAAAGTGGAAACGATGTTTCTCGTGATCTCGATCGCGTGCGCGTCGTCTTCCGCGTAATGATCGGTTACACCCGAAATCGTGCTGTGAACCAAGGCTCCACCTAATTCTTCGGGAGTTACGATTTCGCCGGTTGCGGCTTTTACGAGAGGAGGACCGCCCAAAAAGATCGTTCCGTTTCCTTTTACGATGACCGATTCGTCGGACATCGCGGGAATATACGCGCCGCCCGCAGTACAACTTCCCATCACGACGGAGATCTGAGGAATTTTCTGTGCGGAAAGATTTGCCTGATTGTAAAAGATTCTTCCGAAATGATCCTTATCCGGAAACACTTCGTCCTGCATCGGAAGAAAGGCCCCGCCCGAATCCACGAGATAAATACAAGGGAGAAAATTCTGAAGCGCGATGTCTTGTGCGCGAATATGTTTTTTGACCGTAAGAGGATAATACGTTCCGCCTTTGACGGTTGCGTCGTTTGCGACGATCACACAATCGACTCCGCAGATTCTTCCTATGCCCGTTAAAATTCCGGCGGAAGGAACCGAGTCCGCGTAAACGCCTTCGGCCGCTAAGGGTGAAAATTCCAAGAACGAAGTTCCCGGATCGATGAGAGAGGAAATTCTTTCCCTTGCGGTTAATTTTCCTCTTCCTTTGTGACGTTCGATCGCTTTTTCACCGCCGCCCAATTCGATCTTTCGAATCAGTCCGCGTAAAGAATCCACCTTCAGTTTTAAATCTTCAAAATTCTCTTTATACTCCGATGAGGACGTACGTATTTTGGATTCTATGATTTCCACAAAACCCTCCGGATTTTTATTTTTTTACTTTTGATTCGTATAGAATGCGGATCAGTTCGGTTTCGGATAACGTGAGTTCTCTGTTTCTTCTCGCCATAATTTTGCGAGCGTCCCTTAAAAACAGATCGAGAATATAAGGTTGTCCCGATTCCGCCCAGGTAAATGGAGAAACGTATCCGCCGATTCTGGAAGCGACGACGTTTGACCCGAAGTCGACCACGGTTCCCGTGTTCAGCATAACTCCGATCGCGATCTTACAATAGTCCGCGATCACGGAGCCGAACTTGATGGAACCGGTGATACATTCGTCTTGTTCTTCCCTGATTTTTACGACACCGTAGTTGTTCTTTAAGTCGGACGTGGTCGCAAGCGCGCCTATGTTCACCCAACTCCCGAGAATGGAATGTCCTAAAAATCCTTCGTGATGTTTGTTCGTAAAGTCTCCGATCAAACAGGTTCCAACTTCTCCGCCGATTCTACAAGTCGAACCGATGCTTGTTGCGCCGGTAATTCTCGCGTTGTCGATATGGGAATTCGGTCCTATATAAACCGGACCTTCTATAAAAGTGAAAGATGTGATCTTCGCGTCTTTGTCGACGACGATCGGTCCGTTGGTCGTATCGAAAACGACTCCCGGATAAACTTTTGCGGAAGGATGAACGTGAAGATGTTTCGATTTTCCGACCACGTGAAAGTGATTCGATTTCACTTTCAGTTTTCGAATCCATTTCTGAACGTCTCTGCTGAGTTCGAGATCGGCCTCGATGTTCTTCGCCGTTCCGTCGATCAGGTTCCAAGGAAGACAGGATTCCGGAGATAAAACGAGATCCACGTCCTTTTCGTCGTATGCGGAAAGTTTCGGATTTCTTTCCAAGAACGCCTGTTGAAACGCCGGATTCGAATGCGCATAGAATATCTTTGCGTCCGGATACAGCTCCTTCGTTCTTTGGAGCGAATTGAGAATTCCGTTTCGAATCTCGGAAAAAGATCGGATTCTCGTTAGGGATCTTAAACCCGCCGGAACCTCTCTTTCGTCGATGAGAATTCTCTGAATCTTCGACATGGCCTACTCTACGGTAACGGACTTGGCGAGGTTTCTCGGTTGATCCGGAGGACAACCTCTCGAAATCGCGGAGTAATATGCGAGAAGCTGTAGAGGAATCACGTTTAGGATCGGACTCAAAATCTCGGAACATTCCGGGATCTCGAAAGAATAATCCGAAAGCGATTTCGCTTCGTGATCTCCTTCGGTTACGATCGAAATGATGATTCCTTTTCTTGCTTTGATTTCCTGAATGTTGGAAACCATCTTCGTATAAATTTCGGATTTAGGAGCGATACAAACGACCGGAACTTCGTTCGTGATCAGAGCGATCGGTCCGTGTTTGAATTCTCCACCGGCATAACCGGAAGCGTGAATGTAGGAAATTTCCTTCAACTTCAACGCGCCTTCCATTGCGACCGGATGATTGTAAGTTCTTCCTAAGAAGATAAAATCCTTCGCGTTCGTAAAGTGAGAAGACATCTCTTCGATCTTGCTCGCCTGAGCGAGAATCCGATCGATCTTCGCGGGAAGAAGACGGATCTCTTCGATGAGAGTTTTTTTCTCTTCGTCGCTGATGAGCCATTTGAGGTTCGCCATATAAATGGAGAATAAAAGAAGATTCAAAACCTGAGCGGTAAACGCCTTTGTACTCGCGACTCCGATTTCCGGTCCCGCATCGGTTCTGATATAAGAATCGGATTCTCTTGCGATCGTGGAATTTACGTTGTTCACAAGAGAAACGACTTTGATGAACTTCGCTTTCGCTTCGTGAATGGAAGCTAACGTGTCAGCCGTTTCGCCCGATTGGGAAATTCCCATAATGAGCGTATCGCCTTCTACGACCGGGTTTCTATAACGGAATTCGGAAGAAGCTTCCGTATCCGTTTGAATCTTCGCGAAATTTTCGAGATAGTGTTTCCCGATCATTCCCGCGTAATAACTGGTTCCCGCGGCTTGGATGATGATACGATTGACTCTGGAAAGAACGTCCTTGTTGAGTTTGATCTCCGGGAAAACGATATCACCGTTTTCTAATATTCTTTCTTGGATGATTTTACGGAAGATCCCCGCTTGTTCGTGGATTTCCTTGATCATGTAATGAGGATAACCGCCCTTGTCCAGGTCTTCCCAACGAAGTTCCTGTTTTTTGAAAACGGGAGTGATTTCCTTTCCTTCAAAATTAAAAAGTTTGAATTCGTTTTGAGAAAAGTAACCCCATTCTCCGGAGTTTACGTAATACACTTCTTCGCAGTTTCTGGTAAGAGGAGAAATATCGGAAGCGAGGAAGAATTCTCCCTTTCCTTTACCGATCAAAAGAGGAGCGCCGTCTTGCGCGAAATAAACACGATCGGGTTCGGTTTCGAATACGGTGGAAACCGCCCACTTTCCGTGGATTCTTCCGAACAGTTCTAGGAACGCGTCCTTGTTGGACTTTCCGCTCTTCTTACTTTCTTCAAGAAGGTGTGGAAGAACTTCCGTGTCCGTCAAACTCTGAAATACGTGGCCCTTTTTCTTCAGTTCGTTTTTGAGTTCGAGATAATTTTCGATGATTCCGTTATGCACAACCGCGACGGTAGAATTCGTATCGGTGTGAGGGTGAGCGTTGATTTGATTCGGTTCTCCGTGAGTCGCCCAACGCGTGTGACCGATCCCTACGTTACCCGGAGCCGGAAATTCCCGGAGATGGGCTTCTAGATCCTTGATCTTTCCTTTTGCTTTTCTGACGAGAATATCGCCTTGATCGAGGACTGCGATCCCCGCAGAATCATAACCTCTGTATTCGAGGCAGATTAAACCTACTACAAGTACCGATTCCGCATTCTTACTACCGGCATAACCGACAATTCCACACATATTCAGGCATTCTCCATAAGCCTTCCCGCGCGGTCCAGCAGAGAATTGAGGTCTTTTTTAGTCCTCGCCTCACCTATGACTCGAATGATGGGTTCCGTGTTAGAAGGACGAATGTGAATCCAAGAATCTTCGGAAGCCAGTCTAAGACCGTCTAAAGTCTCCTCGGAATAGGAAGAAAATTCTCCCCGAAACTTTGAGTAGATATCTTGGAGATTTTTTCCGGCGATTTTAAAGCTCGTTTTCTGCATGTGGATCGCCGGAAGTTCTTCGAGGATCGAATCGATCTTCTTTCCGGTTGCGGCCATCACGTTTAGGATATGCGCGATTCCCGAAAGAGAATCTCTTCCAAAAGAAGCGATCGTAGGATCGATTACGCCGCCGTTTCCTTCTCCGCCGAAGATGGATTTTTGTCGGAGCATTTCGGAAACCACATTCGCTTCTCCGACTTTGGAACGGGAAACGGGAACCCCGTATTTTCCGGCCACGAACTCGTTGATAAAACTCGTGGAAAGATTTACGACCATATTGGCCTTTTTAGGCGTTTTTTCCAGGCTCAAAGAAAGAAAACTGAGAGGAAGAGTATATTCTTCCGAAATCGCGCCCTTCTTCGGAGTAAGAACCACAAGTCGGTCCGCGTCCGGATCCAAAGCGAATCCGATATCCGCGCCGGATGATTTCATTTTGCGTGAGGTTTGTTTGAGCGCTTCCGGAGTCGGTTCGGGCGGTCTTGGAAACGTTCCGTCGGGACTACAATGGAGTAAAATCGGCTTACAACCGAGTCTTTCCAAAAGCTCGGGAACTAACGTGCTTCCGGCTCCGTTGACCGCGTCCACGAGCACCTTGTATTTTTTCTTTCGAATTGCGTTTACGTTCACTCGTTTGAGAACGGACTCGATGTGTTTTTCACACCATTCTTTCCCGGAAACGATCTTGGAAACGGGTTTGTATTGAATGGGCCGATAAGATTGATTTCGAACCGTATCCAGAATTTGTTCCAAATCCGCCGCTCCGGTAAAGAATCCGCCGGGGCCGACAAATTTGAATGCGTTCCAGATGATCGGGTTGTGCGAGGCGCTGATCATAATTCCGCCCCCCGCTTTGGAAAGATTGACCACGGCTTTGACCGTAGGGGTCGGAACGATTCCGAGTTGTAAAACGTCTTTTCCCATCGCCTGCATCAAACCGAGGGCGATGTTTTCTATATAAGGACCGGATGGACGAGAATCTCGTCCGATTACGATTTTGGATCCTTCGATCCAGGTGCCGAATGCACGCAGAGCGTCAAAAATAACTTCAGGAGAAAGTCCTGTAGGAATAATTCCTCGAATCCCGGATACCGAAACCATCAAGTCAGGATGATTGAATACGGGGTTTTTTGTATTCATGGAGTTTTAGGGGGTTTTTTCGGAAGAAAGGGTGTGGGCGATGACAGGATCGAACTGCCGACATCCTGCTTGTAAGGCAGGCGCTCTACCAGCTGAGCTAATCGCCCTCTATAATTCCGTTTTTTTAGGCTGCGGATACCGCGTTGAGGCGTTTTGCCATTCTACTTTTTTTTCTATCAGCGTTTTTAGAATGGATCAGGTTTGTTTTAGCAGCTTTGTCCAAAAGAGAGGTGTACTCTACAAAGAGAGCAGACGCCGCTTTTTGGTCTTTTTCTTTGATGGCTTTCAGAACTTTTTTAGCTTGAGTTCTGAGCCTGGATCTATTCTGAGAATTGGCCGCATTTCTGCGTTTTGTTCTTCGAATGTCCTTTTCTGAAGACTTGATATTAGCCAAGGCTTACACTTCCTATCGAATAAGTGTTTCCAGGTTTTCTGTACCCTACCCCCTGTCAAATGAATTCTTGGAAAATTCCGTGTTGGAAACGTCATTTCTTTGAAAATTAAAAGCCGCAAAAAACTCCGCAAATTCCGCCGCGCTTTGTCCCGGAACCGCTCCAAACGGAGGATAAAAAATGATACGAAACCGTTTTGGAAATATTTTTCTGACTATTCCATTGGATCGGGACTTTTTTTCCCGTCTTCAAGTAGAAGAAGTGAATCTTTCGGAACTTGCGGAATTGGGAATTCTTCTTTTGCAGGACTTCGAAAACTCAGGGAGATGTTTTTTGTCGATGGAAAGGGAAAAAGTTTCCACCTCGTTTATAATTCAGGAAACTTCTTATTTACAGATCTTCACGTACTGCTTCCATAGTTCCCGTTCGCTCTACTCTCTCATGGAAGAAATTCTGCAAAACGTTTACTTGGATTTTTATATTCGCCCTTTTCACGAATCGAATTCTTTTCTTTTCGACGAACATCGTGCGCTTAGTTTTGATTCTTCTTCGTCCGTAAATGGGATTCTTCCCGAAGGTTTTGCATGTTAAAACGATCCGAATACATCGTAGTCGATTCCATCTCTTCCGTCGATCCAAACGCTCTTTCTTTGGATCAACTCAATCAGAAGTTCATCGATAAACAGGGAAACCGTTTCGCGCTTCGATTCAACCGAACCACTCGCAGAGCGGAGCTCGTTAGAATCACATTAGAATCTCCGAATGAAGCTCAAAAACACAAACACGTTTCTCATCCGGCTCCGCGCAGGGTTCCACAAAATGCGAATCCAAATCCTTCTCGTCCTGCAACTCCTCCTCCCGTTAAAAAGATTTCCCTTCAGGAAATCATCGCAAAAACGCAACAACAGACTTCCGTGAAAATTCCGAAGCCGAATGCGGATTTTTCCCAAAACGTAAACGAAGCCGCGGTTCAAAAAAACATCTTTCAAGAACCGGCTTGGGATCATCATAAATCCAAGGATAGTTCCAATTTGGATTTGGGGAGAATGGACCTGAATATCATGGAACATTCCGTTCCCGTCCGCAGAGATACGGGCGATTCTTTGAAAATGGAATACGGTTCAGTTTCGTCCATGAGCGACGGCAACTTGATCGAAAAAAGAATCGCCGAACTTACGAAGATCAAAGAAAGAATTCATTCCGTTCTGAACAATCTTCAGAACTCCAAAATTTTCGAAATCACCGGAGATCCTTCGGAAAACAAAAACATCATCGGAAATTTAAACCGGGAATTCGATATCGAATTCTTTCAAAAGCTGGATAAGATTCTCAACTACCACAAGGAACTTACGACGTATCCGAGATCGGTAAACTATTATACGGCAAAATACGAATCTTCGAGAAAGCAGATTCTCCAGTCCAAAAATTTGGACAGCGAAAAACTCAAATTGGTGACTCTTTGGGAAATGCAGGAGATGATGCTTGGTTTGATTCAAAAACTGAAGAAGATGGTTTTGAATACGTTGAACGTTCTCAACACGAAAAACGACAATCATATCAAACAACTTCCGTACAACCAACAGCAGATGTTCCGGGATTCCAGAACCGCGCTCTTGTATTGTTCCGAAGACGTATCTTCTTTGCTTATCTCCTTGGAAAGATGGGTCGATACTGAATAGGAGATATCTCCTATGGAACCCTTACAAAGCTCAGAAATCAAAGCCGTTCTCGATAAACTCAGGGCGGAATATACGGAAAACTCCAAAAAGAATCCGAAGGTTTTCGACCTCAAGGCATTCGAGTCCAGATTGACGATGGTCCTTCAACAAAAGGGAAGCCTCGCTCAATTTCTCAAAGACGAAATTCAATTTATAGAAACCCTCAAAGCCAAACACAAAGAACTGGAAGATAAAAAACAGGCGGCCAAGGGCGATACGATCAATAAGATTCTCGAAGAACAGGAAGCGAGACTTAAAAAATACCAGAGAATCGATTTTCATCCTTTGGCAAAACCCGAGATCCGTTATTTTTACGGAGCGATTCTTTCCTTTGCGGAATGCGAACTCCCCGCTTTGATTTATATCTTCAAAGGAACTCCGGAATTTTCCATCTTCAAAGATACGATTCCCATCATCGAAAGAATGGGAATCAGCAGAAGAGGAATGCCTTCGATTCGAATCAACGAACACGTCAAAGCGCTTCTCGACGCGAACGGAAATCAAAGCGCGATGGAAAAAGACGGTCAAAATATTTTAAAGGAAGTCTGCATCTCTCTCAAGGGAATCATCACTTCCATTCGGGAATGTATGGAAAAAAACAGGGTTTCCCAAACTCTTTCCGTGAAAATCGACGAGAAAGAATTTCCGAGAGCCGCGGAATCGTATCAGAATTTGGTTTTCGGGATTGCTCTTGAAAAAATAATAGTACGAGCTGAAACGATTATCCGGGATTTCCGGATGGCTGAGATCACCGGTCTGGGGTAAATATGAAAGTTTCCATCGTCATTCCTTGTTATAACGAAAAAAATACGATCCGCAACATTCTCGAAACGGTGAAGAAGGTTCCGATCAAAAACAAGGAAATCATTCTCGTGGACGATTGTTCCAAAGATGGAACCAGAGATCTTTTACAAACTCCCGCTCTGAAAAAACTCGCGGATCAAATCATCTTTCACGAAGTCAATCAAGGTAAGGGCGCGGCTCTCAGAACCGGCTTTAAAGCGGCGACCGGAGACATCGTAATCGTTCAAGACGCGGATCTCGAATACGATCCGTTTGAAATTCCGGACGTGATCGATCCGATTTACAAGGGTAAGGCGGACGTGGTTTTCGGAAGCAGATTCTTAGGCGGCGGTCCGCACAGAGTCGTTTATTATTGGCATCGTCTCGGGAATATGGTTCTTACCACTCTTTCCAACATGTTCACCAATATCAACTTAACGGATATGGAAACTTGTTATAAGGCGTTCCGAAGAGAAATCATCCAATCCATCGACATCAAAGAAAATCGTTTCGGTTTCGAACCCGAGATCACCGCAAAGGTCGCAAAAATTCCGGACGTAAGAATTTTCGAAGTCGGTATTTCCTATTACGGAAGAACGTATGCGGAAGGAAAAAAGATCGGTTGGAAAGACGGTTTCCGCGCGATTTACTGCATCTTGAGATACAATCTTTTTAACTGAGAATCGATTCGAAACAGCGAAGATTTCATCGATCCAGTCTTGAAATGTGGGAGTTCCCACAAAATTCCGCTTTTTGGATCGTTTCGGATTTCGAACGACCTTTTGTAGAGATTGGAATTTGTGTAGTAGTTCCTACATTGGAACGGTTTTAAGTTGATTTCAGACTGATTTTTCTCTGCGGAACAGCAACTTCGTATTCTCGATTTTTTCAATCCGGATCGTTTGTCGGAACAACTTAAAAACCTTTGTTGACAAAACAAAAAAGGTTTCACCGGAACGCAAAATCTTTTTTCATTCTTCCGTTTTTAGAATATTCAAAAATTAAAATATTCTAAATTTCAAACCCAGATCCCGAACCCTACTTTAAAAACCCTGCGGAAGTTTCCGGATAAATCTGAGAAGCGAGAATAAAAATAAAAACGCTGATCGCGATTCCCATCGACGCGAGTAGAACGTCCTTTCCCACCTTTCGAAACGTTTCGAGATACGGTAAATCTCGGAACGTCATAAAGTTCAAAATGATTTCTCTTCCGGCGAGCATTCCCAAAAAAACCCAAGTCGTGGACATGGGCATCTTACTCCATTCGTGGAACACGATCAAAATCGTTCCGTAAACCAAGTCGACGATCGTCGCGGCTTTAGACCATTGAATGTCCGATTTTTCGGTTACGATTTCCTGAATCGTTCCGCCGTTCGTGTAAAGAATAATTCCAAGCGCGACGACGAGCATCGAAATCGCAAGAGCGAATTCTAAGATGGAAAGTTGTCTCGGAAGATAAATGACGATATTGGCCGCGTCTTGACGCAACCAAGCGATCCAAAGATAAATCGTAGACAACCATTGAAACAAGGCCCAACGTTTTTCGCTTCTCGGATCGGGAACGTGGTCTTCGGTGTATTCTTTCGGATCGATTTTTACGAGAATTCCCCAAACGAGAATGGCGACACCGAAAGCGATCCCGTAACCGAAGAAGGATTTCGTGAGCATCTTTTCGATATTACTTCCTCCGAAAAGACCCAAGATCAAAAACGTGGTGGAGATCGGCGACTTCAACCGCGTAATTACGACCAAAATCAAAGGCGCTAAAAGTTGTATGAGATTGAATTGCCGGACTTCCGGAAAACTTTCCAAACGTCCGAAGTGAACCTGCGAATCGTTAAAAACCCAGGCGCCCAAAAAGATAAGAACTACGGTTCCGCCTAAAACGACAAGTTTCGGAATCCAATGAACGGTTCGTTTGCTTTCAATAAACGTTCCCACCGTTTGAACGGCGTCGTTTCCGGCGACGGAAAACGCGCTGATAAAAAACGCGAACCATCCGAGATAATACGAAGGAGATCCTAATTGATAAGCGACAACCATCAAAATGCCAGCGACCGCCACCAAGGAATAAAATCGGATCTGATCCTGAGTACTAGGATGCTGGAAATCTATTTCATTTTGTTTCATCGGAAAAGATATCTCTAAGCGAACGCTTAAAAAGATAATAATAAAACGCCGGAACTCCCGTCAAGGGGGTTCCGGTGCGGTGCAGAGGGGGTTTTAATCCAGAAAACGTTTTTCGTATTTGGATTCTATGTCACGGAGGTCGAAGAGGATGAAGAAATCGATGGTTTTAAAGACGCTATCCAAAGCGGGGATTCCACAGATCTGAGAACCTGCGCGGATATAACCTTTGATCAAAGCCGGAATTCTTTTTTGAACCACTTTCATATCGTCGATTACGTAGTTCGGATCGAAACCGGGAACTTCGAATCCAGCAAGAGGAGTTACGTCGAATTCTTTTCCGGCGAGAACCTTTTTCTCTTTTAAATAAGCGTAAACTTCGTTCGCGGATTGTGCGTCGGTGTGATGAATCGAACCGCAACCGAAAAGGTATCTAACGTTATTCTTCTGCATATACATTCCGAGTCCGGCCCAAAGCATGGAGATCACCGAACCGTCTCTGTATTCGGGATGAACACAGCTTCTTCCGATCTCCGCGGTTTCCGCGTCGAGTTCGTAGATTTTAGTGATGTTGAATTCGTTGTCCGAGTAAAAACCCAGATTTTGTTTTGCGACGGATCTGCGGAGAATTCTATACGTTCCCACGATCTTGTCTTCGCGGTTTTTATCGATAACGATGAGATGATCGCAGAAGAGATCGTATTCGTCTCTGTCTTTACGAGTCGCCGCGGATTGAGGAAGACCTTCCCCCAATTCAAGATTGAAAACCTCGTATCGAAGTGCGAGAGTGCGCTCTATTTCCAACTGGTTCTGTGCGATACGAACTTCCAGTTTTCTTTCTGTTTTAACCTTGTTCTCTAAACCTGTGCCCATAGCGGTTATCCTTCGGTTTTAAATTGTCCCCCATCATATTCGTTCTCGTTACGTTCAGATTACACAGAAAATAAATTCCGGTGACTCGAACCTCGAAAAAGTTCGGTTTAGAATTTTGAGAAAAAGGGAAGAATTCTTTCAAAAACGTTTAAAAACCGACTCTTTTTAAAACGACAAAAACCGATCCCAAAAGATTACGAAGAATGAATTTATTTCGGAACCTTGGAAATTAAAGAAAAAAACGAAACGTTTTCCGAAGCGTTTTTCAATCTTGGAAAGAATGCAGAAAATGGGCTCTCTATAACTTAGGAGGCCATCTGCATACGAGATTGGATGTAAGTCTCGATAAGATACTTCGCTTTCGGATCTAAAGCGCCGAATTCCACTCCGAACAAAGAAGCCTCGGGAGCCGCGACCTTGCGTTTGATTTTTCCGGAAAGTTTGATGGGGTTCCGACCAGGCAAAGTAAGAATCATTTGAACCGGAGAATTGAGATCGCAACCTTCAAAAAGGTGAGGAACTTCCACGGCGACGCCGCCGATGCTGATGTCTTTTGCGTTCAGAATATCGATGAAGTTAAGACCCATAAGTTGAATTTCGATGATTTCGTTTGTTGCAGGAAGAACTCTCGGAAACTTTCTGTGATCCATTGTGACGCCCGTTTTCATGTAAAATTCGACGAAGTCAGATTTTGAAATCAACAGAATTGAAATACAAGTTCTTTTTATAGCTTTTTATAAAAGTGAAATATTGTATTCAAGAACGACAAAAAAGTCTGCATTCTCAAATCAAAAGCGAGCCAGAGTTGCACGTTTTTCAATTGATTCATAACGTTTCGTCAATAAAGAACCAAAACTAGACTGAAAGGATTATTTTATTTGCCGTAGTTCCGACCAATCTCGAACTCCATAGGAAGCGAGATTGACAAATGCCGCAAAGCGACCCCATTGGTTCGCACGAAGTTGGGAAATCCATCTGATCATTCTATTCATTCGAAGTCCGCAAATGAGAAACTGCGAGCCTACGATTCAACGATGTTTAACTTCATCGAATCCAAAATTTTCCCGACCTTCTTATCAAACTTCTTATTGAATACGAACGCGTTCAGGGTTTTTTCCAAAAATAAAATCATCTCCACGGCCTTCCATTCGAGAACGGTTTTGTGATCCCGAATTTTACCGGAATGAAGATACGTGGAAATTCCCCGAATCGATTCGTTTTTAAAATCCCTTCTCAACGCGATGAACAACGCCTGCGCCTCGGGAGTTAAGAAATGAAATTTTTTGGAAAACAAAACCGCATCGTGAAAATACTCGGGACGAATCACCGCGCCGTTCAATCGAAGAGAAAGAATCAAAAAACCGATAAAGTCCGAAATCTGATGAAAGATTCCCAAACCGGGAACGTCCTGCCCCGGATACAATCTGCTTTTATCCATCGAAGGCGATTTCGGATGACGTGTCTGAAGCCAATTGATGATGAGATATTTTTCCTTAAAGAAGTAATCGTTGATTTCAAGTCTGTATTCTTGAACGCTCAAACGAAGATGTAAAAGAATTTCCTTATCGGAAATCAAAGCGAGTCTTTGAAAATCCTGACCCATTCCGGAAATTTCAAGCTGAACGTTTTTATAACCTTTCTTTTCGATCTCCGGAAGAATTCCAGTGATCTCGAGAAGTTCTAAAATATTTTCGCTCGTTAAAGAATTAAAAAGAACTCCTTCTTGAAACGAAGCGCTCGAATCGTCTACGGCCGCGGCTAAAAATTCATCGTAAACGAAATCGAAAAATCTGGGATTGTTGTAACTCGATTTAGCCATGAAAAGAATCCAAGAATTTCAAAACAAAAAAAATTCTTTTTTCCCGATTCCATCACGATCTTTTAGTACTCCTTTTTTTCAAGGAGAATCCCTGAAGCAGAAGAACGATTCTAAATCGAATCCGATACGACTCTTCGTTCTATAAAACGGATTTAAAAACGGAATCCGGCGCTTCCACTTGAGGATAATGTCCGATCCCTTTCAATTCCACGATATCCGCGGACGGAGAAATTTCTCGAAAACGCGCAACAAGATGAGCTCCGCTCACCGGATCGTCGACGCCGTTGATCATTCGGATCGGCACGGGAGAATGGAGCACGGCGCCTACCCAACGTTCTCGATTGATCTTTCGTTCTTGAATGTATCGAATCAATCGGTGCGCGATTTTGGTTCCGTTATCGCCAGCGACCAAGTCCCAAAAAACGTCGAGTTCTTCTTGGCTCGGTTTTGTATTCGATCCGAAAACAGCCGAAAAACTTTTTTGAAAGGATTTGCGATTCATCAATCTCGAAAGAATCCAACCGATCGGACTGTGTAAAAGTTTTTGAATGAACCTGGGTCTGTGCGATTCGGGAAAAATTCCTCCGTTGAGAAAAGTCACCGCCTTGATGTTCAAACCCTTTTGTCCGGATTGTTTTCGATCGATAAAACGAGCGAGAAGTTCCTGCGCCACCGTGTCGCCGAGATCGTGCGCGAGAATTTTCACTTCTTCGATTCCCTTGTCGCTTAACAATTTTTCTATGATGTCCGCTTGTAAAAAGATCGAATAATCAATCGCAGGTTTGGAGGAAAATCCGAATCCGATCAGATCGGTCGCGATCAATCTTCTTTTTTGTGCGAGAGGTTTCCAAATTTTTTCCCAATCAAAGGACGCGGTGGGAAATCCGTGGATCAATAGAAGATTCTCCCCATTTCCTTCTTCTTTATAAAAAATTTTCCAATCCCCGTACGATACGAAGGAACCGGAACGTTTCCATTCTTCTAATGTCATAAATTCTCCGTTTCAACCGTTTACCGGCTATTATAGATGATTTGAATTTGAGAAGCAGATAAAGCAACCGGATAATACACCCGAAGTTCGTCGATCAAACCCACGTACAATTGACTCGCGTCGCGTCTAAATCTTCCGATGTTCGCCGCCTGAGAATTGGGAGGCGCGAACGTGGAAGAAAAAATATATCCCGTTTGAACAGCGACTCCGTCGTAATACAAGGTCGTATTCGGATTTCCTAAAGTAGGATCGTACACGCAGGCGACGTGATGCCAACCTACGATCGAACCGTTCCAACTAAAACCTTCGCTAAACGCTCCTTCTTGCCAGGATTGCACGCCTAACAACGTATTGCTTACGATAAGGTCAAAGATCAAATTCGAAAACGGTCCGTTGTTCTCCGACTTATCGAATATGGTTCCGATCGAGGACGTATCGGGACTGACCCACGCGGTAACGCTGATCGGTTGAGTCCCCGCAAAATGAAAGTTCTGTGCGGCCGAATCGGGAATGTCGATATAATCAAAGGCCGGCGTTGCGCCGTATCCGAGCCGAATCGCATTGCCTACAATTCCCGGAACGAAGGTTCCTCCGAAGTTGCCGGTTACAAATCCGTTATTCCCGTTTCCGGAAGAATCGTTAAAGCCAATACTCTCGAACTGAGAAAACAAAGAAAGCGTTCCTACGTTGGAAACGCCGGTTCCCTGCAACGTTACGTTTACGGATGCGATGTTCCCTCCGGGTTGAACGTTTAAGGTCGCGGTTCTTAAACCTGCGGAAGAGCTGTTGAAATAAATCGAAGCGGTAGCCGAAGCTCCGTTCGTTATAGTTCCGTTAGGCGAACCGGTCACTATAAAATCGGAAGCGTTCGCTCCCGATATATTCAAAAAATTGGATGTAGGAATCGTAAAATCTCCGCCCGAAGAATTCGTGATCGTAATCGTCGCGGTAGGAGATCGAAATCCGTTCAACACAGATTGAAAATCGTATGTCGCGCCGCTCGAAAGAGAAACCTGATTGATGGAAACCCCGATCGGCCCGGACGGCCCGATTGCGACGCTTGCATTCGAAGTGGTCCCTTGTTTGGCCCAAGCGATCGAAAGTTCGGGAAGAGAGGAAGATTCCGGATCGTATTGACAGAACGTCAACGACGAGAACGTGATCGAGGTTAAGATGAGAAGAATCGATTTCATTTTCAAATCCGGTTCCTCTTTTCCATTCTCGGGTAGGAATGGAATCTTTGAGGAACTCAGATCTTATAAAGAAATTTCAAAAAAACAATCACTATCCCGATCGAAAATTCGAAATTTTGAAAGCGATTTAAAGAATGAATCGATCCGCGATCTTTCTCAAGTTTTCGGCAGAATGTTCGAGACTTTTTGCGGACGCGGAAATCTCCTCCGCACCCGACGCGGTTCCCAGCGTATGATCGTTGATCTGGATGATCACTTGCGTAATTTCATGGAACGCCTGTTTCTGCTCGTCCATCGCTTGTTTGACGAACTCCGCGTCCTCCCCGACCTTGTCCGCGCGTTCCGCGACTTGTTGATTGATCCCTTCCTGAGCGCTCGTAATTCCGAAAAGTTTTTCCATAGCCTTGGAAACCATATCCGTACTTTTGATGATTCCGTGAATGACTTCGGAAGACGATTCGATTCCGTTTGCGCCCGAATCGAGTTCGTGATTGTTTCTTAATATCATTTCACTGATCGATTTGATGGAAGAAGCGGTCTTTTCGGATAACTTGGAAATTTCTTCCGCGACAACCGCAAATCCTCGACCGGCCTCTCCCGCTCTGGCGGCTTCGATCGCCGCGTTCAATGCGAGAAGCGAGGTCTGATCCGAAATGTCGTTGATGATTCCGATGATCGCGGACATTTCTCCGGAAGATTTGATGATGTTTTGAACCATCGTCTTCATCTGACCGAGGGATTCTTCCCCTTTGACCGCCTGTGTGGAAATTCCCTGCGTAAGATCCAGCGCTTGTTTGATTTCCAATCCGATCTCTCGTACGCTCGAGGAAAGGGTCCTTATATTATTATGAAATTCTAATATATTTTTATACTGGCGATCGGTTCCCGCGGAGATGCTGTCCATACCGGAAGAAAGTTCCTCGACGGTGGCCGACATTTCCTCCGTCGAAGCCGCGGTCGCTTGTGCGCCGGACGCGAAAGAATCCGAAGAAGCCGTCAACTCTTCCGAAGAAGTGGCAAGTTCGGTGGAAACCCTTTGAATGTCCTTTAAAGAATTACGAATACTGAATATAAAAGAATTCATATCCCGACTCATCGAACCGATCTCGTCCTCGTAGACCACTTTGATGTCCGACGTGAGATCCCCTTCGGCCATGGTTTTGAAAAGTTTGCTCGCGTTCTCCAAAGGACCGAGTCGTTTTTTCAAAAGAAGATATAAAAGATACGCGGAGATCGACGCGGTTACAAGGCCGGACAATACGATCAAAATCAAAAGTCCGACCAGAGATTCGCGGATTTCGGCCTTCGGCTGAATCGCTACGATGGAAAGTTTCCATTCGTCGAGTCTATAGACCATCGCATAACGGTCCCCGCCTTTGAATGTGAACTCCATCACTTCTCCGGTTTTCAGACCCAACATGGTTTCGCCGTACGATTCTTTCCTGATATCCAAGTTTAAGATCATCTCTTTTTTCGGATGTGCGATGATGATTCCGTTCTGATCCATCGCGGAAACGTAACCTTGTTCTCCGATTTTGATTTCTTTGATGATCTTTTCCGAAACCGTATCGAAGGAAAGAGCGACTCCCACAAGTCCGATCGGTCGATTTCCTTCGAAAATCGGAACCGAAAGAAGCGCGACCGGCAATCCGGTTACGGGAGATTTTCTTGCTTCGGCCAAATAAAATTTTCCTTCCTTAGCCGCGTTTAAACTTTTTTCGATTCCGGCTTCGGAAAGTTTAAAACCGAGTGTGACTCCTCCCCTTCCGTCCGCGAGAATTTTAGAATCTACGTCCAATCGGCATATAAAGATATTCTCATAAACTCCGTATCTTTGCATGAGATCCTGATAAAAACTTCCGGCGATCGGCGCGCCCGTTCTTAAGGTTTCCATCGTACGCGGATCTTTTGAAATCGTCCAGGCGACGTTCAGGTGAGAATTCAGAAAAGAATCGAACTCCAACCCGACTACGGAAACCACGCTCTTCATCTGGCTCATATAATTTTCCGTGATCTTTTTTCTTCCGAAAAAATACGCGGCGCCGGATAGGATACAAGTCAGAGCGAACAAAATCGAAATTCCAGAAATCAATAAAATAAACTTGAGACTGCTGCGGCGCATGAAATACTCCCGATCGGTTATGAAACCAATGTTTTTAGAGAACTCATTTTGAATACACGGAACGATAATTATCGATTTCTTAAGTTATAAATCTAAGAAAACCAAAGCAATAAAATACCCCATTTTATATAGCTTGTCTATAAAAATAATCAGAAAGAACTAGTTATTTAAACCGAAATGAATATGAGGCATTATATTCAAATTATTGAATATACTAAACAAAGCACCGCAGACTCCATAAGAATTTCGTTTCGAAGCGGCTTAAAGAATTTGTAAAAGTCGTTTTCTAAATTCTTCCCTATCTTTTCCGGAGGGTAATTTTCCGAATCCGGCCTTGAGATTGTCTCTGAGATGGGAAATTTTGGAAGTGGCTGGAATTACGCAAGTGACCGCAGGATGAGAAAGAATATATTTCAAAAACGTTTGGCCGAAAGAATCGCAATCCCATTCCTTAAAATAATCAGGCAACGGTTTCCCTTTGACTCTTCTGAAAAGTTCTCCTTCTTCAAAAGGACGATTGATCAAAACTCCGATTCCGTTTTCCTGTGCGAAGGGAAGAATTCTTTCCTCAGCGGCGCGCGTCACGATCGAATACGGAATTTGTATAAAGTCCATATTCTCCGTCTTTGCGATTTTTTCCATTTCGGGAAAAGCGGAAGAAACGTAATGAGTCAAACCCAAGTATCGAATCTTTTGACCTTCCTGAAGAAAGCGCAAAGTTTTTAAATGTGTATTCGTATCCACTAAATTATGAATTTGGAATAGATCGATTCGGTTCGTTTTGAATTTTTCAAAAGAGGATTGGATCTGGGCTTTTCCGGCGGATTCTCCCCGAATCCAAACCTTGGTCGCGTAAAAAACTTTTTTCCGTTTTTCTTCCGAAAGAGAGGACGCGAGAATTCCAACGATCTCCTCCGATCTTCCGTACATCGGCGAGGAATCCACGACCGTTCCGCCTTGATCGATAAATTCTTTCCAAACCTCTCGTAGCGATTCCAGTTCGGAAGAATCCTTGGATATATCCATGGTTTGCCAAGTACCGAGTCCGATCGCGGGAATTTTTTCTCCGCTTTTTTGAATCGTTCTTTCCAACATCTTCGCACCCTCCTTGGCAAATAGACTTTCGAAGGAAGATCGGATCAAACCGGCGGCGAGTCCGATCGCTGCTGTTCGTTTTAAAAAATCGGAACGAGACAAGAGATCCATACTTTTGATTCTTCCTTTCTTTCGAAAACCTACTTCGAAAACGCGGAATAAAAAAGTAAAAAACCGATTCTATCGATGATTGTATTTGATTTTTCGGATTTTTCTCTTCGATAAAATCTGAAGTCCGTCTTTGTTTTCCACGTAAACGTCCTTTTCGGTTTGTTTAGTGATGTTTCCGTATAACTTCCTTCCGTTTCTAAGAATGATCGTGCTGGTATATTCTTCCGGCGGAGAATCTTCAGGTTCGATTCGTTTTTTAACGGATTCGTTTTCATCGTTTCGTGTTGCGCTGATTTCGATTCTTCTGTTTTGAAACGAAGCGCTTTCATCCAAACTTCTTTGGATCGGTCTGCTGGATCCGAGTCCGCGGATTTCCATTCGGGAAGTATCGATTCCTTGCGCGAGTAAATATTCCTTTGTCGACTTGGCTCTTTTGAGGGAAAGAATCCGATTCTGTTTTTCTCCTCCATTCAAGTCGGTATGACCCGTGATCAAAATTTTCAAACCCGGGTTGGCCCGGAGTATTTCGGAAAGTTCGTCCAGAATCTCGAAGGATTCTTCGTTGATCCGATCCGAGTTCGAATTAAAATAAACTCCTCTTAATACGAAACCCTTGGAACGAACGATGGAATCAAAGTTTAATTTAATGCGAACACATTCTATTTCGACGCTTCTCGTGTCGTACAACCCGCCGACAAAAATATGAACGAAAAAATCCGTGATACTTCTGAAGATTTTAAAACTTCGGATTCCTTCGGGACATTCGGCGCGATCGTGTCCTCCTTCGAAATATCCGAGCACATAACTTTTGGAAGTGAAGCTGACTCCTTTGAAAGATTCTCCGTCTCTCGGAAATTGGGAAGGAATGATATTCGTCTGATGACAATCGACGAACATCAAACAAAGAAACAAGAGAATTCCGTAGAATGAAAACTTAATTCTATCGTTTAAGAAAAAACTTTTTAAGCGGATCAGTGACATACGATCTCCAAAGAACGGGGAGAATAAATTCCGATCGTCATTTGTTCCACCAGGATATTCGTGATCGAAGAATATTGATGGACTTCCTTGATTCCCCGATGAGGGCAATACTCGGATTCGGAATATTCCAATTTTCTAGGCAACAATCCCATGAGATAATAATTCTGTTTGAGTAGAATGGTTTCCCGATTGGTTTCCGCCTTTCGTTTTTGTTTGAGTGTGGGCGCGACCTCCACCCTCGCGTGTTGACAAAGGATCGCTTGAAAAGAAAATAAGATTAGAATCAGGTAATTTAGATATTTATAATTCATTGTCATTCCTATTTTTGCACGCAGTAGATTACAAGATTGTTGCTGCAAGGATAAGATGTGGTACCGTCGAGAACCGTTTTGTCAGTATTGTTACTTACGCCAATCTGACCGGATTCCGTGATCGAACCGCTTGTCCAAGAAACGCCCGAAATCGTACAAGTGGCTCCGGATTTGGGAATCCAAGTCGCGCCGCTCGCGTCGATTCCGGTAAAAACCGCGTTTCCACCGGGGGATGTAATGGTGTTTGTGACCGGAAAGACAAACTGCGCGCTCGCATTGGTAGAAGCAACCGTCAGACCGGCGTTGCTGAAACTTTTATAAACCGTATTGGGCCAAAGAACCCAATTCGTAGTAAGCGTTCTACTTCCGTCGTCGGCCATAATGAGCGCTTTGTAATCGCTCGGATTTCCCGGAGCTAACGCCCCCGTTGCGGCCGTCACACACTTTGCATCGGCGCCCGAAACTCCTCCGAAATTTCCGGTGGTGGCCGTGGACAAAAAAATAGAACATCCGCCGTTGTTCGCACAAGAAGACGCGGGAGGACCGGAGGAACCCGGACCCGTTGACGAACCGGAACCGCCCGATCCGTTTCCGTGTTGCAAAAGAAGAAGTAACTCGATCGACTCGTTCCCGTTTCCGTTCGAGGACTTGGAAGGAATGGCAAGTCCCGTGAGAACCGGCCAAATGGTACAGGAAACCGTGAGAAAATGCGAAATGATAAACGAAGCAACCCAAACGGGAAATTTCGCCTTATTGGAGTTAAATGAAAGGTAAGCGCCCATACTCGTTCTACAATTCCAGGCCGGAATAGTAGACAGATTCTCAGTACGGATTCGATTCTAGGGAATGAACGACCAATAAAATGGCTTTTTGTAATTCGGTTTGATTCTTTATAAATCCGAACCGAATTACGTGAGCGGCGACGACCTTTGCCGTTTAATGCGCCTCGTCCCAGTTGACTCCGAATTTTCCTTCCACAAGAATCGGAAGATCGAGAGGCATCGCGGTTTCCATAAACTTTTTCATGGACGCCTTGAATTCTTCCTTTTCCTTTTTATGAACCTCGAAGACCAATTCGTCGTGAACCTGCAAAAGCATCTTGGATTGATAGCCCTTCTTTTCGATGTCCTCGTGGATTTTAATCATCGCGATCTTGATCATGTCCGCGCTGGTTCCCTGAATCGGGCTGTTGATCGCGATTCTTTTTGCGGCTTCTTTTGCGGATTTGTGCGTGCTGTTGATGTCAGTTACGGGACGACGTCGTCCGGTTAAGGTTTGAACGTAACCGTTCTTTTCCGCAAACTCTACCATGGAATCCATATACGTTTTTACGCCCGGATACTGTGTCATATAACGTTCGATGAAGGACTTTGCTTCGTCCCTCGAAATTCTCAGGTTGCGACTGAGCCCGTACGGAGTGACTCCGTATATTACGGAAAAGTTAACTACTTTCGCCTTGTCCCTCATTTCGTGAGTGACTTCCTTTTCGGGAACGCCGTACAACGCCGCCGCGGTTCGTTTGTGAATATCGATCCCGTGATTGTATGCGTCGAGCATCGCCGGGTCCTTGGAAACGTGCGCCATAATTCTAAGTTCGATCTGAGAATAATCCAAACTCAAAATCTCGTAGTCGCTCGATCCGACGATAAAACCTTTTCTCAAAAGACGACCTTCCCGATCGCGGATCGGAATGTTCTGCAGGTTCGGATCCGTGGAAGACAATCTTCCCGTTGCGGCGATCGTTTGATTGTAACTCGTATGAATTCTTCCCGTCTTCGGATTGACCATCTTCGGAAGCGCGTCGACATAAGTGGATTTGAGTTTCGTATATTTTCTGTAATCCAAAAGTTTTTCGATGATGGGATGTTCCCCCGCAAGTTCTTCGAGAACTTCGTGATCGGTGGAATAACCTGTCTGCGTTTTTTTTACGACTCTCAACTGGAGATCTTCAAAAAGAATTTTTTGAAGTTCCTTCGTCGAAGCGATGTTAAACGGTCCTCCGGCTTGTTTGTGGATTTCCCCTTCGAGATGACGGATTTCGCGATCGAAGTCGCGGGCCAATTCCTCGAAGTATGGAACGTCCAACGCGATTCCGGTTT
The DNA here is from genome assembly GCF_000243735.2 of Leptospira kmetyi serovar Malaysia str. Bejo-Iso9. Lineage (NCBI taxonomy): Bacteria > Pseudomonadati > Spirochaetota > Leptospiria > Leptospirales > Leptospiraceae > Leptospira > Leptospira kmetyi. The sequence continues at coordinate 3,397,901 of NZ_AHMP02000003.1, read as the reverse complement.
TTTCCATCTTTGCAAGAACCGGAATCAAGGGCATTTCCATATCCTTGAGAATGTTTTCGACTCCGGAATCCTTAATCGACTTTCTCAAAATTTGATACAGTCTGAAGGTTACGTCCGCGTCTTCTGCAGCGTATTCCGCGACTTGTTCGGGATCGATATCGGTGAGTTCCTTCTTTTTCTTTCCGGTTCCCACGAGATCGTCGTAGGTGATCGTATCGTAGTTCAGAAGGTCCTTGGCGAGATCGTCCATGTTATGACGTCTTCCTTCCGGTCGAATCACATACGAAGCGAGCATCGTATCGAACTGAATATTGTTTAACACAAAACCATGATTTTCTAATACGATTAGATCGTATTTGATGTTCTGGCCGACCTTCGGAATCTCGCTCGCAAGAACCGGACCCAGATGTTCCTTTACCTCTTCGAGACTCAGGGACTTATCCTGAAACAAGGAAGCGTTGTTTTTGATCGAAACGTAAAAACCGGTTTTTTCCTGATTGGAAAACGAAATTCCCAAAATCTCCGCCATAGCGGGGTTAGGCGACGTTGTTTCCGTATCAACCGAAAGAACCCTCGATTTCAAAAGTCCTCTGCATACTTTGGAAAGTTCTTCTGCGGATGTGATAAAACGATACGTTCCTTTTTCCGCGGCGGGAACGGATTTGTTTTCACCGCCTTCCGCGGTCGCGGCCGTATCGGCGGATGCGACGTCCGAATCCTTGGGAACTTCTTTTCCCGCGGACTTGGCCAGATCTCTGGAAAGAACGTTATAACCTTGCGATTTAAAATAAAGAATGGCCTGATCGGATTTGTAATCCGGAGTTTCGATGTCCTTTTCGGTAATCTTTAATTTCAGATCTCTTCGAATCGTTGCGAGTTCTTTGGAAAGATATGCGTTCTCCTTTTGTTCGGTGAGTTTGGTTTTCATCGAAGGATTTTTGATCTTTTCGATATTCTTATAAACCCCGTCCAAGGATTTGTATTCCTGGAGAAGTTTGGACGCGCCCTTGTCTCCGATTCCTTTTACGCCGGGAATGTTATCCGAAGTATCGCCTACGATTCCCATGTAATCGGGAATCTGTTTTACGTCCACGCCCAATTCTTCCTTGACCCAATTGGAATCGATTTCGACGAACTCGGTGACTCCTTTTTTGCCTCGGAGCATTTTTATATTCTTTTTTTCTAATAGTTGATACAAGTCCTTATCGCCGGAAAAGATAAGAATTTCTTTGGCGGTCGCTTTGTAGTTTTCGCAAAGGGTTCCGATGATGTCGTCGGCTTCGTGACCTTCCATCTTCAAAACCTTAAAGCCGATGTTCTCAAGCGTCTCCATCACTTCCTTGATCTGAGGACGAAGATCTTCGGGCATCGGTTTGCGATTGGCCTTATAATCTTGAAAGGTTTTTCCCCGCTCCAAAGGTCCGCCCGGATCAAACGTCATCGCGACGTGAGTCGGCGTATAATCCTGAAGGAGTTTAAAAAGCATTTTAAAAAAACCGAATGTGGCTCCGCTGGGCTTTCCGGTTTTCGAATTGGTAAGATTGGAAGCTCCGAACGCGTAGTATGCTCGGAATACGAAGGCGTGCCCGTCGATGATCAAGAGACGTTTCATTCTTTTTCTCCGAAAAGTTCCTCACCCAGAAAGGAATAGTATGCGAGTTCCGTTTTACGGATCGTGTTTTTGATGGAGAATCTTTTGACGGATTCTTTGTTGAAACTTCCGAACGTTTTGCGAAGTTTTAAATCATCCATTAAGGTTTCATAATATTTTGCAAGCGCGTCCGCATCACCTACTTCCGCGAGAAAGGCTCCTTTTTCGTGCGTAAGCATTTCTCCGATTCCTCCTCCCTTGGTCGCGACGATCGGAAGACCGACGGCCATTGCGTCGAGAATGGAAGTTCCAAGACCTTCTTCCTTGGAAGTCAGCGTAAAAATATCGAACAAGGAAAGAATGTCCGGAACGTCGGTTCTATAACCCGTAAAGACAACTTTATCAGAAATTCCTAATGTGTTTGCGAGATCTTCCAATTCTTTTCTGAGTTCGCCTTCACCGACAAGAAACACCTTGAAGTTTCGGGAAGAATCGATTTTTGCGATCGCGTTCAAAAGCGTTTTTTGATCCTTGTGATCCACAAGCGCGGCGACATTTCCGATTACGATCGTATCTTTTTTAATCGAGAATTCTTTTTTATAACGCGCGGGATCGGGAAGTTTTTTTGCAAAGGAGAAATCGATTCCGCTGTGAACGGTTACGGTTTTTGCGGGATCGACTCCGTCTCTGAGAAGAATTTCTCGGATCTTATTGGAAACCGTTAAGAAAAGATCGTTTCGTTTGGATTTATATTTCCAAATCGAAAATAAGTTTTTTCTAATACTGAAATCCACTCGTCGGGAAACCACGAGTTTCGTATCGGGAAGTTTTGATTTCGCGAACAAAGCAAGCGTATGCGCCTTGGCCGTATGCGTATGAATCAATTTGATCTTTTTTTCCTGAACCAAGGCGCGGATCGCTTTGACGGATGCGAGGTCCCATTCTCCCCTCATGTCCACGGCTTGAAACGGAAGTCCATGGTCGGAACACCGTCCTTCCAAGGCGGAACCCGGTTTGCCCACGATGAGTTGAGGAATCTTTCTCTTTTTCAGACCCTCTGCCAGGAGCAGGAGTTGTCTTTCTCCCCCTCTCCATCCTGTTTCTGTATCTATATGCAAAATCACCGGCTCAGTTTCCAGTTGCCTGTCCATTTCTGCAAGGAATCCTTGAAAAATCACTGGACAGAATGATTCTGTTTTAGCGAAAATTATTTCATTATATTAACGAAAATCAAAGGAAGAATGGAATGTGTGAACTCCTCGGAATGAGCGCCAATGTCCCGACTGACATTTGTTTCAGCCTGACCGGACTCGTCCAAAGAGGGGGAAAGACCGGCCCGCACAAGGACGGTTGGGGAATTGCGTTCTACGAAGGAAAAGGACTTCGCGTATTTCACGACCCGGAACCCGGTGTCGAATCCAAGATCGCGGCCTTTGTCCAAACGCTTCCGATCAAAAGCGAAATCGTAATCAGTCATATTCGAAAAGCCAACCGCGGCAAAGTGGATCTCAAAAACACACATCCTTTCATCCGAGAATTTTGGGGCTCCTACTGGACCTTTGCCCACAACGGTCAGTTTAAGGGCATCAAGAAAGAATCCCTCGGTGATTTCCAACCGGTCGGAAGTACGGACTCCGAGTTCGCATTTTGTTGGCTTTTGGGAAAATTGAAAAAGAAGTTCCATTCTCCTCCGAAAAAAGAAACCGAACTCTTTCAAGCCGTCGAAGGTTATATGTCGGAACTCCATCAAAAAGGAGTTTCCAATCTGCTTCTCAGCGATTCCAAAAATCTCTACACGTTCTGTTCCACGAAACTTTCGTGGATCACACGCAAATCTCCGTTCGGAAAGGCCCGACTTGTGGACGCCGATCTCAGCGTGGACTTTCGAAAGGTGACAACACCGGGAGACATAGTCACCGTGATCGCCACACAACCGCTCACATCCAACGAAGAATGGACCGTTTGCAAACCGGGAGAATTTTCCGTCTGGAGGAAAGGCAAAATCGTATTCTCCAATCGATGAGAATGGATTTGTCGGAATCCAACCGAATTCTACACTGACCGTAATTCTTAGATTCTTTGTCTAAACCAAGGGTGATGTATGAAAATCCAATTTGAAGCCATGGACTATCGTTCGGATGATACTTTCGAAAAAGCGGATTATCAATTCGAAGGAAGTTTGGAAAAAGGTTGGGACATTTCCAGAAACGGAAAAGAATACTTACATCTCGGACCCGGTTATAAACTTTTAAAATCCAAACTCTGCGGAGTTTGTTCCACGGATCTTTCCCGTCGTTTTCTTCCGTTTCCGCTTCCGCAAGTGATCGGACACGAGGTCATAGCCGAAGACATAGAACCTCAAAACGGAACCAAACAAAAATACGTAGTCGAGATCAACGATACGTTCGAAGCGAGAGGAGAAAAACCTTCCGATGAATTTTGCGAAGAAGGAATTCCGTCGCACAGCCCCGAAAGAAAAGTTCTCGGGATCGACAGACTTCCCGGTGGATTCGGTCCTTATATCTTAGCTCCTCAGAACGCGGCGATTCCGTATCAAAATCTCCCCGATAAAACCGCCGTGTTGATCGAACCGTTCGCCGCGTCTTTGCAAGCCGTGATCGCATCTCCGCCGAAGAAGGGAGACAACGTAGCCGTTCTCGGTCCGAGAAGATTGGGAAGTCTCGTCATAGCCGCGTTAGCCGCCTTTAGAGCATCCTCTAAAATCGATTTTAAAATCACAGCGCTTGCAAGACACGATCATCTTTTAAAACTTTCCCTCAACCTCGGAGCCGACGAGGCGATCGACCTTAGAAAAGAAAGCTTGGAAGCGCTTAAGAATCGCTTCGCGATCATCTACGACACGACGAGCACAACCGGCGGATTCGAAAGTGCATTAAAACTTTCTAATAGAGAACTTCATCTCAAAACCACGAACGGACAGGAAGTATTCGGAATCAAAAAACTCACCGAACTCGTCGTGGACGAACTTTCCCTTTTAAAGTTCAGCGACGAAAATCTGAATTTTCATTGGGAGAAGGAGAATCGTTCCAACCAAACCGTTTATGTGGCCCCGAGCGTCGGTAAAATTTCATTGCCTTCTCATTTCAAAGTATATTACGGAAGTATTGAGGACGCCGAAAAGATTTTGGAATCGCCCGATTTCAAAGGACACGTTCCCCGCTTCGATCTGGGAATCGCGGGAACCGCGGAAGAAATCGATCTTCTCATTCGTCCGAACAAAAACCACGAGAACTCTTTGATCCGTCCGCGCAGTGCGATTCTTTTTAAGGGAGAATCGAACGGAAATTCTTTATTAGAATTTTTGAATGCGAATAAATCGATCCATTCTTCCCGATGCGGGGACTTTCATCTTGCGATCAAACTCCTTCAGGAAAACAAAAACGTTTCGGAAGCGCTGGAAAAGAATATGGTGACTCATTCGTATTCTCCCGAAAATCTTCCGCAAGCGTTTACGACCGCACATACTCCGGAAGCAATCAAAGTAGTGATCGAACATGCCTAATTCTTCCATTCTTAGAGAATTAGAAACTTCTCTCGGGCCGACCCTGAAAGAAGGCAAGGAAGGAATCTGGGATCTCGATCTTAGAAATCTCAGGATCTTCACCGGACTTTCCATTCTTTCCAGAACTCTCGGAGAAGAGGTTTTCGAGCAGGTCCAAAACGGAATCGGAGACGTTACGATCTTTTACAAGATCAATCCGAACATCAATCGCGAACTTTTGAATATGCACATCGGGTATATTCAAATTTATGCAAGAGCCGGAGTGTTGAAGGACATTCTCCTTTTTAAGGAAGAATTTCAGGATCATTTAAGAACCGTCTTCGGAACGTTTCAAAGACAGGTTTGGGCGAAAAGAATTCATCCCGAGTTTTACGGAGAAGATCCGGAAAACTGTTCGATCTACGCGCTCGTGTTTCCGTTTCATCACGCAAGTCCGAACGAAAACATAGACTATCAATTCATTCTCGAGCGTGTTCCCAATCAAAAGGAACCGGGAGAATTTTTCTTCCGGTTGACGGTGGAGAATTACGATCGCGCCAACATCGATTTAACCGCGGTTCCTCACGTGATCGTGGATGATATCGGCTCGAGAATTTTCATCGCCGGAAGTACAAAAATCGCGGAAGCGATCAATAACGGAATTCTAAGCGCGGCCCAACGCGGAGAAAAATCCTACGCGGAAGAGAATCGTTCCTTTTCGCGCGTGTTCGAACAGATCGAAAAAACCCCTCTCGGAAAGTTGGATCAGATCAGCGTTTTCTGGGACAAGGTTTTTTCGGACGAAATCGTAAAGACCGATCCGATCGAAGCCCTTCCCTTATTCAAAAAGATTTTTCTTGTATTAGAAGATCATGAGATTGCAAAACATCTCAAGGAAGGTCATACGATTCTGGTCCAACTTACGGATCAAACGAAGGTTTACATCGACCTTTCCAGACTCGATCGTGTTTTGAATTTCAGCTTCAACGCGAAAAGAACGACCCTCGATCTGAATCATTATCTAAAACGGATGCCGATCCTCGAAAAGATCGCGAACCGCGAAAATCACGACTTCGAATTAACGGGATTTAACGTTTTTCTAATACATCATATCACATCCGAAATCGTGGCCTTGATCGAAACCTTTCGAAGACTCGGCGCAAAACAACTCACGGTTTCGTTCGTAAAATACGGTGGTGTGGTTCCTTCCGCGTATTTGGACGTTCTTTTGGACGTTCCCACCGATCATTTTTATATGTCGGGTCTTCAACTCAAGGTCGGCCCCAAGAACAAGATCTATTATTCCGTTTCACCGCTTTACAGCGATTCGTCGAAACTTAAAAATTTATACGATCGTTTGGAAGAGGAGAAGCTCGGATTTTTCGACGCGATGAAACTTCTTTCGGGACATCTTTTTTTGAACCTTTTGTTGGATTCTCATTCCAAAAAAGAAAAGACGATCCTCGTGGAAGACGGCGGTTATATCGCGCCGTTCTTCAACGACTTCGCTCTTGCAGGAAAGGACGTAGACTTCCTTTGTAAGGAATATTCCGTACAACGAGAAGCGCCCAAGATGAAAGTAAGCGAGTTTCTTTCACAAACGTTAGTCGGAACCGTGGAACATACAAGAAACGGTTACGATCGACTGAAGAGCGTTCGTGATAAAAACGAAAAATTATTCTTACCCGCATTCTCCATCGCGATCTCCAATCAAAAGGTAAGAGAAGAATCGAAAGAAGTCGCCTATTCCATCTTAAACGCGATCGAAGCGATTTTAAACGGACAAGGAATGATTCTTTCCTCGAGAAAAATTCTGGTTCTCGGCGCCAAAGGAAACATCGGTTCCTTTCTTTGCAAATATCTCGAATCGAGACTGCACGAAACCAATCAAGATCTCGTTCAAGTCGATCTCAAAGTTTCCAAACCGAACAAACACGATTATGCAACGATAGACGAAATCGCAAAGGAAGAATTTCTTTCCAGAGATCTGATTCTCGGCGTGATCGGAAACTCGATCCTAAAACGGGAACATTTCGAAGATCTGATTCTCAACGGAAACAAATCCAAGATTCTGATCGTATCGGGGTCCACAAAAACCGCGGAATACACCGATCTCATCCATTGGATCGACGAGCTTTCCTTTTCGGACGATAAAAAAATCGGAGGTCTTCCGGCTCGATTGGAATTCGATCGGATCCTGGATCCTCAATCCGGAATCGATCAAGGCGGCAAGGTCACGTTCTACGTTTCGAAAGACGGTAAGGAAATCGAAAAGACCTTCTTTTTGTTAAGCGACTTGAGTCCGATCAACTTTTTATTCTACGGCGTTCCCACGGAAGGAATGGACGCGATCATCGGACAACTCGCTTCGGCGGCTTTGGGGATGGCCGATCAGTCCAAAAAAGGAAAAATTCTTCCTCCCGGTCTTTATGCGGTGGACCACGAAATCGATCCTTGGGGAAATCGAATCTAAATGTTCCTTCGTTCGATTCTCGTATTTTGTTTTCTTGGATTGCAGGGTTGCTCCACGTTTCTGACGGGCAACGTTCCTCCGAGTATTCCGAAAGATTCTTTCACGATCGATAAGGAAGTTTCTTACGAGTTGATCGGTTGGCAGGAAGATTCGAGCAAAAGACTCGCTTCCGAAATTTTAAGAACGATCCATCTTTCGAACCGATTCAAAAAAATTTCCATTCATTCTAAATCGGATACGGAAATCAAAATTCAAATCGTTTTGGAAAAGGCTCCGAGGCTCGGTCTTTTATTCGGAGAACAATCCCAACCCGTTTCGTGGATGGTGGAGAAAAAACCCATTCAATTTTCGTTATATATTCTCAACCGGCTTCTTGCAATAAGAACCTTTTTCGTCGTTCCCATTCTTCAGAAATCGGAGGACAAGGTGGTCTTTCGAGTTTGGAAATGGAACCGAAAGATCGGAGAATATTCCTATTCGATCGATAGCGTCCAAGCGCTCGGCTGGGTTTCCCTGGGACTGGCGTTTATCGACGACAGGGAAGAAATCCGTTCCGCATACTCGGTCTACGCGGAAAAATTCCTTTTCGATTCGAGGTCGATCTATTAAATGAATCAGAAAATCATAATATTCTTATGTGTTCTTTCTTTTGATTTCTGCGCGGGCTTTACGAATCCTCCCGAAGTGATTCAAAACTCCCATTCGTTCTCTAAGGGCAAAAAGTTCCGTCTTGAGTTCACGGGCTTTACGCTTTACAACGCGGAGATGCTTCATATCAAAAAGAATCTTCTGGAAAGAGGGATTTCCGAGGACGAACAATCCGAAGAACTTCTGGAGATCATTCTCGAAGAACAGGAACCGTTTTATTCTTACGGAAAACTGCACGTACTAAACTTTTTTGCGAGCCTTTTGACTTTCGGAGTGATTCCGTATTACAACAAGACGGAACATACGATCGTATATCGACTTTCGGAAAAGGGAAAACGTCCCAAAGAAACGGTTCATCATCTCGTCCTCGATCAGTGGAGAGGTTTTTTAATTCTTCCCTTATCCCTTTTTTATTGGCCTTCTTCGAGTTTTGAAAAAACTCTTCTCGATTCGATTCAGGAATTTGAAAAATAACGATGAACAAAAAAACGCATTCAATCATTAGAATATTCTTAATTTTGATTCTTCTTGGCTCCGGAAACTGTAGATTGTTGCGAGGAGATCGACAAAAGTTCGCGGACGGAGCAAGTCACGAAAGTCTGAACCTAAACGGAACTTCTCGAACGTATTGGTTTCACGCCCCCAAAAAACCGATCGGGGAAAATCAGAAACTTCCTTTGGTTTTGGTACTTCACGGAAGATTGGGCAACGGAAAAAACATCATGGAGGATTCCAAGTTCAACGAGGTCTCGGACAAGGAAGGATTTTTTGTGGCTTATCCGGACGGTTATAGCAGAAGTTGGGCCGACGGTCGAGGAGCCACACCCGCGGATCGGAATAAGATCGACGACGTAGAATTTATCGAAAAATTAATCGGACATCTTTCGGAACTCTTTCCGATCGCGCAAGATAAGATCTTTATCGTAGGTCATTCCAACGGTGGCTTTATGACGCAAAGAATGCTCCTCGAAAAATCGAAACGATTCCGTGCCGGAGTCAGCGTATCTTCCCAAATTTCCGAATACGTTCTGAAGAATTTCGAACCGAGCGCGAACGTTTCCGTCGCGTTTATCGCGGGAACGGACGATCCGACTGTTCCGTATTACGGCGGTTATGTGAGAGACGGAGGACAAATTCTCAGCGTAGAGGAATCCGTCGATCGTTGGCTCGGTTGGAATTCCTGTTCCAAAACTTCCAAACTCGAAACGAGGGACGTAAAGGACGATCAAACGAAATTGGAAATTTATTCTTACGATCAGTGTAAGGGAAAAACTTCCGTTCGTCTTTACAAGGTCGTAGGCGGCGGTCACAATTGGCCGGGAATCGAAAGGAAAATTCCGTTTGCGGGTTCGCTCGGAAACTCGACGTTCGAGCTGAATCCGGCCGAAGACATTTGGTCTTTTTTTAAATCGACTTTGGAACCTTAATCCGATTCGAAATCGATTCTTACGAGTTCGAACAAAAAAGGGAGAATGAATCGTATGCAAAAAATTGAATTCTTTTTCGAGTTTGCGAGCACCTATTCCTATCTTTCGGTGATGAGAATCGAAAAACGTATCCAAGATCTAAACGTAGAAATCGTATGGAGGCCGTTTCTGCTCGGACCGATCTTTAAGGAACAGGGCTGGAACGATTCTCCCTTTAATATCTATCCGTCGAAAGGAAAGTATATGTGGAAGGACTTAACCCGAAGAAGCCGTAAATACGGAATCGATTTCGTAGTTCCGACCCAATTTCCGAGAAACGGCCTTCTCGCTTCCAGAATCACGGTCGCCAATGCGGATCAACCTTGGATCTCTTCCTTCATTCGAGAAACGTTCCGGGCGAACTTCGCGAAAGATTCCGATATTTCCGATCCGGAAATTCTGATCTCGATTTTAAACGGACTTGGATTAAACGGAAATGAGATCGTGGAAAATTCCAAAAAAGAGGAAGTGAAAAATCTTCTTCGCAAACAAACCGAAAGGGCGATGGATCTCGGAATTTTCGGAGCTCCGAGTTTTATCGTAGGAAACGAACTTTTCTGGGGCGACGACCGCTTGGAAGACGCATTAGAAGAACTGAAACTTTCCTGATTTTTTTTACCCGGCCCTCTCTAAGAATCATTTTCGAATCGGAAACGTTTTGATTTTTTGTCCTAACCGGATTCTCAAAAGTATAAAAACTAAAAAACAAACCGTATGAAAATAAAAGCAAACCGTCTCGTCTTCGTTCTCGTATTCTTTGTCGCGTTGGATTCTTCCTTCGCTCAATCCAAGTCTTTCGGAATTCCGTCCGAACCTCTTTTCGGTCCGCGCATCTTCGCGCAAACTCCTGTAGCACCGACTCCGGAAGAGCCCCGTTATAACGACGATCAGTATCTAAATCCCAACCCGGCTCCGATCCCGAATCAAGACGTTCCCAAAACGGATCCGAAGAAAAAAGGGCCGAAGTGGTTTTCCATCAACCCCGGTGTGACCTTGGAAAGTGTTACGGTCGACATCCGAGGTAAAGGAAACGACGCGACGATGACGCAAGACGGCCCTGGTAAGGCGACTTGGATGTTGGACGTTAAGTCCAGAGACTTTCAAATTTCTGAATATGTTGGAGTACATCTTCTTCTGCACAACTCGACTTTCTTTTTGGACAACCAGTTTATGCCGAAACCGATCGACGCTCCCTCCGGTTCTTCATCCTCTTCTTCGTCTTCCTCAAAATCATCGGGAAGTTCAACTTCTTCGGATGATCGAACCAAACAGGACGTGAACACGAGAGTCGAGGGTGTTTATTCGATGGCGGTTCCCATTCTTTACTTAGGAAAAGAAGGCTCTGATTCGTTTCGTCTCGGTGTGGGAGCCGGTCCCGCAAACGTAAAGATGACCGGTTCGGTCGACTTTCAAGATCCGGCTTTGAGTTTGGGTTATCTTTTGCTCGATAGCACAAATCGTACTCAATTCTTAAATACGATCTCAGCGCTTCAATTCATTACGGGAAACATCAGCCCCGCAAGCGGAGATCCACTTGTGAGTTATCTTTTAGCGGGTTTATCTCAGGGTAAGAATTTAGAAACGCTCGGTTATTATTACGCGTCTAAAGGTTTACTTAGACCCGATCCTCTGGCTCTTTACGCTTACTTTGCGCATCCGGGAACTTATACTCCGATGGAGGCCTTGGCGCTCGGAAGTTTGGCGAGATCCCAAGTGAATTTCAGCAAACAACAGGTTTTTTCGTTTATGTTTTATTTCGAAACTCCCAAGATAGGATTCTTTAAGTTTCGGGTTGCGTTCGGAGGTCCTCTCTTCAAGGACAACGGATATACGTACGAATTCAGAACCTTTCACTTAGCCTTGTTTACTCCGATCGAATTTTAGAAATCGAATTTTATATATGAGTTTTTTATAAAGAACTAATGCGGATTGATTCAAAAAGCCAAAGGAAGATTCCATGATAAAAAAGCAAATCTCAGCATTCTCCATTCTTCTTTGTTCGTTTTTTACTTCCGCGTTCGTGTCCGCGCAAGGAACACCGTCGAACTCGGACTTTCGTAGCGATTTGAATCTTCTCATGGGAAGCCTCGAATCCTGCCAATGCAAGTTCATACGCAACGGATCGGAACACGATCCCAAAGAAGCGAGAGAACACATGGAAAGAAAGTTAAACGCGGCCGACGGAAAAATACAAACGATCCCGGACTTTATAGAACATATCGGATCGAAATCGAGCATGTCCGGAAAACCGTATCTCGTAAAATTCGCGGACGGTAAAACGAAAGAATCCGGGGTTTGGTTGAAGGAAAGATGGGAAGAAATATTAAAAAAGAAGAATTCTCCCGTTAAACCGACTAAAATTAAAAAGAACTGAACTTTCGTCCTCGTATTGAAAACGAGGTCTGTAACGAAAATTTAATATTTCTTTAATGGGATTCTTACCTCCGCCCGGTAGTATCCGGGCATGCGATCCAATCCAAAACCGAATCGAATCTCGCCCGCTCGGATTCCGGGAAGAAGAATCTTTCGAGTTGCCGTAGTTACGGAAACTTATTTCCCCGAAATCAACGGAGTTGCAAAAACCCTTCATAGAATGGTGAACGATCTCGTGGATCGTGGACACGATATTCTTTTGTTTCGTCCGAGACAAGGACTGAAGGATTCGGTAAACGATCGAAGGGGTTATCGCGAAGTTCTGATGGCGGGTTGTAGAATTCCGATGTATTCCGATATGCGTTTCGGATTTCCCGCAAAGCGGATATTAAAGCGACATTTTAAAAAGGAAAGACCGGACATCGTTCATGTGGTCACCGAAGGCCCGTTAGGTTGGTCCGCGGTCCGCGCCGCAAGAGACTTGGGAATTCCGGTAGTCAGCGACTTTAGAACGAACTTTCATTCTTACACGGAATACTACAAGGTGGGTTTTGCAGGAAAACTCGTTGGAAATTATTTAAAGCGACTTCACAACAGGACCGCGATCACTCTTACGCCGTCGCAAGACTTGGTGGAAAATCTTTTCAAACAAGGATACGATAACGTAAGAATCGTTTCCCGAGGAATCGATACGGATTTATTTCATCCGTCCAAAAGGGATCTTTCCTTAAGAAAAGAATGGGGAGTGAACAAGGATCAACTCGCGGTTTTGTATGTGGGAAGAATCGCCGCCGAAAAAAACATAGAACTTTGCATCCAAGCGTTTCGTAAAATTCAGGAATCGAATCCGAACGCGAAAATGGTTCTCGTCGGCGAGGGTCCTTTGAAAGATTCTTTGGAAAATAAGAATCCGGATCTTATCTTTTGCGGTTTAAAAAAAGGAGAAGATTTAGCCAGACACTACGCTTCCGGCGATTTGTTTTTGTTTCCGAGTATGACGGAAACGTTCGGAAACGTGGTTCTCGAAGCGATGGCGAGCGGACTCGGTTTGGTCGCATACAAATACGCCGCGGCTAATTCTTATTTGGAACACGGAGTTTCCGCGTTTCTTCCAAGATTCGGCAAGGAACAAGAGTTTATAGACATGACTTGTTTTCTTTCCAACAACGCGGTTCTTAGAAAAAAAATCGCCGCCAAAGCGAGAAAGAAGGCCATGGAATGCACCTGGGAAAAAGTCGCGCAATCCCTGGAAAACATATATTCTGAATATTCAATTTCTATGGAATACTTGGAAGAACAAGCGAACGAAAAGATCAACTTCCTGAGAATCGTGGAATCAAGAAGTCAAATCGAGAGGGCTTTTTAGGATTTCGTTCAAAATATCCCTGGACGTTACGATTCCCGCGATTTCGTTTCTGCGGTTCATGATGGGAAGACAGGAAATCCTATAACGAAGCATGAGCTCGGTCGCATAACGCAGACTTTGATCCTCGTGAGCCGTAATCAAAAAGGAACTCATGATTTGAGAAGCCGTTTTATTCATTACTTGAGAATCCTGAATTCTTTCCATTCTCGTTCCCGTAAAAGGACTGATCGTCTTTAAATAATCCCGATCCGAAAGGACTCCTATAAGATTTTTTTGATCGTCCACCACTAAAAGATGATGGAACTCGAATTTTTGAAAAATCATTCCGATACGCGAAATGGAATCTTTGACGTTGGTCGTAAAGATCCGAGTCGTCATGATTTCCTTGAGAGGTTTGTCTAAGTCCATTCTTCCGAGACTCGAACTCGAAAAAAGGTCGAAAAGAATATTTCAAAAACCCGTTCTATCCTGAGTAATAAAAGGTAAAAAAATTTCGCGGGAATTCTTTTTTTTCTTGTACTTTATCGAGTTTTCCTATGATGACCGAGTAATTCCAGGGCAAGGAGAAGGTTGCCTATGAATTTAATTTCGAATCGTTTCTTAAACAAGAAAGACGTTTTTAGAAAGGAAGAATCGCGTCAACAGCACATCAGTTCCCTGAGAATTTCGGGCTTTCAAGTTAAAGTTCGAAAACAAAGGAACAGCAGATTTCGGGGACGAGAAAAGAAAACATTCTGATTTTTTTAATCCGATTTCGTTCCGATCGGGTATAATCTTTTATTCTTGAAAAGGAACCTAATATGCCGGAATTAACCGTTATCAGTCTTTACACTATGGCGATTCTTTATGTGGTCGCCGGAATCCTTCACTTCGTCATTCCCAGATTCTATCTAAGAATCATGCCGCCTTACATTCCCTATCCCAAGTTCGTCGTTTCCATCAGCGGCGTGATCGAAATCGCGTTGGGTGCGATGTTGTTTCTTCCCGATACGAGACAACTCGGCGCCTGGGGAATCATTCTTCTTTTAATCGCAGTGTTTCCCGCCAATCTTTATCACTATCAATCCAGAAGAAAAACGGACCCTCCAAAATGGGCTCTGCTTCTGCGTCTTCCCACACAACTTTTATTGATCTATTGGGCTTACACGTTTACCTAATATTCAATTTATAGAATATTCTCGAAAACGAATCAGTTGGCGTATTTTTTCAACTCTTCCATTCCGGGAAGATTGCTTAGATCGGGTACGATTACGATTTCGATTCTTCTGTTAGCCGCTCTGTTTTCGGGCGACGTATTCGGTACGGCGGGTCTGGAAGCGCCCATGCTCGCCGCGCTGATTCTCACCTCGGGCATTCCCGCTTTTACCATCGTATGGAGAACGTTGAGAGCCCTGGAAGAGGCCAATTCCCAGTTTGTATAACCTTTGATTCCGGTCGGGGTGTCGTCGGTATGTCCCTCGATTTGGAAACGTTTTCCCTCGAGAGAGGCAAGCAGAGTCGTGACCTCGCGGATGGCCGTAGTTCCGACCGGGGATAAGAATGCGGATCCCACTGGAAAGAGGATGTCGGATGAAAGCACGACCACCATTCTCCCGTCTACGATCTTGATTTTAAGCTTACCGGCATCGATCAAAGAACGAAAAGTCGCCATCAATCCCTTGTATTCCTGGATTCTTTGCTCGGATTCTTCCTGAATTCGTTTTAATTCGTCCAAAGATCGGGAAAGACCTTCTTTTTCTCCGAGAATTCTCTGATTCTCTTGTTTCGATTCTTCGTAGGCTTTTAATAACGAATCGTATTTGGAATTGGAAACGCAGTTAGTTAGGGTCAAAAGGATAAAAACGGATATGGTCTTTAATTTCATGAAATTCCGCCGAATTGGTATCTACTTTATTTGTCGGCGATCCGGAAAAAAACAAAAGGGGTATATGAATGAATAAAAAAATCTTTTCATCTAGTTCCCGCTCGACTACACTACGTAGGAAGAGAATTCAATGAACGGAAAGATTTCCAAATTAGACAAAATTTTTAGTTTAACGTTGCTTTTAGGGGTTTTTTGCCTTTCGAGTTCGGTTGCTCCACAAGACAAAACGCCTGCTGGTACGTCGGTGGTCGGAAGACCGGCAGATGAGAAGAAGGAACTGAGAGCTTACCTAGAAGAAGTAAGAAGAAATCTTCGTGATTCCGGATACAACGTAGAGAAAAAGCACCAATTCAACGGAGCCGTTTTTAGAGGGAACTCAGTTATTTATAAAATTCATCTTCCTTCTATCCAAGAGGAAGGAACTCAAAAATACAAATTAGGAATCGGCTTGGCTCACGATGACACGGCCCATTCTTTCCTTGTTCAGATTTATAGAAGTGATAAGAAAGATAAGAAGATTGCTCCGATTTTTTCCGCTTATGCCGATCCGGTCTTCTTTTACGAGTTCGATTATACGAGTTCGGGCAATCACTTCTTAGTGGAAATCACTTTAGAAGATTCTACTTTAAACGTTGCGAATTTTGAACTTTTATTCAGCACTTTAATCAGCTATCAAGCAAACGAAAATAAAAAAGACAATAAGGGTCAATATAATCCGAATCAGAATAACCCGGGATTCGGACCTTATCCTTCTATCATTCCTAACGAGACTAGAAATTATTTTGAGGTTTTCAAAAAAGAATTTTGACGTTTGAATGATAGAATATTAAGATATTTGAAAAAAAAGTTTTAGGGCCACTCAACAAATATAGGTCCATAAAACCGGAGTTACCAAGCAAGTGTTAAGAAAAGACGGAAGTCCTCTATATCCCTTAAATAGAGACTATAAAAACTCCCGTGAAAGAATTTTAGAAGGAGCGGCTATCGCGTTTTCTAGAAAAGGTTTTCATGGAACATCCCTAAGAGAAATCAGCAAAGAGTGCGGTTTAGAACAACCGAGTATTTATCACCACTTTCATTCTAAAGAAAATCTTTTTAGAAAAGCTCTGATTGCGACCCATTTACTCATTCTTAATGAAATAAGAAGAAGAGTCGTCCGGGACCAAGGTCTTCACATCGAAGTGATTTCCATCTTTAAGGCCGTTGCGGAAACTGCAAAAGCATATCCCGACAAAGCAAGGTTGCCTTTCAGTTTGATCTACTCCGCTCCCGTGAACCTTCAAAACGAATATACGGAAAGATACGGTAGTCAATATAGAAAACTTCTCGAGGTCGCATTCGATAGAACGGAAAGAATCGATCGAAAAGACGAGAAACTTTCTCTTTGTGTGGATCTATTACACAGTTTGGTTCTTGCTTGTTCCGTTGACGCTTTGTATTTGGATCGGGTTCGCGGCTTGGAGGATCGAGTTAGATTGATCTTGGATCTTTAGTGATCTTAGTGGTCGGAACTCCGCTCTAAACAATCACTCAAATTTTTCAAAAAAAAGTATCAAACACCCTTCTCCCTCGACGACTTCAAAAACCGTTTAGGGCATGGGTGGAACAAAGAAAAATTCCAAAAAATTTTTACACAATCGAAACTTAAAGTTAGGGAAAGATAAAAGTCGATTTACTGCAGATTTTTATGTGCCGATCGAACTCTATTCCTATGTGATCAAAAGAATCAGACGGGAAAGGAATTTAGCTTTTTATCTAAAGAAACTCCTAAAAGATCATAGACTGGAAATTCTTAGAAATCAAGAACCGCATAAAAAAGAACGAACATCCTATCAGATGAAATTTCAAGGGCTTATTCGTCTTTCGTTTAGACCGAACGAGAATGATTGGGCTGAATTGAGATCAATCGCTCGATATTTGGGAGTATCGATGTGCAAAGCCTTTGTCCTATTAACGAATTTAGAAAAACGACGGCTTTCGAACGAAGAATCGGCAAAAGAAGGAATTTCTAAAACGAAATTCGGAATAATAAGTCTTCTGCAAAAATTTTCAAGAGAAAAGAATTCTATAACGTTTGAGTTGATATTCGATTCCTAATGAAATAAAATGAAAAGACAATTCGGAAATATCTTGATAAATAACGGTTTTGTCTTTTAAAATAAAAGTTCTTACTAAATTAGCAAAGAATTCATAGATTCGTCTAAAGAAATAGAAATCGCCATGACTTTAAAAGACACAAAACCCGAATTGATAAAACTATATTCTTCAATCGGTAAAATTATCACATCTTCTCTCGAACAACAAGAGGTTCTTGATGCGGTCATGGAAGAAGTCCGCTTATTCTTTAGTCCGGAAAACTGGAGTTTGATGCGATACGATGAAAGTTCGGGAGAATTATTCTTTTTGATCGCAGAAGGTCTTGAACTGGATCGGATTAAGAATATCCGTTTAAAGTCAGGTGAAGGAATTGCCGGATCCGTCGTTCAAACGAAATCCGCGGTTTTTGTTGAGAATGCAAGAAACGATCCGAGATTCTCCCGAAGGGTCGATGATAGAACGGGGTTCGAAACCAAAACAATCATTGCGGTTCCGATGATCTTTAGAGGTCAAGTTCACGGAGTTATTGAATTGGTAAATCGATTCGACGGTTCGTCTTTTTCTCCGGAGGACTTAGTGATTCTTCAAACGATCGCGGACTTTACGGCGATTTCTTTGTTGAATTCAAATCAATATGAAGAAACCAAGGTTCTCGCCTTTCGAGACGCGTTGACCGGGGTTTTTAATCGTAATAAACTGAATCATCTAAAGGAAGAATGGTCGGGCCGAAGAATGGAAGACCATCTTGCGTTAGTCGCTCTTCTGGATTTAAACGATTTTAAGATGATCAACGATACGTACGGTCACAAAACCGGAGACCAGGTCCTTTGCCATTTTGCGAATATTCTTCGTTACGTGATTCGCGGCACTGATAAGATTTTTAGGATCGGCGGCGATGAGTTTTTAGTTCTTGTTCAGCACGAGAATAAGGATAAAATCCTTCAGACACAAAGTCGATTTCATGAGGCAATGAGTGTTCTTTTGAAAAAGTGCAAGGAGAATAATCCGCCGTTTCTTTTTACTTGGGGAATGTCTGTCGGGTCTCTTCAGAAATTGGATGAATTGATTCACGAAGCGGATCTTTCTATGTATGCTTCGAAAGAGTGAGGTTTTGTACTAGTAGTTTGGGTCGGAACTCCGAACAAAAATTAAGGTATATCTCCAAAATATTCGATTTCTCTGTTTAAGCGAATTCCACTTTTCTGAAAAACCTGATCCAAAACCAATTCAACCAAGTAGTTTACATCGGCTGCAGTCGCAGTTCCGACATTCACGATAAAATTACAGTGCTCCGGAGAAATCTGAGCGCCGCCTTTCGCAGTTCCCCTTAAACCTGCATGATCGATCAGTTCCCAAGCTTTAATTTCTTTGCCGTCTTCTCCGAAAGTTTTAGGATTCTTAAAAACCGAACCAGCGCTTTTCTTATTCTCTGGTTGTGAAGAATTTCTTCGATCTCGTTTATCTTTTAACGAAGCTTGAATTTCTTCCAAGTTTCCTTCCTTAAGAAGAATCTCAATTCCAAGAACAATAGAATCTTTCTCATTTAAAAATTCCGTAAATCGATACCCGTGTTTAATATCAGCCGGTTTACGAATCAAAACTTCGCCGTTTCTTAAAAATTCAACGGTTTGAATCAAATCGAATAATTCTCCCCCATAACAACCTGCATTTTGAATGACGGCTCCGCCCGTCCAACCGGGAATCGTACTCAAAAACTCGGCGCCTGTATAACCCAGTTGGGAGATTTGGCGAAACGTCGGCGTTGTATTGGTAGCGGAACCGATTCGGAATTTTCCTCCACCCAAAGATTCGAATTCCTTAAAACCTCCCGACAAACGGAGCGTTACAAAATTATCAGGATGATCCGAGATCAGTAAATTAGAGCCGCCTCCGAGAATTTTCCAAGGAATTTCGGATTTTGAAAAGATCGAAAGAGCTTCCAACACCTGTTCCGAGTTTTCAGGCTCTACAACAACGGGACAGATTCCGCCTATTTTAAAGGATGAAAGAATTCCTAGCCGTACTTCCGACCTAAAAGGTATTCGAGAAGATTCTAAACTTTGTTTTAAGCCCGAGATCTGCGACTTTGAAAGCGCGGGAGACATATTTTAATACTTAAAAGAACCTCCCCCATTCTCTTCCACAAGAAAAAGAACTCAAGGAAATTCCAAAACCGGTTCGATGTTAAAAGAAGAGGTGATTTATGTTTTTTCTTTTATTAGAATCTATTTATCTCGACTTTGCTTCCGGAAGAACCGACTGGGAAACATACTGTGAATCGGTTATCCTTCTTGCCCAAGACCAAGAGAAGCTGGCCGGATTAGTATAAACGAGGAGACCCGCCGACCTCTCGCCGAATCTGTAGATCACTTTCGGCCGTACTTCCGACCAAAAACTAAAACTTCAAAGCCGACTTCGAAGTCTCCGCCTTCAAAAACTCGACGATCTTTTCGGAAATCAACTCCTTGGGAAAAGGACCGATTTCTGTCGCTTTACCGGAAGCGGAAAAAATAGAAACCGTCGTATCCACCTCGCCGAATCCTTTTTCATTTTTACCGACGTAATTGCCTACGATATAATCCAGATTCTTATTCTTAAGTTTTCCCCGAGCATATTCTTCCAAAGAATCGGTCTCGGCCGCAAAGCCGACCAAACAACAACCGACAATATTCTCTCGAGCGATCTTAGAACTGACCGTTTTCAAAATATCCGGGTTCTTGATCAGCTCTAAAAGAATCGTTTCGCTACCGTCTTCTTTCTTGATTTTGGATTCTTTACTTTTTGCTGGTCGGAAGTCCGCCGGAGCTGCGGCCATAATCAAAATCGTTCCCGGCCCGATCTCGCCGATCACGGCATCGCATAAATCGGAAGTTGTCTCAACGGAAATTCTCCGTGAACCCTTCGGCTTTTTATAATCTTCTAAAACTTGACCGTGAATATAAACGACGTCGGAAATCCATTTCCCGATTTCTTCCGCGATATGAAAACCCATCTTACCGGAAGAGGCGTTCGATATATATCGAACCGGATCGATCCATTCTCTCGTAGGACCCGAAGTGATGATTGCTTTGGAAAATCCCAATCTCGTTTCTCTTTAATTAAGAATTTCTTTTATACACATCCAAGATCAACTTTTGGATGACGGAGATTTCGGCTAACTTCCCGTAACCTTCGTCGCCGCAAACGACCACACCTTCCGAAGGATCGGCGAGAATCACGCCGTCTTCCGCCAAACGTTTTAGGTTTCTTTGAACCGCGGGATGAGCATACATAAAAGGATTCATCGCAGGAGCGACGATCACAGGACAATTCGCCGCAAGATAAGTGGAGGTTACAAGATCGTCCGCAATTCCGTTCGCCATTTTACCGATGATATTTGCGGTTGCCGGAACTACGGCGATCACGGACGCGGAATTCTTAGCGTCGATATGAGCCATTCCCTGTTCATATTCGTCGATGCGGACTTTTTTACCGGTCATCGCCTCGAAAGTGATCGAGCCGACAAACTCGGTAGCGTGTGCGGTCATGATCACGCTGACCGGATAACCTTCTTTCGTGAGATTTCTTACAAGTTCGCAGGCCTTATAAGCCGCAATACTTCCCGAAACCGCGATGAGTATTTCTTTTCCAGGGTTGGACATGGACGTTTCCGGTTTTTATTTTTTAGACTGAGCTTTATTGCTTAAATTGACTCGCGTAAAACGTACGGAAAGAATTTTATTACCTTCCATCTTTTCGACGGTAAGCGTTCCGGTTTGCAAAGAAATCGTAGAACCTTCTTCCGGCATATCTTCCAAACGGCCGAGAATAAAACCCGCGATCGTCCGAATGTCCTTGATCTCTTCGTCTTGAACACCCACGAGAATTTCCTTCAACTCGTCGAGTTCTGCTTCTCCGTCGATCGTAAAACTGTCCGAATGTTGGGCCGGAAACGGATCGGTTTCGTGATCGTCGGTTTCGTCCCGAATCTGTCCGAAAATTTCCTCGATGATATCTTCCAAGGTCAAAAGACCCGAAACACCGCCGTATTCGTCGATGACGATCGCCATGTGTTGTTTATTCTCGCGCAGTTTCTGCATCACCTTTTCGATCGAAAGACCTTCGGGAACGAAGATCGGAGGTTGCATGATGGCGGTCACTTTTTCCTTACGGCCTTTTTTGGAATTGGACAACCAAGTCAAATACGTCTGAACGTGAATGATCCCGATGATCTTATCGGTGTTACCTTCGTAGATCGGATATCTGGAAAAATGATGTTCCGCAATGATCGAAATCAAAGAATCCATCGTGGTATCGTGCGGAATTCCGATGATACTCAGACGATGAGTCATCACGTCCTTCGCTTGGTGTTCGGAGAACTGAAACGTGTTTTGGATGATCTGAAATTCTTCCTGATCGATCTTACCCTGTTTGTTCTGTTCTTCGATGATGATCATCAATTCTTCGGGAGAATGCATCATTCTACTTTTGTTCGCCTGAATTCCCATCAGCTTCAAAAGAAAGGAAGTCAGTTCGTTTAAAAAGAACGTGATCGGGTAAAACAGATAATAAAAAAAGAATAAAGGAATGCTGATAAAAAGCGCGATCGTTTCGGTGTTTTGAATCGCGATCGTCTTGGGAAGAAGTTCTCCCAAAAGAATATGCAAGAACGTGATGATCGTAAACGAAACCGTGATCGCCAAACCGTGAATCGTGGCTTCGTTCGTGGAATATCCGAGCGTTTCCAAAAGAAACGTAAGCCATCTCGAAACGTAACCTTCGCCGACCCAACCTAACAGAAGACTGGCGACCGTAATTCCGACCTGACAAACGGACAACATGTCGTTCAGTTTTTGAGCGGCCCGTTTGGTGACGAGGGCGAGAGGTTTATTCTCCTTAATCAATTCTTCCAGACGGGAAGGACGGATCGAAACCAAAGCGAATTCCGCAGACACGAAAAATCCATTGGCAAATATAAGTAAGACTATGATGAAAAAGCCGATTAGTTCCATTTTGGGAGGATAGAGATCAGATTGAATCTAAGATTGCGTGAGTTTAGAAAGTGCCCGGTCTTTGGGTTTAAAGTGCGGAAATCGGTTATCGTTGGAATGTAGAACTGACTACCTTCGGGGTCCATGTGACTTTACTGGATAGAGTCTTTGAATTGGCGAAAAATGTCGATCGTTTAAAAGAAAAAAACCCTAGATTTTATAGAACCGATGTTTTGAAAAAACGAATCCACATCGATCATTCTATATGTTTTCGAATTCGAATCCCTCGAAAAGAGGATTCGGGTTCGTTCGTTTCTTGGGAAAGTCTTTCCAAAAGGTTTATGTCCGATTCTGAATTTAAGTCCAAAGACTTGATGTAATACATTCTATGTACGCCCGAGTTGATCCAAAAAGAAACCCAATCCAAAAAGTCTTCCGATCTTCCCTTCCAACCGTTTCCGCTTAAGGAATCTCTCGTAAAAATCAATCTCTGCGGCGTGTTTCTAAAATCGTAACGTCTATGTAATCTTGAAAAACGAATCTGATCCTCTCCGCAGTTCCAAGAATATTCGTTTAAACTTCCGGGAGAATTATCTTCCACCTTCAAATTCCAAACCATCATCGAATGAGTTCCGGTGAGTAATTTATTTCCTTCGAAATACGCGGACCCGACTTTTTCAAAATTGGATCGGTTTAGAGATTCCGCGCTTTTACAATCGCCCACGTAGATTCTTTCGGACTTAACGTTGTCTTCTTTTCTGCTGAACTTTGTAAACAAACGAAAATCGATATCCGGAAATTCCTTCTTTAGATAATCGAAGGATTCCATTCCGGAAACGTTGAGATAAATCTGAACGCTGTCCCGTTTGTATAAGGATTCTATCAAAGATTTCAATACGACTTGAACCGTAAAAGAAGAAGCGGACTCGGAAGGAATTTCCTTCAGTTCGATTTCCTGAGAATCTCCCGGCTTCCAAAAGATATACGTTCTTTTATCCCGAACAAAAACGCTCAACACGGGTATATGCGATTTTTTGATTTCTTGATTTCGGAACGGATCGAGTTCCTCCAGAAGCCGTGTAACTTCCGTTTTGCGAATCTCCGAACGGCTCGAACTCAGGTGTTCCTTCGGTCCGGGATAAAATCCTCGAAACGAAGAGATTCTTCTGCTCGTATCGATCATGGAAACGAGAGTGTTCGGATACGCGGTGTTTCCCATCACTTCCTTTTGTTCCAAACGCGATAAGAATCCAAGCAGTTCGGTGTTGTGTCCGTGAAGAATGTAGTAGCCGATCGCCGCGTCCGTAAACTCGCGCACTCCGTAAACGACGGGAAGATAATTCTTCAGTTGAAGAAGCATATCGTCCGGTCTTCTGTGGATCGTAATCGCGACCGCCTGATCCAAAGCGCCCTTTACCGTTTTTAAATTTCTCGATTCTTTATGAGAATAGAATAAACCCGTAAGCCGAATCCATTCTTCCGTATAAACAGGATCCGCGGTTTTTAAAATTCCGTACGCTTTGGTAAATTCTATGATCGCTTTTCTAAGATCGTTTTTCTTATAATGAATGAATCCGTTGAGCAAAGTGGACGCGTATTCCACGCGTTTCCATCCTTTGCTTTGCGCTAAAAAAGTGATTTCTGTCGCCATCTTTCCCGCGACCTCCGGTTCGTCGTTCATAAGAATTTGTATAATGCGAAGTCGAGTAAAGAGATCGTCTTCGGTTAAATTCTTCGGAGTGGAAACGGACTTAAGAGCGTCGACCGCTTTAAAGGAATTTTTAGATCGTAAGATCGCCATCGAAATCAAATCTCTAGCGCTGTTGATCGAAATCGGTTCTCCCAAAAACGGATTTAAGATCGTGGACGACCATTCCAAAAAATCCAGATTCAAATAGTAATCCAGGGATTTCTTATATTCCTGATTGAGATAAGCGATGGTGCCTAACTTTAGATAAAGATGATTCTTATATGAGGTTCTTAGATCGGGATGATATTTGAGAATATAATCCAAAACCTTTTCGGCGGATGTAAGATCTCCTCCGATCAGATAGTAGTACGCGAGTTTTTCATACGAATATCCGATGATTCTTCCGCTTAAATTTTCGGATATGATGAGAATCTTTTCAAAGTGAACGGCTTCTCTGGAAAGTCCGAGCTCCGCGAGTTGATCCGCGATGTTGAAGATAAAATTGCTTAAGAAAGGAATGTATTTGAGTTCGGGATCTTCCAAAAACGGAGCGAGAGTTCGGTTTAAATTCAGATATTCCCGTTCGTGCGATTTCGCTTCGGGAGAAAAATCGGAAAGATATTTTTTCAGACGCAAAGTCTTACAAAGAGAATAATAAACCGTCTTTCTGGAACACTTCAGATTTTCGGGGGATTTTTTTTCGAACACCGCCTGATCGAAACCTTCGGCGAGTTCTTTGAGATACGGAGATTTTTCGTTTTTGTAAAACTGAGTCAGAGACGCTCGGGAAGAATCCTTAGAACTAAAATTCAATTCTTTTAATATTCTTAAAAAGATTCCCCCCAAAACGAGTTCGGAATCGCCGTCTGCGGTCAACTTGAGCAAGGCTTCGTAACGGCGTAAGTCCTTGTTGAGAATGAAGTATTCTCCCGCAAAAAAAAGATAATCAGTTTTTTCTAATAGAGTTAGATTGGAAGGAAAGGAATTGATTTCGTCCTTGGATTGAAAAACGGTTCTTCCGTTTAAATTGAAGGAAAATCCGTCCGAACTTTTGGCCCATCCGAACTCCTGTTTCGTCTGAGCCGCAATCGAATGAAAAGATACGAGACTCAGTATAAGGCAAAGACGGAATTTAAAGGAAAGAAGCTTCAAGGTCGATCAGACTGAAACGCCTTCTCTCTTTAGATCGCGTTTCATAAGGTCTTTCACAACTTCTTTCGGATTCTTACCTTCGTAAAGCATTTTATAAACTTCGTTCGTGATCGCCATTTCGATTCCTAACTTTTGAGAAAGTTCGTAAGCGCTTTGAGTTGTCTTCACTCCTTCCGCGACTTCGTTCATGCTGGAAAGAATTTGTTCCAGAGTTTCTCCCTTGCCTAAACGAAAACCCACGGTTCGGTTGCGCGATTGTTCTCCGCAACAAGTGAGAATCAAATCTCCCATTCCGGATGGTCCGAGAAACGTCATCGGGTCCGCGCCCAATTTCAAACCGATCTTTGTGATTTCGTTGAGTCCTCTCGTAATCAAAGCCGCTCTTGTGTTTTGTCCGAAGCCCAATCCGTCGCTGACTCCCGCGGCAAGCGCGATCACATTCTTCAACGAACCGCCCACTTCCACTCCGACCACGTCCGGAGTCCAATAGGTTCTAAAATATAAGAAGCTGAATATTTCCTGAACTTTACGCGCGGTCGCTTCGTTCTTCGATGCGATGCTTACGATCGTGGGTACTTTTTGTATGATTTCTTTTGCGAAGGAAGGTCCCGATAAATACGAAAGATACGCGTGATACTTTCCGGGCAGTTCCGATTCGAAAATTTCGGAAACGAGTCGAAGAGTTCCGTTTTCGATTCCCTTACTCGCGGAAACGATGGGAACTTTTTCGGGAAGATAACTTTTAATCTCCCTTAAAATATCGGTAAGCGCGTGAGAAGGAGGAGAAGATACGATCATATCCTTTCCTTCGACGACGGTTCTTAGGTCCTTGCTCGCGGTCAACTTTTCGGGAAGGGTAAAACTGGGAAGATGTTTGTTATTGATATGATCGCGGTTTATGCTTTCAATCTGAGAATCGTTTCTACACCAGAGAGTAACGTCGTATCCCTTGTCCGCAAGAAGACTTCCCAAAGCGGTTCCAAAACTTCCCGATCCGATCACTCCGATTTTCATGAAAGCTCCTCAATGACAGGTTAAGTCGAAAAAAATTCTTTCGTAAATCGAATCCGAAAGATCATTCCCGACTTGGAATCAATAATTTAGTTTACTCTTCTTTACCCGCAAACTATTTTTGATCTCCCATGCTCAATTTGAGGAAACTCATAGGCTTCAATCCTTTGGATATTTTACTCGGACACTCGTCCGAAAAGGAAAGCCAGAAGAGCAATTATAAAATCACTCTCAAACTCCATTCTCTGAATAAAATTCTGAAGAAAAAAATCTCGGAATCGGACGACGCGCTCGAATCCCTCGAGTTCGATTCGGGCAACGGGGTTTTGATTTTAACCGGACATTTTTCGATCCAAGGTTTGTTTTGGTCGCGGCTTTTAAAAACGGATTCCGTGGATTACAACGTTAGCCTCACTCCGGTTCGAGTGATTCAAAATCAGGTTCGTCTTCAAATTCAATCCTTCCGTTTATTCAGTCACACTCAGAGAAAATTGGATCCGATCCGTATTTTTTCGAAAATATTCCAGTTCCACAGAAGGTATATTTTGGAAACCATCGTTGAGGAAATTCCGGAAATTCTTCGTCTAACAGGAATTCGAAACGTAATCACGGTGAACATGGATTATTTTCTTTCTGAGATTCCCGATCTCGCCGGAAAAATTACGATTCAAAAGGTGATTCCAGAAAAAGGAAACGTATTCTTGTTCGTAAAATCCGGAACGATTCTTAAACCTCTTCTCGATTTTTTCGGGCCGGAATACATTCGAATCGAACCGATTTCCGAAAATCAGGATTCCCTTCTTCTTCTCTGGAGAGACTAATCTTTAGAAAGGTTGGACATTCCGTAACGCATTTCTAAATTGAGTGTACAGCTTCCCTTTTTTATAATTAGGGTGTAGCGCAAAAGAGACGGTAACGTTTCGGGTCGATTGAAATGAAAATCATCTATCTGACTGACATCCATGACGGTCTGAGAGGCTTGAAGGAAATTCTTCAGCAAACCACGGCGGACCTATATCTCTTTTCCGGCGACATCATCTACAAAGCTTTTTTCAGCACCGATCGCATCATAGAATTCTGCACCATACAAGAGGAGATGTATCGCATCTCCAAGGATCAGAAAGAAGAGATCAACGCGTATGATTATGCGACAAGAGCGATTCGTTTCCCCGAAAAATACGGCGCCGATATAGTAGAAAAATCTAAAGAATACAGAACTCTCTTTCATCAGGCCGCAAAAACGATGAAGGAAAAATACGAACTCATAGAAATCATCATTCAAAAATATTCTCGCGCGCCTGTGAGAGTTCTTCCGGGCAACTACGACATCGATCTTCAATACAGCGCCTTATACGAAAGAGACATTCATAGAAAAACCTTCGAACAAGACGGTTATAAATTCGCGGGTTACGGCGGAGCTCCGATCGTAACGTCGGGAATCCCCGAAAAGTTGGCCGTTAAGTTTCACGAATACAATCGAAACGGAAAAAGTTACAGCGAACCCGAAGACTTCTTCAAGGAAGAACAACCGGACGTAGTCGTGATTCACAATCCTCCTTACGGTTTCTTGGATAAGATTCCGAATTACGGAAACGTGGGTTCTCAAGGAATCCGAAGATATTTGGACGATTATCATCCCACTCTTGTCGTTTCGGGCCACGTTCACGAGGACCAAGGCATCGTCAAAAAAGGAAAAACCGTGTTCCTCAATCCTTCCAACTTCGGAGCGGTGGATTCGGTGTTCGGATTTCAGCCCGGAGGATTCTTCTCGGAAATATTTTTAGAAAATGGGCTTGTAGAAACCGTAAAATTGAATAGACTGGTGGACCACAAAATTCGCCTCTTAATGAACGTGGATTGCAGAGGAAGCGTTCCTTGTGTGACGTTCGTAAGTCAAGATTCGGAGGTGTCAGCGGAAGATTTTGTGAGAATCTAACCATGACAATCTCAGGTTTTAAAAACAATCCCACCATCCAAAAGTTCACCGGGTTAAAAAGATATTTCCGGTCCCACGAAACTAAAATCTCCAGAGAAAGAATCGAAGACTTCAAAAAATTCTCCAAGCTCATCAACTTCGGAGGAGACGTCGTCGCGTTCGACATTTTAGGATCGCTTAATTTCGGTCAGGCGACCGCGGAATCCGACACGGATATTGTGATGTACACTCAGTGCGAGAATTCCAAAATGGGCGAGTGCGGAATGGAGGATTGTTATAAGATCTCCCTGTTCAAACATCTGTTTATGAATCTCGTAACCTACGAACACAACACGGACGCGTATAAACTCGAGATCGTGGACTGCATCAATCTCAATCAACTCGAACAAGACATTAAGGGCGGACAATCGGATTCGGAATTGGTGATACGATTCTGTTTTTATCGATCGATCTGCAGAGGTGTGAACCGCAAACTTTTGAGAAAATACGAACAACAGATCGCATCCAATATTCCTTTGAGTAAATCCTTGGAGGAATCCATCGAAGATTGTTTCGACGGAATCGTTCAAACTTCGCAGCATACGTATTCGTTTCATAAGTATTCGCATCGATTGCAGGACAAAGGCATCGGCCTTCCGTCCACGATGGCCGCAAAAATTAAGGACTATCTGAAACAATGACCGGATTTTTAACCGTTATGCTATGTTTGGGAGTGGCCGCGGTTTTTTTTCATCTTCTCTACTCGGTCGATACGAAACGGATCGATAAGGCCGAAAAAAAACGGGACGCGGCAAACGGCGTATCGAAAGAATACGGAGATCCGAAAAAAGTCTACGGTAAGAATTGGGATCCGAATCTTCCCAAACCGAGAATTTGTCCCGTCTGCGGAAAATACTTGCAAAAAACGGAATATTTATACGCCGTTATAGCCGAACCTCCTTCTCCCGGTATTAAACGACATGCGAGAATTTACGGATGTAGATATTGTTATCTCGGTTTGAGCGAAGAAACTCCGGCGGAAAATCAGGATCAAACACAAACGGTAAACACGGATTCGGAATGGATTCCCACTGAAGTCAAGGATGAAGAACTCGGTCTCTAAAACGGAAAACACAAACGGAAACGGCGGACTTCTTTCGCCGGTAACGGTGATCAAAGGAGTCGGTCCGGCCAAGGCTGCGGCCCTCGCGTCCATTGGAATTCAAACTCTTCAGGACCTTTTGAATTTTTTTCCGAGAAGATATTTGGATCGGAATCTTACGGACAATGTCCTTTTAAAAACCGGCGAAACGGTGACTCTGATCGTGGAAGTCGTGGACGCGTATCTCGCACACGGAAAAAAATCAAGACTCGTAGTCGGCGCCAAAACGAGAAACAACGAAAGAATTTCGATCGTATTCTTTCGCGGCGTGAACTTCTTTCAAAGAATCTTCCAGCCCGGAACCACGTTAGTCGCCACCGGCAAACTCGAATACTTCCGCGGTTTTCAACTCATTCATCCGGATTACGAGATTCTTACGAGCGCGATCAAACCGACTTACAACGTCTCGACGACTTCCTCAAAAACGAGCGGAAGCAAAAAAGAAAACCAAGAACCCGAAGAGGAACTGGCCGAACTTCCCGAAATGATTCACGCGGGAAGAATCATTCCCTTATATCCTTCGGGAGAGGCTTTAAAATCGGAAGGACTCGATTCGAGAGGGTTTCGAAAAATTCTTTATTCCGCTTTGGAAAAACTCAAAGGAAAAATTCCGGAAATTCTTCCCGGTGAAATTGTTAAGCGAAGAGGTTTGGTTCCAAGAGAAGAATCGTATCGGGAGATACACTTTCCGACCGACGAATCCACTCTTGAAAACGCGAGATACAGACTCAAATACGAAGAATTATTTTATTTTAATCTTCTTATAGAACACAAAAAGAAGGAAAGAGAAAAGATCAAACGGGTTCTTTGGCCTTTGCCCGATTCTCAAACCGCGACGGCGGTCCGCAAAAATCTTCCCTTTCAACTTACGGAAGATCAGGAATCGGCGCTTCAAAAGATCCAGGATCTCACCAAAAAGGAACAGCCCATCGCGGTTCTTCTTCAAGGAGACGTCGGATCCGGAAAGACGTTAGTCGCTCTTTTGACCGCTCTTCGTTATATGGACAATCAGATCCAGGTTTGTATGGTGGCTCCGACCGAAATTCTCGCGAGACAACATTATCAAACCATTCTTAACTTTTTGGGAAACATGCCCTTTCTGGGAATCGAACTCCTCGTCGGAAAGGAACCGAAAAAGAATCGATACGAAAAATTATACCGAATCAAGAAAGGGGACACGTTATTCGTCATTGGAACACACAGCGTTTTTCAAGAGGACGTCGTCTTTTCGGAACTCGGTCTTGTGATCATAGACGAACAGCACAAGTTCGGAGTCGATCAAAGGGAAACGTTGCGATCCAAAGGAAAAAATCCGGACATTCTCGCGATGACGGCGACTCCGATTCCGAGAACTCTTTGTCTTACTCTTTACGGCGATTTGGATCTATTGACGATCAAATCAAAACCGAAGGGAAGAATGCCGATTCAGACAAAATGGTTTCAAGAGGATCGAAGAGACGGAGTTTATAAATCCATTCGCAAATACGTTTCCTCGGGAAGACAGTGTTATATCGTTTATCCTTTGGTGGAAGAATCCGAAAAAGTCGATCTCAAATCCTGCATCGAAGCCTACGAACAACTCAAACACGAAATCTTTCCGGACTTCGAGGTCGGACTCGTTCACGGAAAAATGGAAACCGAAGAGAAAGACCGCGTAATGAAAGAATTTTCCAAAAATAGAATTCAGATTCTCGTGTCGACGACCGTGATCGAAGTCGGGATCGACGTTCCCAATTCTACCGTGATGGTGATCGAACACGCGGATCGTTTCGGAATTTCACAACTGCATCAGCTGAGGGGACGAGTGGGCCGAGGAGATCAGGAAAGTTTTTGTATTCTTATGACCGATTCCAAAGTGACCGAAGACGCGAAGGTAAGACTCGACGCGATGGTCAATCTTTCGGACGGATTCGCGTTATCCGAAATCGATCTTCAACTTCGCGGGCCGGGAGAATTGATGGGAGTGCGTCAGAGCGGACTTCCCGACTTCAGAATCGCGGATCTAAGGGAAGATTCTAAGTTGATAGAACTTACGAGAGAGGACGCGGCCTTATTCGGAAATCCGGGCGATTTGGAAAAGGAAGAGATTCGGGGAAGATTCAGCGAAGGAAGATTGTTGTTCTCGAATTGATCGGAAGATTTAGAATTCGCCTTGTCGCTTAACAATTCATTTGCGATCGAATTCGCGCGATTTCGCTTTAACGGAAGGCGAACCGAAGTCCGCCCGCCGCAGTTTCAAAAATCAGTAAACGTACCAAAGAATGTATTCTCTCGGCTCCAAGTTACAAGTAAAACCACCGATATCGATCGTAGCGATGTTGATGATCAGAGCGGAATTCGCACAATCATCCACGTCCACTTTTTTATAGTAACGACCTTCGTCTACTTTCGCAAGCTGTGGAGAGATGACCGCGATAATCGCAGTGTTGTCCGGGGAAGCGATCGCTCCGATCAAAGCGCTGGTAAGAATTTGGTTTTTCGCTTCTTTACCGGAAACGGTATCAGGAATGGAAAGCCCGATCGAATCGAAAAGGTAACAATTTGTAAACAACAGAAACGGAATCAGGGAAGTGATGAACCACTTTTTCATTGGAAAGATCTCCCTCAAATTTTTTTTACTAAAATCCGATCCCCGCTCGAGAAGTACAGTTTTTTTAAACAAAAGAATTCGGATTCGGAAAACCGGACTCACTAAACGTACACATTTCCGGAAAATTTCAATCCTTATTAAGAATTCGTAACGAAGAATGGAATCGATTTCGAATCAAGATTTTGCGGATTCCATCGGACAAAAACCATTGCAAGAGACTTAGAATCCTCGATTCTGACAACCAGATATGAAAATTCTATTCTCCATCGTTTTACTTTTCTTTTTTCAAAACGCGATTTTTTCCCAAACGGGAAACGTTTCCTCGGAAGCGTACGTTCTCGGCGATTTTAAACAGGAAGCGGTTCTTACGGCTTATTCCAATCCGGGAGAATCCAGGATTCATTATCTAAGAAAAGACGTTTTGGAAAAACTTCTCGAGATGATACAAACGTATCAAAGGGAAAACCCCGAAGAAAAACAAAAACCGTTTATCGTATCGGCGTTCCGATCCTTTAAGGATCAAAAAGGAATCTGGGAAGAAAAGTATTCCGGAAAAAGAAAGATGAGAGAACCCGTAAAAGGAAAAACTCCCCAAGAAATTATTTCCTTGATTTTGGAATTTTCAAGCGCACCCGGAACCTCCAGACATCACTGGGGAACGGACGTGGATCTAAACGCATTAGAAAATTCTTATTTTGAAAAAGGCGGAAGGGGAGAAAAGTTTTACAACTGGATGAGCAAAAACGCGAAACGTTTCGGATTCTGCCAACCTTATTCTCCGAAAAACTCCCGGGGAAACAAAGGATACAACGAGGAAAAATGGCATTGGTCTTATGCGCCGGTCGCGAACAAACTGCAGGAAGATTGGGTTCGATTGTATAAGGAAGGAAAGATTCAGTTCAAAGATAAATTTTTAGGGGGAGAATTTTTACAATCCCTCCCCTTGGAATACGTGACTTCCATCAACCCGGAATGTAAATCGATTCGTTGACTCGATGCTTCCACGCAAAACGTTATGCGAATAGCTTACGCGGGATTCTGATAAACGTCCCACATCGTTTTCAAAAGGGTTTTCGCGTCGCTGTATTCGGGCGTCCACTGAAGTAATTTCTGAGCCATCGCGGAAGAAGCCAAAAGTTTTGCGGGATCGCCCGCTCTTCTACCGGAAATCTTATGAGGAATCGGACTTCCGACCACTTCCTCGGCAAGACGAATGACTTCCAAAACGGAATATCCTTTTTCGGAACCTAAGTTCACCGTAAGGGATTTTTTTTCCGCTTCCAGATATTCCAAACTTAAAACGTGGGCCTTTGCCAAATCGGTTACATGGATATAATCGCGCACACAACTTCCGTCCGGAGTTTCGTAATCCGTTCCGAAAACCTCGAATTCTTTTCTCATTCCGGAAGCGGCTTCCATGATGATCGGAAGAAGATTGGCCGGAGTTCTTTCCAAACCGCGCACTCTTCCCCGAGGATCGTAACCGGCCGCATTAAAATAACGTAATGCGGCAAACTTAAAACCTTTGAGTTGATCGAACCATTTTAGATTCTCTTCAACCGCAAGTTTCGTATAACCGTAATAATTTTCGGGATGAACCGGATGATTCTCATCGATCGGAAGATATTCGGGAGAACCGTAAACGGCCGCGGAAGAAGAAAAGATAAACTTCCTCGTTCCGGCCTTTTCCATAAAGGAAAGAAGTTTTAACGTTCCGTTGATATTGTTCAGAGCGTATTTGGAAGGATCGGTCATCGATTCGCCGGCGGCCTTCCAAGCGGCGAAATGAAACACCGCGTCGATCGGTTTCGAAAATGCTTTTTCCAAAACGGAATCGTCCTGGATATTTCCTTGGATCAGCTCGGGACCCGAAAAGAGATTGGCTTTGTTTCCCTTTTCGAGGTTGTCCACGATCACAAGCTCGTGTTTTTTTTCAAGAAGAAGGGCGACTACGTGACTTCCAATATATCCGGCGCCGCCCGTGATCAGTAATCTCACCTGTGATCCGTAACTCCCCGGTCGCTATCTCTAAAGAATTTTATAATATACTTAACTTGATCGATCAGATTTCCGGAGGCTTCGAGGTCGTCCAAAGCCTTTCTCGTGGGCATTCCGGAATGATAGATGACCTTATACGCGTGTTTGATCGCGTTTCTTACGTCCGGAGAAAAACCAGCGCGTTTCATACCGACGCTGTTGAGTCCGACCACGGTGCTCGGATTTCCGTCCACGGTGGAATAAGGAGGAACGTCCTGAACGACCTTTGCAAGACCAGCGACCATCGCGTAGTCCCCGACGAAACAAAACTGATGAACCGCCGCAAGACCGGAAATAAAAGCGAAACTTCCGAGAGTCACGTGACCCGCGAGAACACAACCGTGGGTAAGAATATTATTATTCCCGAGTATACAATCGTGACCGACGTGGGAATTCCCCATGAAATAATTTTTATTTCCGATTACGGTGGGAGAATCTTCTTTTGTTCCCTTATGAATATTCGCATATTCGCGAAAAATATTATGATCGCCGATGATCGTTTTCGTCAAAAGCTGTTGATTGAATCCTAAGTCCTGAGGCATTACCCCGATCACGGCGCCTTGATGAAAACGATTGAATTTTCCGATTTCGGAACCCGCGCAAATTTTTACGTGGTTCTCAATTACCGTACCTTCTTGGATGGAAACATGTCCTTCGATAATGGAATAAGGACCGACCTCGACGGATTCGTGCAGTTCGGCTCGAGGGTCGATAATCGCAGTCGGATGTATTTTCATTTAGACCTCACTTCGGTTCTAAAATACAAAAATCGACTCGGCTTTTTTATTCAAGCTTTTAAAGATGTCTTGAACATCCGTATAGTTTACTGAAAAGTAGCTTGTCTTAACCCGAAAAAAGGAAATATTTGGAGCGAGGTCACGAACATGCTTGTGGACTGGAACAGACTGGATTCTCTGAAGCAAGGAGACGACGAAGAGGAAGCGGCTTGGTTGAAGGAGATGGTGGAATCCCTTCTTACAAATATGGAAGTTCGAGTTAAAAACATCGTTCGTTTTACGGAAGAAAAAAAAGACGCGGATCTTCAAGCCGAACTGCATCAAACCAAGGGCGTTTCCGCTAACTTCGGATTGGAGGATTTGAGAGTCTTAGTCGCTGAAGCGGAACATCATTTAAAAAACGCGGATTCCAATTCTTCGTACACACTGAGTTTGAAAACTCCGGCGCTTTGGGAACAAACCCGAGACGAACTCAAAAAGAAATTCGGGATCGCCTAACTTTCACTTCGCATTCATATTTCGTTTTATCTTTTTTTTCCGTTTCAAAATCGAAGTTCGGCTTTCCTTTTCAATGAGGATCGGAATTTCTTTTGGAAATTTCTTTCAAATTCTTTTTTTAAACGGAGAATGGAGAACCGGTTCCTTCTTTTATTTTTTTAAAAAGGCGCGTTTATGAAAAATCTAATTTTCCTATTCTGTGTTTCGATTCTTTTCCATCAATGCAGCCGGGACACGAAGATCATTCGCGCCGTAAAAGAAAAGGACACGGAACAAGTCCGTTCCTTAATCGCACAAGGAGAGGACGTAAACGCGGTCGGAGAATGTTACAACGCCTTGAGCATAGCGGTTCACGATAAGAATATGGAACTCGTCGAACTTCTTCTTTCCAAAGGTTCCAATCCGAATGTGCGTAATTACGAATGTTTTCGATTGATTCCTTACGTGGGACGATTTCCGATCGGCAGAGATACAGCCTTGATTTATTCGAACGATCTTGAAATGACCAAGGTTTTGATCGGTGCGGGCGCGGATCCGAACGTTTTGGATATAAACGGCTATTCTCCCCTGCAAAGGGCGATTATGAAAGGGTTATCCGATGTTGCAGAATTTTTAATATTCAAAGGTGCGAATGTGAATCTGTTCGACAAGGACGGCAAGAACATTCATTTGGAGGCCGCGAATTCGATCCGTAAAAACAAACCCAACGAATCCGAAAAAATCCTAAAAATTCTCACCGCGGCCAACGCAAAGGATTTCGATTTTGAATCCGCGAAAACCGATACGACGGTTCATGAAAGTTATTTTCATTCCGTTTGCAAAACTTCCACGAAAATGGGAAAAGAAATCGCTTCGGCCGTAACGAATCGACCGATTCAGTTTTCTCCGCAGACTTACTGCGCTTCGGAAAAAGCGTTTTCTCATTACAGTGAATTCAATTGGGAAGACAATCAGCAAAACATGATGCAATGGTATATCAAACGTTTGAAGGATACGAAAAAGCCTGCGTCGACTTCTCCTTCGCCCGCCGCGGCGCCTCCGATTCCGTAGAATATTTTAAAAATGTATGAGTTCCTACGTTTTTTGTTCTGAGAATCAAATGAAATCAGGGAGAATCGTGGTAGTTCCTACAAAAGTTTCGAGAACGAATCTTTACTGAACTTTAAAACAAACGCAGGAGTTCCTACAAAACTTTGTTTCTACAACAATAGCAAAAACGAATTTTAAAAATTCCCCCTCTCCCTAAAAACAAAAAAGGCGATCTTGAAAACTCAAGACCGCCTTCGCAAAACCAATCGGGCCTTTTATTTACTCTCTGATTACTTTCCCGATTTCCGTTTTACAAAATAAGAATCCACGTCATCCGTAATCGGACGAATCGTTTCCTCGTATTTTAAAATGGATTGAACCGCTTTTTCATAGATGCTCATGAGCAATGCTTGAGCCGCGTCGCACATCTGCTCTTTTCTGAATTCTTCCACGTGAAGGGTTTCCGTGATCGAACCGTCCGGGTTGAACGGAAGCGAAGCGAGAAGATTCGAAATCACGATCTTATCGTCGCCCGCAACATGAGAAGGATCGTAGATCACGGGAAGAATCGTTTGATTCTTTACGTGAGTGATCACGTTCAAATCCGGAGTGTTTCTGCAGTAACCTTCCTTGATAAAAAGGGTTTTCACCCCTCTTTCGCAAAGAACTATATTCAAATTTCCTTGATTAGCAATATATTCCGCAGCGGAAAACCATTCTACCGCTTCGTTTCCGAAACCGCGTTTGAGAATCACTGGTTTACCCGTTCTTCCCACAGCTTCGAGAAGTTCGAAATCCTGTGCGTTTCTGGTTCCGATCTGAATCATATCTGCGTGTTTTGCGACTTCTTCCGCCATCGTATGATCCATCACTTCGGTTACGTAAGGAAGACCGGTTTCGGCCTTAACCTTATCCATCATCGCAATTCCTTCCCAACCGAGGCCGCGCCAATCGGTCGGACGAGTACGAGGTTTAAAAGCCCCGCCGCGAAAGATGATTCTATCTAAGATGTTGTATTTCTTTCCAAGTTCGACCGCTTGTTTTGCGATCGTCAAAGTTTGTTCGTAGGTTTGTGGAGAATCCGGTCCAACGATAAAGATATGTTTTCCGGTTCCGAACTTCCGAACCAAACCGTCCGGACCTTTGACTTCTACGATTCTTGTTTCTCTGTGAACCACTTCGCCGTTTTTACCGGCTGCGGTTTTTGCGATGTTTTTATATGGAATGGACACGTTCCAGATTTTTGCGACCCCGGGGAGTTCTTTGACATAGCCTTCTTTTTCGGAAATTTTGCGAGTATCGCCTATGAAATGAATCGTATCCGATACCGCCGCCCCGCGAATGATTTCGGTTTGATTTCCGCATTCTTTTGCGAGATCTTTAATTTTGTTCTCCGTTTCCGGATGGCCTTTTTCTAACTCAACTATGTCCACACTTCACTCCAAACGGGATATTCTCCCTTAGTTTACAAGCTTCTATTGTTCCGATTATCGTCAAGAATTCATCAGAAACTATGATCTTTCCCCGGAAACTCTCCGGATTTTACTTCCTTATTATAATTTCCAACCGCGCTCTTTACGATCGAGTGTAAGTCGGAAAACTTCTTCAGGAACTTAGGTTGGAAATTGGGATCCGTCCCTAACAAATCGTTCAAAACCAGCACTTGTCCGTCGCAATCCGGTCCAGCTCCGATCCCTATGGTCGGAACTCCGGCCTCTTGACTGACTTTCTTTCCAAGCTCGGCGGGAATCATTTCCAAAACCATGGAAAACGCACCCGATTCCGAAAGCGCAATCGCTTCTCGGAGAAGTTTCGCACCCGATTCTTCCCCTTTTCCCTGAACCCTATGACCGCCGAACACGTGAACGCTCTGCGGGGTCAGACCCAAATGTCCCATAACGGGAACCCCGATTTGTTTCAGAATGCCGACCAACTCGCAGATAAAATCCGACCCGCCTTCTATTTTGACTGCGTCACAATCGGTTTCCTTCATCATTTTTCCGGCGGAACGAATCCCGTCCTCGATCGAAGTTTGATAACTTAAAAAAGGAAGATCCGCGACGATGAATTTGTCCGGCGCACCTCGGCGAACCGCCTTGGTATGATAGATCATTTCCTCCAAGGTCACGGGCAAAGTACTCGAGTTTCCTTGAAACACCATTCCGAGAGAATCTCCCACGAGAATACAATCGACTTCCGTTTCGTTGAGAATTCTCGCGAAACTGAAATCGTAACACGTAACTACGGAAATTTTTTCTTTCCCCTTTTTTTCAGGAGAAAAAATCTTATGCACGTTTTTCATATTCGCCTCCGGTAAAATGCTCGTATAACGAACCTTCGCCGATCGATTCCAAAATATCCCGGATAAAAGGACGGGTAAAGAGAGAATGATGCGGAAGATGCAAACCTTTTGTGTGCATCGTTACGATATCGTATGTTAAAATATCGATGTCGATTTCGCGAGGACCCTTTTCGATTTCGCGAACTCGGCCCATTTCCTTTTCGATGCGAAGCGCGACTTCGAGCAATTCTTCCGGATTGAAAGTGGTTTCGATTTTCAAAATCTGATTTAAGAAATCGGGTTGATCCGTGACTTCCAACGCGAGCGTGTTCATCGGTTCGGATTCTTTGATCACTTCGATTCCGATCGTGTTCTTGAGTTTGCGAACGGCGATTTTCAAAAACTCGGCGCGGTTTCCGAGATTGGATCCTAAGGAAAGAAATGCTTCTTTCATCTTCTTCCTCCGGACTCGGAAAGTTTCAAACGATAGTCCGCGCATTCCAAATGAATTTCCTGAGTCATCTCTCGAAGTCTGGAATAAATTCTTCCCTCGGCTTTGTCCTTCCATTCCGCGGGCGACGTGTTCGAAGTGAGAATGGTGAGCTTTTCCTGTTCGTATCTCGCGTCGATCAAATCGTATAACTTGGAGTTCGACCAATCCGATTCTTTTTGAACTCCGAAGTCGTCTAACACGAGCACTTCGACTTCCGCAAAAAGTGTTTCGATCGTCTTTTCCATTCCGTGCGTTTCGGAATCTTTCTGATAGGTTTCGCGTAACGTGTTTAAAAAGTCGCGGTTGATCTTCGCATACTTGCAATTTGTCTTATATCGAAAAATCAGTTCGTTTAATATGATGCAGGCGAGAAGAGTTTTTCCCGTTCCCGGTCCTCCCCAAAGATACAATCCCTGAGAATGTACGTTCGAATCCGCCCAACGATGAACGAGTTCGTTGGCCCAATCGTGAGCGATCGTAAAAGAAATTCCCACGTCAGCGCTGTGATCGGCTTGGTCCAAGGTTCTATAACGGTATTTTGGAGGAATTCCAGATTTTTTGAATATACTTTCCAAATGTCCGAGTTCCATTCTCGCGTTATGACAAACACAAGGAACCATTTTGCCCAAAGCCTCGTCGTAAACCCTCCAAGGAGGTTTTCCCTGACAGGGACAATTCTCGGAAATACAATGACAAATGGATAAAACTCCGGAACTGGTTCCTGCTACATTCTCCGTAAGGGAGAATCCGACTCCCCCGCATTGCGGGCAATTGGGAGCGCCTTCTTGGATCGGGGTGTATTTCTTCAGAATCATACCGGTAATTCCAGTTTTTTCACCAAAAGGTTGAAGGAAAACCTTTTATGAAAGAAGAATCTGCTGGAAAAATGCAACGAACAAAAGAAAGTAGGGAAAGCTTTTTCGGTCCGGAATTCCGACCAA
The DNA here is from genome assembly GCF_000243735.2 of Leptospira kmetyi serovar Malaysia str. Bejo-Iso9. Taxonomy (NCBI): domain Bacteria; kingdom Pseudomonadati; phylum Spirochaetota; class Leptospiria; order Leptospirales; family Leptospiraceae; genus Leptospira; species Leptospira kmetyi. The sequence goes on along the minus strand of NZ_AHMP02000003.1, from coordinate 3,358,015 downwards.
AAAAGAAAAAGATCCTTCCCAAATCGAGAAAAACGACTCTTATGTCGCTTATTTGGAAGAAAGTGGAAAAAAAATTCGTTCCTAGTTTATATCTCGGATTGTAAGTCCGATAGTTATACAGGAGAGAAGGCACAGGATGTACCTTTTCCCTAATACCATTGAAAGAGAAGTAAAAGGTGTGAGCATTATGAAGGTGATGAAAAGCATATTCATTCTTCTGGCCGTGCTGGGACTCAACCTGTCTGTTTTAGCTCAGCAAAACAATCAGGGTGGTAATCAGCAAGCCAACGAAGCAGTAGAGAAAATTGACGAGCTGTTAAAAGGCGAGTTGGTTCCCGAAGACGATGACAAGAACCTCACGGAAGAGCAGAAACGTCGTAAAAAGGCAATCCAAGAACAAGAAGCTCTGTGGAAGAACCCTGATTTTAAGGGCTATGACAAGAATTTCCAAGAACTCCACCAGCTCTCCAAGGCATTCGCGAACAACAAATTTAGATTGGCATTATCCAACTACCAATCGGGCGTAAACACGGTTCTCAAAATGAGAGAATCCGTTGAACAATACCGCAAAGAAGAAGCGGAGAAAAAGCGTCTCGATGAAAAGTGGTATTGGCAAAAGGTCGACCGCAAGGCGAGAGAAGACCGTGTCGTTTCCCGAGAAAAACTCGTAGCGAAACAACAAGCTCTGAACTATTTCACCAAGGCGATCAACCACTTAGATGAAATCAAAAACCCGGACTTAAGAGAAAGACCAGAGTTTAAAAGACTTCTTTCCGATACTTACAGATCATGGATCCTCACTGAGTATGATTTACAAAATCTTCCACAGTGTATCCCCATCCTCGAACTCTACATCGAGATCGACGAGAATGAGAAGGAATACCCTGCTCACAAGTATTTGGCAAGTTGCTACGCTTTCGAAGAGAACATGATTAAAAAATACGGCGGAGCATCCGAAGATCAGATGTTCAAATACCGTTACAAGAAAAACGTTCACCTTTTGAGAGCGACCGAGTTGAAATACGGAAAAGATTCTCCTGAATACAAACACATCGTTAACCTTGTAAACAAGGACGAAGTGATTTCAGTAAGACCGTAATCACACTCTCTTTCAAACGAAATGGAAACGAACCCTGCCCTTCAAACGGCGGGGTTTTTTATTTTTAACCCCCTTTAGCCCGCTAAATCAATCAACGTAACGAAAAACGAATCGGATCGCAAAATCGAATTCCGAAATTTTGTAATCGTTCCCGAGCGGAATCTTATAGACGAACTCAACGTTATCTGTTATTTTCTTTCGTTAACGAGGTGCGACATGCTTTTACCTGAAAAGATATTGATTCTGGCCGGCGTCCTGAATCTTGCCTACGGAAGTTTAACCGGTTTTCCTTATGCTCTTGCAAGAAAGAAAGCGGAATATCCTTCCCGCTACTTACAAGCGGCGCACATAGGTTCTTTGATGCAAGGAGCCATGTTATTGGGTCTCGTGGTTGCGTTTCGATACGCAAATCTATCGGAAAACTTGGCTTTGATCGGCGCTTCGCTGTTCGCGGTTTCTTCTTTATTTTTAGCGTTGAAAGATACGGCGAACTGGCTTCAGGGAATCAAGGACGAATTCCAAGAAAACCCGGTCTTAGGAAAATTGTTAGGCGCCATCGGAGTCGTGACCAATCTTGCGGGAATCTTCGTGATCATCTACGGAGTCTTGTCCACCTAATCCAATCAAAGACGGAGAATCGAAAACGTCAAACTTATCGTACGACTTGAAACTCCGTCTTCGCTTTCAAAACCCCGTTGATATGAATTTCCAAAACATGTTTTCCGGGAATGTGAACGCGGGTCGTCATCTGTTTAAAGGATTGTTTCTTTTCATAAGAAACGGATTCTTTCGGAAGAAAAACCCTTTCTTCGACTTGAAAAACTTTTCGGGATATTTTGCCGGAAACTTTTGCATATTGAATCTTATATTCGATTCTCAACCGAAGCGACTTCGAATCTTCGGATTGAACCTTAAAACCGAAAAAAAGATCGCCTCCGATCTTAACCGATTTGGATTTCAGTTTTAAGTTTAGAATTTTCGCATGTACATTGGAGCCGAAACCGAAGATTTCAAGCGCCTTAGGATTTCCTTCTTTTAAAAGACCGCGTAACGCATGTTTTAAAAGTGCGTCCCTTTCTTTTGAAGAACCCGCCCAGTCCTTTGCGATTTTCAAAACCAAATCCGGATGATCCTTCGATATATCGTTGAGATGATTTGCGACGCTTCTTCGAACCACTTCGTCCGGATCGTCCTTTAGATTTTCCAAAATCGGAAGCGTTCTTTGCGGATCTTGTTTTAAACCTGGAATTCCCATTCCCCAAGGAAGTCGCGGTCTGCTCCCTTCGGAAGATAAACGACGAACGTCCGCATTTTCGTTTAAGGACCATTCCGACATACGTTTCCAAGTAAGTTCGGGATGTCGGATTAAAAAAGGACGAATCGAAAACTCGCAGGAAATCAGTTTCGTAATTCTTTCAAATGCTTTCATCGATTCGTTCGGATGATCGATCCCGAGTATTTCCACCACGTCGCCCAAGAAGATCGTAAGAAAAACTTCCTTTCCCGCAAAGGATTTATCCAAGGAATCGGTGATGTTCAACAAAGGTTTCAACGTTTTCGGAAAAGGTTTCGGCAGTTCTTCGGATAAAACTTCCGCGATTCTTCGAATTCTTTGTTTGAGTTCGAGTTGTTTCCAATCTTTTTTTTTGAATCCGGAAATCCATTCTTCCTTTGAAATCGAAGGCAATTCTTTGGAGAAGGAATCCGCGATTTTCTCCAAGACGTTTCGTGAATATAAATCTTTGAGTAACTCAGCCATTGAAGAATTCCTATTCTGTCCAGTATTTTAGAATGTAGATTTTAATTGTTCCGACAAAGAAAACGGCAAAAAAGAAACTTGCACTTGCACGTTCCCTCAAAATACGCTCCGGGATTTCCGGATCCGCTTTCGGGTCGATAGGTCGAATTCTTTCCCGAATTCGATCCATCGCGTTTTCTTTCTCACAAGAATCGAATCGTTTCCGTGCGAAAAGAATGAAATTTCCGAACCCATCGATCACAACTCCCAGAACAACAAAACTTCCTTGTTTCCGTCCCGACCTTCGATCGGAGACCATTCCATACCTAAAATTTTTGCGCCAATTTCTTTTTTCAAATAGGAACAAATTGCACGAACGATTCTGATTCTGATTTTTGAATCTCGCAAAACCCCTTTCACGAGATCGTTTTCGTTCGCTTCGAACTGAGGTTTGATCAAAGTAATACATTCTAATTTTGGAATATTCTTTTCTTCTCTGAATCGATGAATCACCGGAAAAACGGAACGAAGAGAAATAAAACTCAAATCCATGACGATCAAAATCGATTCCGAATTCGGAACCGATAAAACGTTCGTTTCCCATTCGATTTCGGAAGAGGATAAATTTTTTAGATGAAAACGATCCTTTACGATCACCGCGGGATTATTTCTGATTTTTTCCGCAAGTTGTCCGTAACCGACGTCGCACGCAAAAACTTTCCAAGCCCCTTTTTCCAAAAGAACCTGAGTGAAACCTCCCGTCGATGCGCCCAAGTCCACGCAGAGTTTTCCTTCCGCTTTTAACGCAAACACCTCGAAGGCACGCAACAATTTGTAAGCGCCTCGACTTACATATTGCGGTATTATGTTGAGAATTCGGATCTCGCAGTTTTCCGAAAATTTTAATCCGACTTTGGTGATCTTCTGTTCGTCCACCAATACGGAACCCGAAAGAATCAAACTTCTCGCCTTTTCGGGAGAATCGGCAAATCCCCGTTTCAAAAGGAGATCATCGAGTCTAATTTTTTCTTTGGCCAATGTAGATCGGAAGTTCCCGGAAAAATATTTTTTCTTCGTCCGAAACGGAGAACTCGGACGCCAATGAGATTAGATTTTTTTGAAGTTCTTCCACCATTTGTTTGCAACGTTCCATTCCGAATAACGCCGGATAGGTGGTCTTTCCCGATTTCTGATCCTTACCGGGGGTTTTTCCCAAAGATTCCTGGGTTCCCTCCACGTCCAAAATGTCGTCCGTGATCTGAAAAAGAAGTCCCAAACTTTCCCCGTATCGGGTTAAGGATTCTTCCCTGGATTTCCAATCTTTTCGAAGACGGTTTCCCAAAAGTAAAGAGGCTTTGATCAAGGCTCCGGTTTTTAAACTATGAGTCAATTGAACCATCTCGATCTTTTGCTTTTCGTTTTTGGAATTCTTATCCTCCGCGTTTTCGCGTTCCATCTGTAAATCGTAAATCTGACCCGAAACCATTCCGGGCGCACCCGAACCTTTATGCAAAATTTCTAATAAATCTTTATGTAATGTGGAATCCAGATTCTCCCCTTGAACGAAAGAAACGAAATAAAACGCGAAAGAATTGAGCGCGTCTCCCGCCAAAATCGCGGTGGCTTCCGAAAACTTCTTATGAAGAGTCGGCAATCCCCTTCTAAAATCGTCGTTATCCATACTCGGAAGATCGTCGTGAATCAAAGAATACGTATGAATACATTCCAAAGAAGATCCGAGATAAAGTACGTTCGGACTTTTCGTTTGCAAACCGCCGAACGCGGCTAACGCCAAAACGGGACGAAGTCTTTTTCCGCCCGCGACAAGACTGTATTTCATCGCTTCGAAAAGTTCGGGCGCGGATTGTTCGGAAAGAACGGAAAGAGTTTGAGAATTTAAAAAATTCTCAAACGCGGATCGATAAGAATCGAATATCGGAGAAAAGGCAGATTGGCTCACTCTGCCTCCAAGTTGAAAGAAAACCCCGGATTGTAAAGCAAAGTCAGGATTTTACTTTTAAAACGACCTTGCCCACCGATGTTCCCGATTGAAAGTATTTCAACGCCTCGTCGATCTTTTCAAACGGAAACGTTTTGCCCACGAGCGGCGGGGAAATATTTAATTTCACGAGACCGTTCAGATGTTTGGTCAATTTTTCCACCTTCTCATAAAGCCAAATCAGATTGAATCCCATCACGGCCTTGTTGTCCGAAACCATCTGCATCGGATCCAATTTCGGTCTGGAAAGATATTTGTATGCGAGCCTCGGCCAATTTACGGAACTGCTTCCGCCCATCATCTCCGCGGCTCCGTAGACGATCATTCTTCCCATCGGAGCCATGATATCGTAACTTTCCTGAAAGATTTTGCCGCCGATACATTCGAGAACCAGATCGAGTTCCTTTCCGCCGAGCGCTTCTTGCAGATCTTTTGCGAATCGATCCGAACGAACGATTTGTTTATCGTAACCTTCTTTTTTTAGAAGTTCGGTTTTGGACGGAGTTCCGATCGTCCCGATCGTAAACGCGCCCAATTTTTTCGCGATTCGATTGGCGAGAATTCCCACTCCACCGGCCGCGCTGTGGATCAAAACGGTTTGACCTTTTTCAAGATCGCCCAGAGCAACTAACGCGTAATAGGCGGTTAATCCTTGAACGAGAAATCCGGCGCCTTGGTCGAAGTTCCACTTCGAAGGAAGTTTAAAAACGTATTTCGAATCGATATTCAAGTGGGAAACATATCCGCCGAAACGGGTAACTCCCATGATCTTATCTTTCTTCTTAACGTTTTTGACTTTTTTTCCAGTCGCGATTACGACTCCGGAAAATTCCAAACCGGGAATAAACGCGCCTTCGGGAGTCGCGCTATACAAGCCTTGGATTGCGAATAAATCGGCGAAGTTCAATCCGACCGAATGAACTTCGATTTGTACTTCATTTTCGCCGGGTTCGTTCAGAGTTTCCGTTTCTAAACGAAGATTTTCAAGAGAACCTTTTTTACGGACAAGAGCGATCGTTCTTTGCATGGGTGGAGGTTAAGAATCCGAAGGGAAAGAGCAAGAAAAATTTAAACGTTCTCTTTCCTTACGGATTTTTTCCATCGTATGCGGATCGTTGCGTTTCGTTTTTCGAATCGTTAAAACTCGGGAGAATAAAATTCCTTTTCCGTTCCTCTCGGCGCGATCGTGAATCTATATTTTCTTTTCGCATGAAACTCCGGATTAAACCAGCGAACTTCGTAGATCGACATTCCTTCGGAAGAATCTCCCTGCAATCGAATGTCCAACTCGGTTCCGCTATCGTTCACCGATCTTCCGTCTTGTTGTAACGTTTTCCATTCTCCCTTATCTTCCTTGTATTGAATGGAAATCAAGGACTGATGAAATTGAATCAAAGAAGGATTCACGTCCTTATAACGAAAGATCCAATGTTTTTCGGAATTCTCCTCTGCAAGAACCAATCTCGGCGATTCTTTCAATTCGCGCGTTCCCTTCGCTTCTTTCTTTTCAGGCATATAACGTTTCGTATCGAGTTGAAACTCCCATGAATCCGGGAAACTTTCCTTTCCGCCTTCGGAAGGCATTTGTTTTACGAGATCCGCAAGATGCGCTTGTAAGAACGGTTGCGTCGCGGGTCCGTAAATCGTATGTCCGCCTTCATAGTGTTGTTTGGAATATTCTTCCGGCGTCGTAGTATAACCGAAATATCCGTTCGTACATGACAACACCGATGTTTGTGTGATCGGTTCCTTGCTTTTGAAAGTCCGAAGTTTTTCCGCTTCCAACGCGGCGTTCGAGAATCTTCTGCCGGACTCGTTGGTGACTTCGAAAGGAACGGCGAGTAACGCAGTGTCCCCGATTCTTGCGGACTGGAGAATCATCCTATGTGGAAAATTCTTTTTTGCCAATACGATGTATTGAAAGAACGAACCGGCGGTCCGCTTATGCCCCTGACATCCTCCGGTAAAAATATAACGAGGCCAACCTTCTCCCCAAAAAGGAAGCCAGAATAAAACGGGAGTCATTCCGTCCTCCGCTCCTCCGGTCAAAGCAGTTCCCGCAACCGGTCTGCTACAAAGTTCCGCGTCTCCCATCTTAGGATTTTCATAAACGTCCACTTCTTTTGAGTTGTAAGAATACGTTACGTCCGAGTTCAATTTTTTTCCGAGAAGTTGAAAGAGTTCATAAGATTTTCTTGATATTTCATAACCGAGACGTTTGGATTCGATAAAACCCTGCATGTCTTCCCTATAATCGGGAGAATTATCGCCGTGTGTCGCGTTTGAAACCGCGTGCAAAGGTTCCCAATCCGTTTTAAATTCTTCCTTGATCTTTAATTCGAGTTCTCTTTCGGGATAAGCGAACACGTCCGCGTTCACGACCTTGTTCCAGGAAGGAACCGTCGTTCCGTGAATCGAATACGTGGAATAAACGGCGAGAGGTTTAAAAGCTCCGTCCTTATCTTTCGCGTCGACTCGAATCATGGTCATCTCCGGATTGATCGCATTGTAGATCTGTTCGGTTTTGATCTCTTCGATTCCGGAATTCCGATTGGCCGCATACGCTTCGATGGAACGATTTCGGGTCAATCCCCAAACGTTCGATTTTCCCGTTGCGATTCTTGCGGGTTTTGCGGATTGATACGCTTCCAAGACCGCGTTGTAAATTCTATCTTCTAAAAATTCGTACCATTCTTTTTCGAAACCCGGTTTGTTTCCGGCGAACTCGTTGTAGAAATTATTTTCGTAAAAATTCCCGGGAGCGGAATGTGTATGTGTTCCCGAAAGAACGATTCCTCCCAAACTGATATCCGTTTTATCGGCGAGTCTTTCCGCAAGTTTATGATGCAATAAAAGAGAACCGGAAAGAAGATCCGTTTGAATCAAGACCAAGGGAGAATGTTGATCTTTTCTAATATAGATGACTCTTGCGTAAATTTTGGTTCTAAATCCTTTTTCCGTATTCGCCAACATCGAATAACCGGCCAAAGGAAGTCCCGGAGGAGGAGTGATGTCCACTTTGGAAGCTCCGGCAAAAAGTCCTTTCGTGTTCGAAACTACGGACGGTTTTTTATTCTTAATCACATAGGTCGTCAAGTCGCTGCAATTCACGAAACCGAACGTAAAAAACAAAAAGAACGGAATCGTAAGGATCAAACGGAAATAAAAAATTTTCAAAATCGAATTCCTCCGGGTGAGTTGTTCTATAAGATCGTTTCGAAAAATCAAGATGCTTTCTTTCGAAACGGGATATTTTAAGGAATTTTCATTATAAATCACTTATTTTCTGATTTCAAAATCGACGGAATCCGCAACAAAAGTAAAAACAACTTGAAGGTTCGATATCAAACTACATGAACTTAGTACAAAAACTCAGATTTTATTTTTTAAATTTCTATCCTCCGTACTTCGGAGCCGGAATCCGCTACAAAAAGATCGGCAAAGGTTTTAACCATTTTCGACTTTCAATGAAACTTCATTGGTGGAATCGAAATCTGGTCGGCACGCATTTCGGCGGTTCCTTGTATTCCATGTGCGATCCGTTTTATATGCTGATGCTGATCGAAAATTTGGGAGATCAATACATCGTTTGGGACAAGGCCGCGACGATCCGTTTTATCGCGCCCGGTCTCGGAAAGGTTTACGCGGATTTCGAAATTTCTCCCGAAGAAGTCGAAAGAATCCGAAACGAAGCGGACGAAAAAAGAAAGTTAGACGCGTTCTTTCAGACGAAGGTCTACGACGAAAAAACGGGAAAGGTCGTGGCCGAATTGGATAAGGTCGTCTATGTAAGAAGAAAGGAAAGAATCAAAAAGGATTCAAAATAAGTAATATAGACCGACATTCTTTACGAAAGCTCGCCGCTCGAAATCGAAACCCGGGGATCTGATAACCTTCAATTCTCGGATTTTTTCGGAAATTCATCGGTACGCGGGCGTCGAAAACGAAACGATCGACATAAAAAAGCCGAAGTACAAAAAGAAAAACCTCAACCGGAAATCTCCGATCGAGGTTTTTACGTTTGATTTGAATCAGTTTAAACTTGGGTAATCGGAATATCCTTTTTCACCGGGAGTATAAAAGGTGCTTTGATCCGCTTCCGCAAGAGTTTTATCCTCTTTCAAACGATAAACGAAATCGGGATTCGCGAGGAAAGGTCTTCCGAAAGCCACCAAGTCGCAATTTCCTTTTTCAAGATCTTCTTGCGCTCTTTTCTTATCGTAACCGCCGCTCAATATGAGAGTATTCTTAAATTGGCTTCTGATTTTTTGAACCACACTTTGAGGAACTTCAGGAGCTCCCATCGCGCTATGATTTACCAAATGAATATATACTAAACCGACTTCGTTCAATTCTTTTGCAAGAGCTTCGTATTGTTCGTCGATTCCTTCAAAGGCTCCGGTTTCGTTAAACACACCGTAAGGCGATAAACGAATCGCGGTTTTTTCTTTTCCGATCGCGGCAGCGACTTGTTTGGCCACTTCAACCACGAAACGATTTCGGTTTTCTTGGGAACCGCCGTAAGAATCGGTTCTTTTGTTCACGTTCGGATTTAGAAACTGTTCGAGAAGATATCCGTTCGCTCCGTGAAGTTCCACTCCGTCAAAACCGGCGGCGATCGCGTTTTTGGATGCGGCTACGAATTCTTGAATCGTGTTTTGAATGTCTTGTACGCTCATTTCTTTCGGTAAAGAATAAGGTTGCATTCCGTTCGAATCGGTCCAATTCTCACCCGAAAGTTGAATCGCGGACGGACCCATGAGCTCGGCGCCTTTCGGAAGATTGGCCGTAGTTCCGACCCTACCCGTGTGCATCAGCTGAACAAAAATTTTTGCGCCCTTCTTGTGAACCGCATCGGTTACGAGCTTCCAGCCGTCGGCTTGTTCCTTACTGAAAACTCCCGGAATTCTTGCGTAGCCCAAGCCGTTCGGCGAAGGAGATGTTCCTTCGGTAACGATCAAACCCGCAGTCGCTCTCTGAGAATAATAGTCCGCCATAATCGAATTGGGGATATTGTTGATCGCACGGGATCTTGTCATAGGGGCCATTACGATTCGGTTCTGAAGACCCAGATTACCCAGTTTTGTGGAACCGAATAAATCTACAGATGCCTTTGATTCAGTTGTCATTTAAATACTCCAAAAAATGAAATTCAGTACTTAGACAAGTTGGTTCGCCAGTTGTTACCTTTTTTGTAACAATTATTTCGATTTTTTGGGAGTTCATTGAAATTTTTTTAAACGGTCGGTTTTTGTTTTTATATCAAACCTTAGATAGTATGTTATAGATTTTGAATATTCGATTCACCCGACCGAACTTTGATGCCGATCGGGTGAGCGTTACTTTTAAATTTTATTCTTTCCAAGTCGGATAATCGGAATACCCTTTTTCTCCCGGAGTATAAAACGTGCTTTCGTCGGGTTGCGCCAAAGGCGCGTCGATCTTAAGTCGACGAACCAAATCGGGGTTGGCGATAAAAGGTCTTCCGAAAGCGATCAGATCGCATTTATGATTTTGCAAATCGGATTGTGCGCGGGTTTTGTCGTAGCCGCCGCTGAATATTAGAATATTCTTAAATTCTTTTCTGATCCTTTGCACCGTGGTTTCGGAAACTTCGGGCGCGCCCATGGAACTGTGATCCACCAAATGAATGTAAGCCAATCCGATTCGATTGAATTCTTTTGCGAGAAGTTCGTATTGTTCTTCCACTCCTTCGTAAAACGGGGACATTTCGTTGAACACTCCGTAAGGAGAAAGCCGAATCGAAGTTCTTTCGTTTCCGATCGCGGACGCGACTTGTTTGGCGACTTCGACCGCAAAACGATTTCGATTTTCAATCGAACCTCCGTAAGAATCGTCTCTTCGATTCGAGTTCGGATTTAAGAATTGTTCGATCAAATATCCGTTCGCTCCGTGAAGTTCGATTCCGTCAAAACCCGCCTCCATCGCGTTTTTGGCGCCTTGAACGAATTCTTCGATCGCGTTTCGAATATCGACTTCGTTCATTTCTCTCGGAATCGAGTACGGCTGCATTCCTTTCGCGTCGGTCCACATTTCTCCGGTAAGTCCGATCGAAGAAGGGGCGATGACCTCGGCGTTTTCGGGAAGATTGGCCGTAGTTCCGACCCTGCCCGTATGCATGATCTGCAAAAAGATTTTGCCGTTTCTCCGATGAACCGCATCCGTAACGAGTTTCCAACCTTCCACCTGCGCTTTGTTAAAAATTCCGGGAATTCTCGGATAACCCAAACCGTTGGGAGAAGGTGAAGTCGCTTCCGTAACGATCAAACCGGCGTCCGCTCTTTGCGAATAATATTCGGCCATCCATGAATTCGGAATATTGCCGATCGCCCTGGAACGGGTCAAAGGCGCCATTACGATTCTATTTTGAAGAATCAGTTTTCCCAGCGTCGCGGTTTGAAAAAGGTTTGAGGAAGAATTGATCGGAGCATTCATTTTGTGATTTCCTAAAAGTAGATTTGAACGTTTCTACAAACGCACTTTTAAGATTTTACAGAATGCGGCGTTTATTCCTTTTCACGCTATAACATGATTTTGGAATATTTAAAAATTTAAATTTGTTTCTTATTTAAGAATATTCTAAAAAGATAAATTCATACAAAAAAGGCCCTCCGTTTCGGAGAGCCTTTGAAAATTCTTACGTTTCGAATCGATCAAAAAGTAAAAGAAAAGATTTGATCGATTGCGGTTCCGTTTACCGTTCCGGAAAAAGAAACGCTGAAGTTTCCGCTTCCCGTTGGAGACGTAGGACTTCCGCTCAAAGTGATGCTGGATTCGTATCCGTATTTCACGTTTTGAAGCGTTACCGTTTTTGAAGTTCCCGGAGTCGCGCCTTCGTATTCGATCATGGTCAAACCTGCGGGAGAATCTACGGTTGCGTCAAACTTTGAATTGGACTGAACTGCGGAAGTCGAGTTTTGTCCGCTGTAAGTTCTCTTGTAAGTAACCGCCGCGCTTCCCGAAGAAATAACCGCATACTTGCTGATCGCGCTGTAAAAGGTTCCGAAACTTTGTTGAAGTCCCGCGCAAGTCGAAATGTCCGGCGTAGTGGTCGGCGGGTTTTTATAGAATTGAATCATCGAAAGATAATCCGTATAAAACACTCCGTAATTGGAGAATGCGATATTCGCGGATAAGTTACTCGTTCCGGAAAACGTAGTACTCGATCCCGATCCGCTGAACGCCATCGTTCCGTTTGTAAACGTCGCGGTTCCTTGTGTTCCCGATGGAGAAAGAATGGTGATCGCGCAGTTTGGAATTCCCAACGCGGCTCCGAATGTGGTGTTGCTTTGAGTCGTAACTCCGGATCCGCTTACGTCTCCCGAAAAAGTCCAAGTCTTATTCGGAGTGGTTCCCGTGGAAGACGCGGTGATCGCTGTTAATTGTACGGGACTTTCCTGTTCGTTCTTACGCAAAGAAGCGATTTGAGAAGCGACTTCCCGGACGACGACCGGGTCCATACCGTTTTCGAAAATTTCGGATACGAGCATTTGCTCGGTTTGAGAATCGTTGGAAGCGGTCATCGTACCGCTGTTCTGCGCCGCTGCCGAAGCGTTCACGGCTCCGTTTGCGGTCGCACTCGCCGATTTTTGTTCCGGCGAAAGTCCGCCGCTTCGATTGTTCAAAAGGGCCAATAAGGCCAAGTTCTTATTCGTATCATCATTAGAATCTTTCTTACAAGCGACAACCGCAAGAAGCAAGATCATACAAAGGATCAAACCTTGTTTGGATTTCATTTCAATTCTCCTGGAGATAGGGATCTTTAGAATCTATACGCCCTCTTTTCGAAAATAGGACATCGAAATCAAATTTTTCTAGGAAATATTTAATTTAGTAAATTTATTGCCAAATAGACAGTTTAACATCGATTTCGCGACCGGAACGATACAAACGAATCGAAACTTCCCCTTTGACTGATCCGATTTCGCGATAAAACTCCGAAGAGGAATTCACCTTTTTTGAATTTACGTGCGTTATAAAATCGTATCTTTGAATTCCTGACTTTTCGGCGGGAGAATCTTTTTGAACATAACTTACGATCACTCCTAAAGGATAAGGAAGTTTTAATTTTTCGACGAGATGCGGAGTGACGAACGGAATCTCAACGATTCCTCTTTGTGCGCGAACCTTATTCTCCCTAAGTTGCGCCGAAGATTCTAGAAAATTCGAAACGTGTCCGACCGGAATCGCAAAGCCGGGACCAACGGGAGAATTCCCCGAAGTATTGTACGTAAATCGTTGAACACCGATTAGGTTACCTTGTATGTCGATGACGGCTCCGCCGGACATTCCCGGATAAATCGGCAAACTCAATTGAACAAAACCTTTTTCGGGATGAAACGGATCCACTTTCGCTCTTTGCGAAAACGAAACGATTCCGAAAGAGATCGAATCCGGTAATCCGTACGCGGACCCGAAGGAAAGATACATCGTTCCTTCCTTGGGAACGTTGAGTTTAGGAACGGGAATGAACGCGTTTTTGTTTTCGTCCATTTCGGATTCCAAAAGAGCGAGATCGAAATCGGCGTCTTCTTTGATCACCTTTGCTTTAAGACGTTTTCCAGATTTTGCAGGTTGAACGATAAACTCGCTCGCGCCTCGGATCACGTGTTGACAGGTGAGAATATGCCCTTCTCCATCCACGAAAAAACCGGAACCGATCGCGCTGGAACCTTCCGTACTTCCTTTCGGAAAAATGCCGACCGTCGCGGGCGCGACCTTGTCGATCAAACCGTTCAATCGGTTTTGAAGATGTAAGGAAACCGTGAGACTTTCCTCGTTCAGATCCTGGATGTCGACCGAATTTTTGGAACAGGAAAAAAAGATTAAAATCAAAGATAAGGATATAAAATATTTCATGCTTCTTGCTAATTTTTGAATACGATTTCGGAACTGAGATTCGACTTTATTACCGCACAAGAATCAAGATTCGGACACTAAAAAAATCTTTATAGAAAAAAAATTACTTTTAAAATCGCGTCGACCCGGTCGATTCGATCGAAGAAGAATTCTGAATCTTATGGAAATCATTCCGCTTTTTCCTCTGACGGCGATGTTCGCCAATCTCGCGGCGTTGTTTGCGCTTTTCAAAGAAAGGGATTCCTTTGGAAATTATTTTCGAGCGTTATTGATCGTGTTGGCCGGAGGAAATCTTTGCGTTTTTTTTCTGTTCCATTCTTCCTCTATGGAAAGTGCGTATTTTTCCTTTCACGTATTTCGACATTTTATCTTTTTTGTTCCTCCTCTTTTATTGGCTTTGAGTAGAATTCTTTCCGGAAGAAAAGCCAAGTCCCCGATGCTCTTCAGTTTTATGGCGATCGCGATCGGACTTATACTTTTGATCGAACTCGATTATTCTTCCGAAAAATCCTTTCTCATACTAGAATGGAAATTCTACGCGTGGGGTTGGTATCCCGTTCTCGAACTTCCGGCGAGAATTCTCGTGGGAAGTTTTTTCGGAATCGGTTTTGTATTGTCCTTATATCTTCTTTTAAAACCGAAAGAGATCCAAGGCTGGATTCCGTTTTTAGTGATTTGTTGGTGGCTCGGATTCGCTACGAATCTGATTTCATTTTTCGGTTTCAATTTGTTTCCGATCGGAATGGGAATCGATTCCATCGTAAGCATTTTCGTTTCGGTTTATCTTTCCAGAGATCGTGCGGATTCCTTATTTCATAAGATCGCGGAACTTTTTGCGAGCGCGAGCGTCGCCTTGGGTCTCGGATCGATTTCGATTCTTTTTTTAGAAACGGGAAAATGGGGAGAATCGATCCAATTACGAACGATTCTTTTATCCTCGATCGGCGCCGGAGCCGCCTGGTTTACGCTTAGGATGTTCCGAAAAAAACAAAGTCCGAACGTATTAGATTCAAATTCCTTAATATTAAAAGGTCTTACCAAACAGGAATTGAGAATCTGCGAACTGATCGCCGAAGGTTATACCCGAAAACAGATCGGATTTTTTCTCGGAATCGCGAACGGGACGTTCAGAAATCATTTAGTGAATCTTTACGACAAGACGATCGATCGCGAAAAAGATTCGGGCGCAAAGGATAAATTCCAAAGACTTACCGTTTATCTTCGTAATTTCGAAAAATCGTGACGATCGTCACGGTGCAAAATCGAATTCGTGACGCGCGCACCATGGACCATTCGGACGAAATCCGATAACCTCGAGTCGAGGTTTTTATGGAAACAAATTTTATCCCGGCTTATATTTCCGCCTTTGTCCTCGCGTCCTGCGTAGGATTGATTTCGATCGTCGCCGTTTTCCTTTTTAAAAAGGATCGTTCCGATCCGGAATCGAAACCCGTGCTCGGATTCGTCGTCGTATTGATTTTTTTAATCGGACAATGGTTTTTGGCGTACGAGAATTTCTTTTATCGATTCGATCTTCCTCCTCGACTTTTGATCGGAGTTCTTTCGACTTTGATTTTGTTTTTGGGTTTCGGATTTTCGAAATCCGCGTTTCCGATCTTTATGCGTTTCGGTTCTTCCAAACTTTGTCTGTTTCAGTTCTGGAGAATTCTTCCCGAAATCCTGATCCTCCTGTTGGTCCGGGAAAATTTGATCTCGGACATCATGACGGCCAAAGGTCGGAACTTCGACCTTTGGGTGCCGATCAGCGCTCCGATTTTATACGTTCTCGTTTTCAAAGGGATTCTTTCCAAACGATGGATTTTAGGATGGAACGTCGCCGCAATTTTCGTTTTAGGTCTGACCGTTTCCACGGGAATCCTTTCTGCTCCGTTTCCGTTTCGGATTCTTTTTACGAATCCGCCTAACGTGATCGTCGCGCAATATCCGGTTTCGTTTCTTCCTTTGTTGTTTGTTCCTTTGGCCTTCGCGGGACATATCTTGGGGATCGCAATCGGCTGGAAAGAATGGAGGACCGAAGAAAATATGGTATGAGTCGCGACTTCGAATTGTTAAACGAAGTGATCGGCAATCAAGAAAAGGAAAAATCGACCATGGATTATATTGAACCCTTTGAAGGCGAAAGAGCCAGCAAATACGAAAGTAATATCGTGACGATGATTCCTTTTTACTCTGGGATTTCCGAATTGGTCGCGACTTTGATTTTAAAATCGATTCCGTCGGGTTCGAAAATTCTCGCAGCGGGTTGCGGAACGGGCGCGGACTTTCGTTCTCTGCTGAAGGTAGCTCCGGATCGTTATCGGATCACGGGAGTCGATCCTTCCGCCGATATGATCGCAATCGCTCAAAAAAATTTTCCGGGCGCCGAGTTGATCTGCGCTCCGGTTTCCTCTTTGGATCCAAATCGAAAATTTTCCGCGGCGACGTTATTGTTCGTTCTTCATTTTCTTCCCGACGACGGTACAAAACTTTCTTTATTAAAGGATATCTCTTCCCGATTGGAACCCGGAGGAACGTTCATTCTGTTCGATCTTCACGATTCTCAATCCGATATGGAAATCGTATTCGAGGAACTTTCTCTTTATCTAAAAGAGTTTCAAGGTTGGGAAAAAGACGCGTTAAAAACCTACGTGGACCGCGTCAAGGGCTTGAAAAGAATCGCAACTCCCCGTTACGAAGAACTATTCCGAGAAGCCGGATTTAAAAGTTGGAAAAAGATTTTCCAAGCCTATCACGTGGGCGGCTGGCAATTGTTTTTATAAATTTAGAATATTCTAAACTTAGAATGTTTTAAATCGATCTCTCTGCTCAACGTTCGGAAAATCTTCTCAAAACCGGAGTTCCATACGGATACGATTCGTTCAAATGAGATACAAAACCTCTATACGTAAACCAACCCGCGGAACCGAATTCGTTCGGAGCCTTTTCGATGTGCATTTCCTGAGCGGGCATAAAGCTGAAGCCGATCAGAAAAAATTTTTCGCCCTTCTTCCCTTCCGCCGAATCGAGAATCACGGAAACGTGCCCGATTCCGCCGGTTTCGTTTTGGACAAAAAGATCTCCCGGTCTTAGATCCTTTTCTTCGACTTTCTCGCCGCCCTTTTTCAAAGAATAGGAATTCGAAGACGCGAACGCCTTGCGTAAAAAAGAATGATAGGAAAGTCCGCTTTCGGAAAAACGTTTTCGATTTCCGTTATAATCAAAAAGATAAAGTCGGTTTAAATGATTCGTCTGCTTGTGGTATTCCGCCCAAACTCTCATGGAATAATCGGCGCATTGTTCGAGATCGTCCTTGAACAAAAGAGGCAAGTCGACGACCGCAATCGTATCATAACGTCTGATGATGTTTTGTTTTTTGTAAGTCCAAAGGGTCGCTTCCGATTTTAAGGGAAGATTGCGTACGAATTCGGGAAAAGAACCGTTTGCAAAACGGACTCGAACCGCGCCGGGCGGAAGACGAATCTCGCCGACCTTGGAAGGAATCGGGTCCGCGTCCAAACAACCGCCCACGGAAAGATAAAAGCCGAAAAGAATGAAAACGAAGGCAATACGTTTCCCGATCTTTGAGGAAAATCTAAAACGAATCATTTTACCCATTGATTCGATCGCCTTCCGTATTTCAATGAACAAAGGATTTACCCGATTCGATAAAATCTTAGAATTTCCACACAAAAGAAATAATTACGGCCCGCGTCCAGAACCTTTTCTGCTTGAATTTTAAAAATCGGGTCTCGATACTTTTAACAAAAAGAAAAGTTAAAGAAAGAGTTAGATTTTTGTATATTCAGGAATTCTTATGGAATCGGTATTTTCAATCTCTCAACCCATCCTTCTAACTTTGTTCATTCTTTTATTTCCTTGGCTTGCGATCCGTTTGGCTCAAAGGTTCAAAGTTTTGGGAATATTAGGCGCCGTATCTCTTTGTTATATCGCCGGAATCGCGCTCGGAAATTTGATTCCGAGTTCGTGGATTCACCAACAGGTTCCGTTGACGATCGCGGATATAACGATTCCTCTTGCGATTCCTTTGTTACTCAGCTCCACAGATTTTAGAAAAGGTTTCGGCGAAGCCAAACAAGCTTTGTTTTCATTCTTTCTTTCCGCGGTCGCCGTTGCGATCTCCTCCGCGTTAGCCGGTTATTACTACGCTTCCGCACATCCCGAATCCGCAAAGATCGCGAGTATGCTTTCGGGAATGTATACGGGAGGAACTCCGAACTTAAACGCGATCGGGTTGGCCTTAAACGCGAACAAGGAAACGATCGCGCTCGTCAATACGAT
>NZ_AHMP02000003.1:2345000-2435000 GCF_000243735.2 Leptospira kmetyi serovar Malaysia str. Bejo-Iso9 | reverse complement strand
GAGTTCCTACATTCTCTCTTTAAAACAATCGATGTCGGTTCGGCGATGTTTTTATCGCCCGCGTTCCGCGTTTGAATGACGAACGAGGATCAAGGTCCGGAGCTGTTCCTTCTTAAATAAGCCGGAATATCATAGTCTTCCGCTTTCGGCGAAGAACCGTTTGAAGAACGATAACGCAACGATCCCGGGTTTCTTTGGGATTCCACATTCTCTTCACCGAAAAAATCTTTTTTCTCGGAAGAAGAATTCTCCATACCGACCGCCTTGCGTTGAAACCCGTAATTCTCCTGAACCCTCGTAACCAGATCCTGATTCTGGATCAATTTTCCCGAAGAAGAACGTTTGTTAAAACCGGTAGCGATCACGGTTACACGAATCTTGTTCGTAAGAGTTTCGTCTTCGTGAAGGCCGATGATGATGTTCGCGTTCGGATCGACTTGAGAAGTTATGATTCCCGAAACCTCGTTCCAATCGGAGATCGTTAGATCCTTTCCACCGGAAACGTTGATCAAAAGAGAAGACGCGCCCGCGATCGAAGTGGAGTCTAACAGCGAATTGTTGATCGCGTATTCCACGGCCTCCTTCACTTTTCCTTCTCCGCTTCCTTCGCCGACTCCCATCACCGCGTCGCCCGTATCGCGCATGATGGTCTTAACGTCCGCAAAGTCGACATTGATAAGACCTGGATTGTTGATGATATCGCTGATTCCTCGAACCGCGTTCAAAAGAATATCGTCGATCACTTGAAACGCGAGATCGATCGGTGTGTTTTTGTCCACGACTCTAAAGATGGAATCGTTGTTGATGAGAATCAGCGTATCCACGTGAGAACGGAGTTGTTCGATTCCCTTGCGCGCGAGTTCCATTCTTCTTCTGCCTTCAAAGGAGAACGGAAGTGTGACGACTCCGACCACGAGACATTTCATCTCTTTGGCGATCTTTGCGATTACGGGCGCGGCACCGGTTCCGGTTCCGCCTCCCATTCCCGCGGTGATAAAAACCATATCGGCTCCTCTCAAAGAGGATTGGATTCTTTCCTTATCCTCTTCCGCGGCTTTGTAACCGAGTTCCGGATCGCCTCCGGCTCCCATACCTCGAGTCGCTTTGGTTCCTAAGATGATTTTGTTTTCCACGGGAGAACGAAGAAGAACCTGTTCGTCCGTGTTGAGAATCGCAAACTCGACTCCTTTGAGAGTAGAGTTGGACATTCTGGTAACGGCGTTCATACCGCCGCCGCCGACTCCGAATACTTTAATGACTGCGGGACTGGTTTTTGTTTCTTCTTCAAATCGGATCATATTCTATTTTCCTAATGGAGTTGGCTCAAAGATTGTCTTCGATCCATCTTCTGATTTTTTTCGTCCAACCTTCCGAACGGTCCACGGATTTCTGATCCATGTCCGTCATTCTATCTGCGTATTTGATCATTCCGATTACGGTGGAGAATTCGGGAGAAGAAGCCTTCTCGGCCAATCCGCTGATTCCGCCCGGTCTCGCCCTGGATGCCGTTAGACGAAACACGTCTTCCGCGAGAGTGTCGATTCCTTCGAGAAGACTTCCTCCTCCGGTAAGAATCACTCCGCCCGCAAGAAGTCCTTTTTTACCGGACTTCTCGAGTTCCTTGTCCACCATCTCGAAGATTTCGCGCATTCTCGGTTCGATGATGGAAACGAGTTCTTCGCGGAGCACTTGTCGCGCAGGTCTTCCGCTGATCGGAGGAATTTCGATCGTTTCGGTGGGATCGATTTCGGAAAGAATCGTATGTCCGTATCTTTTTTTGAGAAGTTCCGCGGTTTCCAAAGTCGTTTTGAGTCCGATGGAAATATCGCTCGTAACGTTGATTCCTCCGAAAGGAATCACGGAAGAATAGGAAATTCCCCCATCCACGTAAACGATGAGATCGCAACTTCCCGCGCCTATGTCGAGAACCGCGGTTCCTAAGTCTTTTTCTCCCGAGGTCAAAACCGCTTCGGACGACGCGAGGCTGGAAAGAATCATGACTTCGCAAACGAGTCCGGATGATTCAACACATTTTTCTAAATTATGAATTGCTGTTATACCCGCGGTGACGATATGAACTTCCGCTTCGAGGCGAACTCCCGTCATTCCGATCGGATCGCGGATGCTCGTTTGATCGTCCACGGAGAATTCTTTGGAAAGAACGTGCAGGATTTGTTGATCGGCGGGAACTCGGATCGCCTGCGCTGCTTCGATGACTCGGACGACGTCGGGTTCCGCCACGGTTCGATCCCGGTTTGTGATCGCCACAACTCCTTTGGAATTATCCGCCTTTACCGTTTTGCCGGTGATGTTCACCGCGACGGAAGAAATTTCCTGACCGGACATGAGTTCCGCTTCGCTGACCGCCTCGATGATGGAACGGGTCGTCGATTCTATGTTTATGATCGATCCGTTTTTGACTCCGGAGGAAGGATACGCTCCGGTTCCTATGATTTCCACTTCGTATTCGGAGATAGGTCGGGCCACGACCACTTTTGTCAAAGAGGTCCCGAGGTCCAATGCGGCGATGATTCTATCTCTCGGTTCCAACATATCAATGATAGACTGCGTCTTCTCCTCGGATGTCCACAAGTTCGGATTGGATCTTGTCTTTTTCAAAATATGCTAATATAGCGTAGAGCTTTCGAACCTGATCCCTGTGAAGAAGAGTTCCGATTTGAATTCTCAGACGAATGGGTTCGTCCGCGAAGAAAAAAATTTCTCCGTCCTCTTGCAGAAGAACTTCGGAGATTCTCGGCTTTAACGCGGGATACATTCGAAACGCCTGTTCGACGGAATTATAAAGATCGCGGAAACTTGCGTCTTGGATCGATCCATTCTTAATCGGAAAATTTCCGGAAAGAACGCAGAGATCCTTTTCGCGTACGTCGTCTTTGGAAAGAAGTCGTAACTCGCTATCGATCTCGTAGAGATGTCCGTCGGAGTTTACGATATAAACCGCCTTTCTTTCGGTCAGTTCGATGAGAAGTTGGTCTTCCGACTTTTTAGTGATGCGGGCGGAGTTGACTCGGGGAAGTCTGGAGAGCCTTTTTTCGAGAAGATCCAAGTCCAGCGTGTCAAAGGAGGTTCCGGGTTGAATTTCCAGCATTCTTACGATTTCTTCCGTTTTGAGCTTTTCATGCCCCGTAATGATTAACTTATTCAATTCCCGGGGAATCCCTTGAAAACCGAACCCGAGAATCATCCCAATGCTCAAGATTCCGACGAGGAGAGCCAAAAGGAGAATGTTTCTCCTTTTCTGCACAAATTCTCTTAGAAAGTCAATCAGATTATGTCTCATGATAAATTCTTCAGGGAAATTTCTTCTCTGATTCCAATATCGGGATTTGTTTCGTGGAGTACATCCGTTTTTCTGAGCGCAGATCGTCGGCTTTTTGAAAGAAGTGATAATCTTCGGAAAAGGTTTGCCGGTTCGTAAAAATGATTCATCGTCGTAAAGGTCGGAAGTACGAAATGCCGAGAATTCGAAAGGTTGGAGTTCCTACATTTTTCTAAAAAGTAGGAACGTCCTTGTTTGAAACCCGAATCTGAAAAGAAGCCCAACTGATTATGAATCTTACCAAACATACAGCGGTCCTTACGGGAGTGATCTTCTTCCTGGCTTTTTCCTTGGGAATGTATATTTCCGTGATCGAAAAGGCGGGAACCAAGGACGAATATCCTTACACGATGAAAATCTATTATCCTCGTTTGGAAGGAATTCATCCCGGAGCGCCGGTTCGGATTCTGGGCGTGGAACGGGGAATCGTTCTGAGTTTGGATGTGGTTCCGATCGACGAAGTTGGTGATCAGAAATTCTTAAACAAGGATCAAACGAAGGCGATCGAAATCGTGATTCGTTTGAAGGAACCGATTACGCTTTGGGATAATTATAAGATTACGTTTCAAACCAATACGATTCTTTCCGGTAGAACCATCGACATCGATCCGGGTTCGTCGGAAAAGGAAGACACGACCTTCTTTCAACCTACGTATTTGGAAGAGGAACAACGACCTCCCGACTTCTTACCTTCGGCCGATTACTTCGAGGATTTCTTTGCGGCTTCCACCGGCGTGATTCGCGAGAATCGAGAGGATATTCGCGCTTCGTTTAACAATCTTTATGAGATTTCGGAAAAGTTGAAGTCGAATCGCGGGACGATTCCTCAAATCATCAATTCTCCGGAAACGTACGACAACGTGTTGGAACTCCTCACCGACGCGAGGATTTTCGGCAACGATGCCCGTCGTTACACGGAAGGATATCGTAAGTTGGAGCGTTCGGCGCCGACTCCGTTTACGATCAATTTGTATCGTAGAACGACTTTGATCGGTAGCGTCGGGAACGACTACTATTTCGGGAAGTTGTAAGAGTTCCCACACTTTCCTCCGACTGAAAATCCCCGAACCTACCGATACATCCAATATGAAAGTTGCCATCATCCATGACTGGCTGAACGGAATGCGCGGAGGAGAACTCGTCCTCGATTCTCTCTTAAAAATTTATCCGACAGCCGACTTATTCACGTTATTCTACACACCCGGAAAGTTGAACCCGCGGATCGAACAAAGAAAGATCACGACCGCGTTTACGAACAATCTTCCGTTTAAGGATTCCAAATATCGTTGGTATCTTCCCTTGTTTCCGACCGCGATCGAATCCCTCGATCTAAAAGGATACGATCTTGTGATTTCTTCTTCCCATTGTGTGGCAAAGGGAGTGATCACCGATCCGGATTCGATTCATTTTAGCTATGTCCATTCTCCGATGCGCTACGTTTGGGATTTGTATTACGATTATTTTCCTTCGCGCAAGGGGCTGAAATTTTTTGCGTTCGAAGCGATCTCGAATTATCTGCGAACCTGGGATGTGGCTTCGGCTTCGAGGGTGGATTCTTTTTGGTCCAACTCGGAGTTTGTCGCGAGGAGAATCCAAAAATTCTATCGTAGAGAAGCGAAGGTAATCTTTCCTCCTTGTCTTCCCGAAAAGTGGAAGGTCGAACCGCAAACCAAGGACGACTTCTATCTCATCGTCTCCGCGTTCGCCCCTTATAAAAGAATCGATCTCGCGATCGAAACGTTTCGTAAGAACGGAAAACGTCTCGTCCTCATCGGAGGCGGACAAGAATTTAAGAAACTGACTTCCGGTCTTCCGAACAACATAGAAGTTCTTCCGCATTTGAAACGAGAAGAAGTCTTGGAATATTACAAAAAAGCGAAGGCGTTTATTTTTCCGGGAATGGAAGATTTCGGAATCGCTCCCGTCGAAGCGCAGGCCTTCGAAACTCCGGTCATCGCCTTCGGAAAGGGCGGAGCCTTGGAAACGGTGGTTGCTGGGAAAACCGGCGTATTCTTCCCCGAACAAACCGCCGAATCGTTGCAGACCGCGATCGAACAAGCGGATCGGATTTCCTGGAAAACTTCCGATTTTCAGAAGAACGTAAGCCGTTTTACCGAGGAAAAATTCATTATCGAAATCAAAAAGCAGGTCGAGAATAGAATCAGAACTCCAAGGAAAAAAGGATAACCGTTTTGATTTTACTTCACAGATTGAAAGGGGACGAGTTTGTACTCAACGCTTCTCACATAGAAAGCCTTGAGGCCAATCCCGACACCACGATCACGCTTTCCAACGATCGAAAGTATGTTGTGAAGGAATCCGTACCGGAAGTGATCGAAAAAATCGTGGAATATAAAAAACGGATTCTTGTGTTTCCTATGGGATCTTCTCCGGATCAGTTCAAAAGGGTGGAATAAAATATCATGGATTTTGGAACAGTAGTCGGTTTAGGCGCGGCGTGCGTCCTGATGATCTTCGGGGTGATCTCTGCGGGTTTAAGTCCATTGGACCTTTTTGACGTCCCCTCGATTTTGATTACGTTCGGCGGTGCGACCGCGGGAACGATCATGGCGGTTCCTTGGGAATCCACTCTCGCGGTGGGCAAGGTAACCCAAAAAGTTTTCAGAACGGAAAAACACGATCTTATAGAATTGATTAAAACGTTAGTCTCCTTTTCGGAAAAGGCGAGAAGGGAAGGTCTTCTCGCGCTGGAAGACGACGTGAACGAACTTCCCGACGAATTCTTACGCAAAGGAATTACTCTCGTCGTGGACGGAACGGACCCCGAACTTGTTCGTAACATCATGGAAACCGAAATGGGTAACATCGCTTCCCGTCATAGTAACGGAAAGGCTTGGTGGGAAAACTGGGGCGCTTTGGCTCCGGCCTTCGGGATGATCGGGACTTTGATCGGTCTCGTTCAGATGTTGAAGAACCTCGGTTCCGGCGACCCTTCGGCGATCGGAACGGGGATGGCGGCGGCTTTGATTACGACGTTATACGGATCGATGGGCGCGAACATGTTCGCGATTCCCGTCATGAAAAAACTCATGAGAAAATCCGAAGACGAACTTACGATCAAACAGATCATGATCGAAGGAACCCTTTCGATTCAGTCCGGGGACAACCCGAGGATCGTAAAGGATAAGTTATCCTCTTTTCTTCCTCCTTCGGAAAGAGACGTTCTCAAGGACGACAGCGAGTAAACTCGGGCTTTCATTATGGCAAAAGCAAAATGTCCGGAATGTATTCAGAATATCCCCGAGTATATGCTTACCTACGGGGACATGGTGACGCTGTTGTTGTGCTTCTTCATCATGCTTTATACCACCGGTAAAACGAACGCGATCGAAATGCAGATCATTCTTTCCGCGTTCAAAACCACGACCGGATTTTTCGACGGAGGACAAACTCTTTCCAAAGGCCGATTGGAAGAGATGGGAATGAACATAGAAAGTCTTCCTTCTCAGACGACCGGAAAGGCTTTGTCGAAATCTAAAAAACTTGCCACGGAACTTTTTAAACCTGAAGTGGAAGCGGGAAAGGTAAAGATTACCGAAGACGAAAGAGGTCTGATTATCTCTCTCGTAAGCGCGGATTATTTCAATCCGGGTTCTGCGGTTCTAACCGATTCGATCAAGGTCGCGCTCCGCAAGGCGAGTTCGCTTATCAAAGAACTCGATCGTTTCGTGCGAGTGGAAGGACACTGCGATGCGGACGCGGTCAATCCCGGAGTTCCACCCGGCAAGGAAGAACGCGCCTATATCAACAACTGGGATCTCGCGGGAGCGAGAGCGATCAACTCCACCGATTATATCATCAATGTGGAGAAGCTCGATCCTTCCTGGTTTCAAGCGGTAAGTTTCGGAGCGTTTCGACCTTTGGTGGTCGAGTATTCCGGAACGCCCGAAGCGAAAGCGTACAATCGAAGAATCGACATCGTAATTATGACCGATAAGTCAACCAAGAGAAGTCCATACGAAACGAATTTCGGACTTCCAAAAACGAAAATTCCCGGCTCCGAGTCCAGCGCGCCTGGCAAAGAGTGATCGGAAGAGCGACTAACGTTAAAATTCAGGAGGCAAACCCATGGGTGATGCGGAAATAGACGAGGAAGAAGGCGGGCTACCCGCGGCCGAGGGTGGCGGTGGCACGTCACCCATTATCAAATGGCTTCTTTACGTAGCCGGTGCCATATTCGGAATTATCATCGTCGCGATCATCGCGATGGTAGTCGCGAAACAAACGGCGACTAGTACGTTTAAACAGATGAAGAACGTAGCTCTGGTAAAACCGCCTCCGCCGTTGGCCAACTACAACTTTACGGAAGAATTTAGAATCAACACCTCGGACAAGGGCGAGGCTCACTTCGTGAAAATGAAACTCGCTTTTGGGATCGCAAAGGAAGACCAGACCTTATCCGCCGAACTCGCGGAAAGAAACGCGCAGATGCGCGACTTGATCAACCTGATCGTGGGAAGAAAGTCCAAGGACGAACTGATCAACATCGAGGATCAATTGGATCTCCGCGAAGAGATCAAAGCTCAGGTGAATCATATTCTTACCGAAGGAAAAATTCAGGAAGTTTACTTTACCGAGTTTATCGTCAACTGATGAGAAAAATTCTTGGAGTGATCCCGGCGCGTTATGCGAGCTCTCGCTTTCCGGGAAAACCTCTCGCAAAAATCGGGGATAAAACGATGATCGAGTGGACGTACCGGAATGCCTCCCGGTCGACCACTCTTTCCGAGCTTGTGGTCGCCACCGACGACGAAAGAATCCACGATGTCGTATTAAAATTCGGCGGTAAAAGTGTGATGACGAGCGCGGATCATCCTTCCGGAACCGATCGTATCATCGAAGTCGCCGAAAAGTTTCCGGATTTTTCCGTGATCGTAAACATCCAAGGCGACGAACCAGGAATCGAACCCGAACTCGTGGACGGGGTCGCGAGTTTAAAGGCTTCTCATCCCGAATGGACGATGAGCACCGCGGCCGTTCCTATATTAGAAAGTTCTCATGGAACCGATCCCAATCGGGTAAAGGTCATCATGGATCAAAACGGAAAGGCGATCTACTTTTCCAGATCCTTGATCCCGAGTCAGTTTAAGGCCACGGTTCCCTTGTATCGACATCTGGGGATTTACGGATACGACAGGGATTTTTTGTTGAAGTACAATTCTCTCCCGAAAAGCGCTTTGGAAGAATCGGAATCTCTCGAACAACTCCGAGCGATCGAAGCGGGTTACGGAATCGGAGTTTATCTCGCCAAGGAAGCGGGGTTGTCCGTGGACACGCCCGGGGATTTGGAAATCGTAATCGAGGATTTTAAAAAACGGAAGTGGATTACTTAAGAGCTTCTTGAAGAGAATTGTGGATTAAGACGAAATCGGTTAATCCGACGATGTCCATCACCTTTCTGAAATGTTCGTTCAAACCTGCGAATTCGATCTTGCCTTTCGTTTCGGAGGCTCTGGTGATCAGGCTGATTAAAGTAGCGATCCCGGCGGAATTTATGTAGGAAGTTCCCTGAAAGTTCAGGATCACTCTGTTTCTTTTTTCGGCGGGAATAGATTCGTATTTTCCGACGATTTCCTCGTCCGCTTCCGAAGTGATTTCTCCTTCGATATGGATGATGGGAACGGAAACGGAGAGATCTACGAAAATTTTGAATTCGTCGGACATAAAGAATCTTTCAACTAAAAATCGCTAAATTCCATTAAAGTCAATCGAATTACGCATAATTTCCGAGTTCGGTCGGAGACAATTGGTCAAATTGTCGCCCGCATTTTTTGCAATAAAATTTAACGGCCTTAGGTTTGGATGAAATTCCGAACAGGATCAAAAAGATACCGAGTTTGGTGTAAGTTTTTTCTTCCCTTGCATTGGGAGAGGTCCTACTGATTCCGCAGTCTTCACCGCAGGGTGGAAGTTGGTTGTTGGGATTCACAAGAATAGCGTGTTTTGAGGGTTTAAAAAATACCAGTCGAAAAACCGGAAGTGGGTCGGAAAACGAAAGTCGTCCGACCCGAAAAGGAATTCTTAGTTTTGAGAAAGGTGAACTACGTATTTCGCAAGTAGTTTCAGATTCTCATCGCCTAAGAACTTGTAAGCGACCATCGGGCTCGCCGGAATCCCGTTGTTCAAAGTTTTCAAGATTCCCGCTTCCGTGTTTCCATTCTTCCACTGAGCCGCAGGCGCCTTGTAGTTACGAGGTTTCGGATTGAGGCTCGCGGCCGCCGCTCCGTCTCCAGCTCCTTTTTCACCGTGACAGGAAGAGCAATTTTGTAAAAAGATTTCCTGTCCTTTTTGAAGTTCGGGGCTAAGGGCTGAAGCGGTTTCCGTTGCGGCTGGCGCAGGGGTTTCAGCTGGTTTCTCGGACTTATCTCCGCAGTTCAGAAAAAGAACCAAAGAGGTAAGAGCGATTACGATGGAAATGATCATATTTTTGGAGTTCATCGAAAATCACCTCTATATATGCGAACCAGCTTATATTAGGAGGAAAATTCACGATAGAATTTTTTTGTCAGATAATTGTCACGGGACTTGATTTTTCTCAAGCCCTGCAAAAGAACTAAGCGGGGTTGAATAGGAATCCGGTTCCGGATTCTTCTCTTTGAAATCGAACGGGAAGATCGATCTTTACCGATTCGGTTACGGAAACGCCGGAAACTTCTCCTTCCAAGATTCCCATCGTTTTGATTCCTTCCTCCAACTCGATCACCGCAAGAACATAAGGCGCTCTTTTTGCGAGATGACCGAAGCCTACGTGCACGACCGTGTATGTATAAATTTTTCCTTTACCGGAGAATCGGACCTCGGAAATTTTCGAACTTCCGCACTGAGCGCAAGCGAACGAAGGTTCGGTCGTTTGAAAACCGCAATCGCCGCATTTTGTTCCTTTCAATATTTCTAATATAGTTTCGGACATGTTCAAAACCTCCGAAGAATACGAACGCGTCGATCGTTTTCGAAATATCAATGAGAGAAAAACAAAAACGCTCGGGAACGCACTTCTTTTTTAATAAAACGGAGGATGCTTTTATGTCGAAGGGAACTCCGTCTCCGTTATATTTTTGTATATTTTATTTTTTGCAAATTCCTTTTTTCGTTACGAACCTTACTGGGTTTTGCCTAAAATAGTAGGAAGGTGAAAGATCAGATTTCTTCTGGAAGTGTTGGTCAAATTGTCCGAACCGTCCGTCGCATTGGGTCTGTCTGCAGAATCCAATTGGGGAGAGAATACGTTGTTCGTCGAATTGGAATCCCAAAATAAAACCTTATCCACCGAAACGTCGAATC
Source organism: Leptospira kmetyi serovar Malaysia str. Bejo-Iso9 (assembly GCF_000243735.2). Classification (NCBI taxonomy): domain Bacteria; kingdom Pseudomonadati; phylum Spirochaetota; class Leptospiria; order Leptospirales; family Leptospiraceae; genus Leptospira; species Leptospira kmetyi. The sequence continues at coordinate 2,424,358 of NZ_AHMP02000003.1, read as the reverse complement.
TGAATTTTCCGCTTCCGGTCGTAGTCGTATTAAAATCCAAAACCAAAACGAACGGAGAATTCGATGCGAGTAGGGCCGCCGAAGCCGGTTGTTTGAATTTCAGTTTTTGATTCGGGGTCGCGTTTGCAATCGTCGAAGCGGACGGAGGATTGATGAACATTTCTGGATTGTTGGTCGGATTGGTCGAAGTCAAAGACTGAATCAACGAACCCGTGGACGAATCGATCGACAATTCCGTAAGGTGACACGGACCGTTGAATCCGCCGCCGCCGAAAAGATCGGGAGAACTTAAGAACGAAGCGGGACAATCTTTCTGAAAGATTTTCGCGGTGATCGTACCTCGATCGTCGTTTGTGGAGGAAACGTTGTTGAGGTGAAGGGAAACGTAACGATAGGAATTTTCGGGAACGTCTTCGGGGGCGAAGTAATACGTAAAAGCCTGAACTACGATTCCGATCCGATCGTAATTCGGAAGTTCCTCGGACGGAATCGAATCGACCCGCAGAAATCCGGAGTCTCCCATTCTTTTTAAATTTACGATAGCGCTTCCTTGCGCGCAAACGTTAGCCCCGTCCTGGGCGGGAGTCCCCGTGATTTTAGACATCGTAAACAATGAAAGATTAGAATTTTCTAATGTTTCGGTTCCGGGAGCGGGTCCGCCTTTCGCGACGGATTTATACGCGACGATTCTGCAGATATCCATCGAAACCGCTTTCGGCGTCAGAAAATGATCGTCGAATCCGTCCGCGTTTCCGTCGCCGTAGTTCTGAGAATTGTCACCTCCGAGATCGGTAAGAAAAACTCCGAAAGGATTCTGGTAAGAACTCGAAACGATTCTCGATTCGCTTGTGGTTCTTGCGGACGCGTTCAAACCGACCGAATCCGAAAGACGAAATTCGGCGTTGCCCGCGTTGAGAAGAACCGCGGCTAACAACAAATCGTCGGAATTTTTTTTATCCTTGTTACAATCTACGGACAGTAACACCGCTACGGAGAAAAAAAGAATTTTGATCTTTCGACCGAATGATTCTTGTTTCATGGTTAAACCCTCACATAAATCGCTTACGGAATTTTGAGAATGGTTTGTGCCAGGTTTTGGAAAAAAATTTAAGAAAAGAATTCCGAAATTTTAGTGACATCATTGCTTTTCTTCGATTTTAGATCGGATTCGTTCGGTTTTTAAAACGCCGATGAAAACAAACTCGATGAAACGTTTTAAAAGGAATGAATATTCATCCGTGCGTCGGTTTTCAATCGGAGTTTATGGAAGAAGAATCAGAAGAGACTTTCGAAAGCATTTTTTTTGGTAGGGAAATAGCAGTGGGAAATTCTACAAAAAAATGAGGCTTTCATTTTGATTGGATAATTGTGTAGGAACTCCTACGTTTTAAAAGTTTTCTTGCAAACCGTTGTGGGAACTCCTTCGACCCACTTCTTTTCTAATTGTGTAAGGGAAGAAACGATATACGGTCGGGCATTCTCGTTTCGCTTTTGGGTATAAGTTTAAAGTAGGAATTTCGCGATCAAGTGAGCGAGGACCTTCGCAAAATTCTATTTGATAATCGTAGTTTGGAAGTATGAAAATTATCTATGTCTTTCGCGAAACAACAAGTTCTGGATCTGATTGAAAAATTGCCGGATGATTCATCGTTTGATGATATTATGGAAGAACTTTTTTTCTCGAAGAAAGTTCAGGAAGGTTTGTCCGATTTGGACGGCGATAAGACGGTTCCGCACGAACAAGTTGTCGAAGAAATCATTCAATGGCGAAAGAGATAGTATGGTCTCAAAGAGCCAGGTCGGATTTACGCGATATCTACGATTACATCAGTAAAGATTCTGAAGTTTACGCATTCAATGTAGTAAGTAGAATTATAAACGTAGTAGAAAATATTCCCTCTTTCCCATTCTTCGGAAGATCCGTTCCGGAATTTAATATCGAAAATCTACGAGAACGACTTTCGGGAAATTATCCGATCGTTTATGGAATCGGTAATTTGCAAAAAATCGAAATCGTTACGATTCATCATTCCTCAAGAATATTAAAATAACCGAATGCGGATCGACTTCTAAAAGTGAAACGCGGCTCCCGCGCTGACCGATTCCGAGTTTTGATTTTTTAAATATTCGAGAATGAAATTCGCGTTCTTCCATCGAAACTCCATACCGATCGTTCCGTACCAGTTCGAATGACTGATAAAAAGATTCCGCTTTAAGTCGATAAACGCAAGGGTCGGGTTCGTCAAAAAATCGTCCCGATTGCTCGAAGAAGAAAGGGCGACGTTTCGATCGACTTGAATGTTCACCGTACCTTGGTTATACATCGCCCCCAAACCTCCGTATATGGTGAAGAATTCGATCGTCTTCGCATAACGAAAATCGACCGTCGCAGAATACAGATTCGAATTGTAGGAAAGATCGTTGATCCCGATCCACTTTCTTCTTTGTCCGGAAAGATTGATATTGGTCGGTCTTCGATCGTAAGAATGAAGGTGAATCGTCTGCAAGGATTGATATAAGCCGAACCCGAAGGAAAGTCCGTCGTTTGCGTTTTCTTCGGAAGAATTTTTTTCCGCAAAAGGAAAGTATCTTAGATTGAGTCCCGAGTTTGCGACCTTGCCGTGTAAGTCCGTTTTTCTGAGTTTTAAAAAGGGAACGTTCTGTTCCGAAAGTTGATACGGAAAATAATGGAAGTGAAGATTCCATTTGTAAAGTTCGGAATTCGAATTCGAAAACAAAGTCCCTAAATTCACTCCTAAATTTACGGAAGGGGATGCGGCGATTCCCTGTTTGGGAAGTTCGCGTAACTCCGAGTTTTCAAAAAAATAATTTCTCGGACTTAGGTTGGTTCTTGCCACCGAGTAACCGAGTCCGATTCTTCCCTTGTTCAAACGGGTCCCGCCCAACAAAGAAGAATTGATGTTTTGTAAGACGGCGGATTCTCCCATGGAAAGAAGGAATTCTTTTGTATAAACGGCGTCTAACGCAGGATCGATCAGGTTCGCGCCGAACGTGATTTCGTTCGGAATCGAAGCGCATTCCACGCCGACACAAAACGCTTCGGAACGTATGTTTTTCGAAAGTAAGAATAAAAAAAGAATTATAAAGACGTAATGTTTCAAGATTGGGAACAGTTTACGGAAAAGAAGATTCTTGGGAAAGCGTTTTTATAAAGCGGAAGAAGCGGATGAACGCGATCGATTTCAACCGGCGGAACAGTACGTTCCGAATTCGGCCGCATCTCTGCGGCCGAACCGACGTTAATTCTTTTAACGAAATATACTTTGAATCGTGGAAAGTCTGAAGATCACATTCCGATCGCGGCGCCGCCGTCCACTCTCAAATAAGTTCCAGTGATGTAATTGGATTGATCGCTCAAAAAGAATTTCACCGCGTTTGCGATCTCTTGTTGTGTTCCCGGTCTTCTCAAAGGAATGAACATAGGATCGGTCAATTTCTTTTGAACTTCTTCCGGAAGAGAAGCGGTCATGTCCGTCTGAACGTAACCCGGACAAACCGCGTTTACGAGAACGTTTCTTCCCGCAAATTCTCTCGCCGCAACTTTCGTAAGAGCGATCACTCCCGCTTTCGAGGAAGAATAATTCGCTTGTCCCGGTTGTCCCGTAAGACCGGAAACGGAGGAGATGTTTACGATTCTTCCGGACTCGGCCTTAAGAAGAAGTTTGGACGCGTACTTGGTCATCAAAAAAACTCCTTTCAAGTTTACGTCGAGAACGAAGTCGAATTCCTGCTCGGACATTCTCATAAAAAGATTGTCCTTAAGTACTCCCGCGTTGTTTACGAGAAAGTCGAGTTTCCCGAACTTCTCTTTAACGCCGGCGATCACCGCGTCGCAATCGTCCGGTTTGGTGACGTTGCAAGCAAGTCCTAAGGTTTTTACTCCGAATTCTTTGGCGATATCCACCGCCGCTTGTTCGATATGTTCTTTATTGAGGTCGACGACTACTATGTCGCCTCCTTCCTTTGCGATAGTATTTGCGATCGCTCTTCCGAGACCGCGAGGAGACGCCGCTCCGGTAACGAGTGCTACTTTCCCTTCAAACTGTTTAGACATGATTTCCCTCGTGTCGAGATTCTAATTGGCTTTCCATTTCCGTGAGAGAAATAGAATTGCCAAGTAAAAACTTTCTCTTGAATTTCCTTTGCGTTTCTAAATCGAAAATATATCATCGTTAGATGAACATTCTTTCATTTCATTTTTGGAGAATCTAAATATGCAATCCTCTTATAATCGTCCTTTGGAAATGGTGGGTCCGATCGAAGCGGTTCATTTGCCGGGAAACCCCGACGCGTATACGGTGATTTTGTTTCACGGTTACGGAGCGAATGCATACGATCTTTCTCCGCTGAGCGCTTATCTGGATCTTCCCGACGGAACCAATTGGTTGTTTCCCAACGGAGTTTTGGAAATTCCGGTGATGCCCGGTTACAACGGAAGGGCTTGGTTTCCGATCGATATGGAAGCCTTACAAAGAGCGATGATGACCGGAGGTTATCGTGATTTTTCGGATCGTTATCCCGCGGGTTTGGAAAGCGCGCGCGAAAAAGCGATGGAGATGATTCGAACGCTCGGAGTTCCGATGGAAAAAATCATCATCGGAGGTTTCAGCCAAGGAGCGATGCTCGCGACGGACATCGTTCTTCATTCCGAAGTTTCTCCTGCGGGTTTGTTGATTCTTTCGGGAACGTTGATCAGCGAAACGGATTGGAAGCGGCTCGCGGAAAAGAAGAAGGAATATAAATTCTTTCAGAGTCACGGAAGAATGGACCAGGTTCTCGGTTATCCCGCCGCGAAAAAACTCGAACAACTGTTGATCGGAGCCGGATGGAAAGGGGAAATGATCGCTTTTCCGGGTGGACACGAAATTCCCGAAGTCGTACTTAGGGGTATGAACCTGTATCTCAGGAACATCACCGGATGACGAAACTCGTAGAGAAATACATCGCTTTAAAAAACAAATATCGGAACTACGATACCAAAGAAGCCCTGAAAAGAATGCAGGCTTTTCGGATCGCCTTAAAGGAATTGGAAGACAAAGGTTTTCATACCGGAGTCGAAATCTTAGGCTCGATCAATTTCGGAATCGTGGAAACGGCATCCGATATCGATTGTATTCTTCTTCACTTTTGCGATCTTCACAAGGACGTCGAATGTCCCGAATACTGTCCTAACTTTCTTTACGAAACCGAAGAGATCAAATCCTCCCTTTGCAAACGACTGAACGACGAAAACCTGAAGGTCGAGTTTTTGGATTGTATCAATCTAAGAATGGTCGAAAAGGCGATGGAAAAAAAGGAGAATTTAAAGGACAGCGATCTGCTCAAACGATTGATGTTTTATAGAACCATCGGAAGACCCGTTAACCGCCCTCTCTTTATTCCTTATTGCGAAAAACTCGAAGAGAACGAAGAGTTCATTCAGGACATTCTCGATTGGGGTTCGGAAGCTTTGGAGGATTATCTAAGAACTTCTCGCCATAGATTCTCCTTTAGCAAATACAACGAAAGAATCGAAAGCTCCGGACTTCAGTTACCGCCCGGACTCAAGGAAGAATTAAAAAGTTATCTCGACGAAGTTCCGGAAAACGGTTAGAGTTCTATCAGAAACGCGGAATGAAATTTTCGTTCGGATATATCTGCGGAACGTTCCGTTTTTGCGTCGTATATTTGAAAATTTCCAAAAATATCGGAAACAAAACGGAAAGCGGCTTCCGTTTTTTCAATACAATGATACGCTTTTAATCGGGTATTCTATGAGCGATAAATCCTATAAGGCCGTTTTCTTCGGCAAAAAATTTCTTTCCAAACCTAAAAGAATCATAATGGACGTTGTTCCTTTCGTATTATTTTTCTTTCTTTTAATTCCGGCTCTGAGCTGGAGCAAATCGAACGGAGAACTTACCCTCGACGGAAAATACAAATACTACAACGTCGGGCTTCAGGATCAGTTCACCTTTCTTGAAATCAACGGACAGATAGAAAATCTTTCGGGCAAGGATCACGCGGAAGCTTTTTTTACGATGAACCTTTACGACAAGGACGACTTCTTATTGGAATCCTGTCGTTTCGCGGTTCAAGGATTGCCCGCGGGTCACAAACGGGATTTTTATGCGAGCGCCAAATACGTGGATCCGAAACTGATCAAACGGTTTACGATCGAATTCGAAGACAGTAATTAACAAAAAAAGGATATAAGAGATTACTTATGAATAAAATCAGATTCTTTCTTGCGTGTTTTTTGGTTTTCACTTTAAACTGCGGCTCCACCGTTCATCCGGGACAGATCGGATTGTTCTGGAAACCGTTCGGAATCACCGATGTAGGACTCAGCAAGGATCCGATTCTCAACGGGTTTTATTGGCTACTTCCTTGGAACGATATCTTTACGTATTCCACTCAGTGGGATTCTCATAAGGAGAAAGTGGACGTTCTTACCAACGACGACTTGAAGATAGACGTTCAAGCCGTGATCATCCTTCGTCCGATCCGCGAGGAAATCTATCAGCTTCACGTGGAGGTCGGTCCGGAATATTATAGAAGTATTGTGCAACCGGAGTTTAGGGCTTCGATTCGGAACGTGGTTTCGCATCACCAGATGATTCAGATTTCTAAGAACAGCGCGGTTCTCGCAAAGGACATCAAGTCCGCGGTTGTGGAAAGAACCAAGGGTAAACATATCGAAGTGTTCGACGTGATTCTCGACGACATCGAATATTCTCCGAACATGTTACACGCGATCGAGGCGAAACTCACCAAACAACAGGAACTCGAACAACAGAAATACGAACTGGAAATCGCGGAAAAGAATATCGAAATCGCAAAGAGAAAAGCGAGAGCCGATGCAGAAGCTCAGTTGATCCGCGCCGACGCGCAAGCGAAGTCTCAGGCGATCATCAACGAAAAACTGACGACCAGATATCTTCAGTATAAGGCGTTTGATAATCCGAACTCGAAGGTTATCTTTATTCCGCAAGGAAAGGACAATCTTCCCATAGTAATCAACCCGAAAGATTAAGCGCCGATCTCGGCGTTTTCACGTTCGAATCGATTTGCAGAAGGAAGGTTTTCGTCTACCGCGTCAATGCGCGGCGGCAAACAAACCCAAGAAATCGGAATCGTGACGGAAGTTATCGAAATCGTTGTCCTCGAAATCGCCCGGAGGTTTTCCCAGATGAAGGGCCAGTTTCGTATAACGTAGAACGTTTTCCTTGTTTTTTTCCAAAGAATTCAAACAAGCAAGATTAAACGCGAGTCTTGCGTCCTGAATGTCCGAAGGCAAAAGATCCTCGAGCAAAGAAAGATATTTACCTCCGCCGTATTTCGCGATGAACACGATGATGTCTCCCGCAAAGTATTCGGCCGTGTTGTATGAGTTTCCGGTTTCGTTTCCTTTGAGAGTGGAGTTTCTTCCGATTCCCAAGGTTTGATAGATGTCGAAATAACACTGAAGCACCCAACCCGCAGGATCGGGTTTATTCTCCCTTAAAAAACGATTGAGTGCGGCCGAACTCATCTGCATTCCCAGATTCATCAGGGTGATTTCGTCTTCGTCGCTTGCGGACTTGCCCTTATATTCAAGAATTCTGTTGAACTCTCTTTTATACCGTTCCTTGTGTTCGTGAAAGTTGCTCGCGAGCCGATCGATTCCCTTTTCAATCGTACTTTTCCAAACCCAGGGATAATCTTCCATGACGTCGCCGACGATATCGTCGATCAATTCCTGTTCTTCTTCGGGAACCTCTTTTTCCTTTTTGTTCTTACCTTCGGCGGAGAATAAACTTTTGAAAAATTCCTTTTTGATTCCTTGGGAAGAATGATAAGCGACTTCGGCTTCTTCGTCGTGATAATGCGAATACGCGATATAAACGCCTTTCTCGTCCAGAGGAAGCTTTTTGAAATCTTCTCCGTTTGCGATCGAGATCATATTTTCAACGGAAAGATAAGCGAGAATATCTCGGGTGATCGAATAGTCGTCCTCTAAGATTTCCGTAATCTCGTCTCCGCTCAGTTTCGAGTTCGGCGAGTTTCCTAAAACGGATTTATAGAACGGAGTAAAGTCGAGAATGTATTCGATGAAGTTGGCTCCTTCTTCGATCGCGTCTTCGTAGTCGGTTCCGGAATGCCAATCAAAACCTAAAAAGACAACTTCGCCCGCGTCGTCCCAATAGGAATCGATCACGAGAATCTCGTCGTTGACGGCTCCTTCTTGGGAAAGATAATCGATCCACTTCAAGATCGTCTTATGGATATAAGAAGCCAAAGAATGCCAATCATACTCTAACAGACGTTTGGCGACCTCGGGATGGTTTTTCGAAAGTTCCACTGCTTTTTTCGCCATGAACTCTTGAAAGTTCCTCGTAACGACCGGAGTTCCCGCAAAGGGTAGATCTTTTTCGGAATCGTCTCCTATGTCCAAATCCAAAATCCAAGAAGCGATCTCGCGCAAAACAAAACCGCCCATTCCGTAACGAACGACCGCCGGTTCCAGTTCGCAGGATTCGTGACTCACTCTTGCGATCGAAGCCTCGCCGAGTTTGTTTTTTACGATCGGATGATAAACAAACCAATTTTGACATTCGTCGTACGCGCCGAAACATTGAATGTCGCCGAAATCCTTTTCCACGACTTCGAGAGGAGAGATCCACCAATCCTCGCCTTCTTCCAGAATCTCTTCTTCCCAACCTCCGTCCCCTTCGACGCGCGCGGGTTTATTTTCTTCCTGAGAATGAACCCCTTCTACATACAAACTCGCGTAATCGTCGTCTCCGTAGTTGAACGAAACCCCGTTGAAGTTGGAAACGAAACGCGCCATCGAATGAGGAACCGAAGAATGAATTTTACCGACGTGCGGAGCTTTCCAACGGATATGAACCGACGTTTCTTCGTCGTGGTGCCAGGGAAGAGTGAATACGAATTCGTTTTCTTCGACGTAGATGTTTTGGATTTTGGAAACGATCTGATTCAGAACTTCCTTACATTCTTCCGTTTCCGTTAAAATTTGAAAATGAGAACGAAGCGCTTCCTTGGGTTCGGAAGATTCTAAAATTCGATTCCAGGTTTCGAGATAATTTTGATTTCCACTCAGTGTTTTGAAATTCGGAACGTGTTCGGATTCTTTGAATCCCGATTTTAATTTTGAATTTACGAGTTTATCGAATTCTTTGAGACACTGATCCCTGGTTTCAAAGACGCGGACGGAACGCTTTCCCACGGAACCTTTTTTTCCGGAGGAAAGAATCAAAGAATAACCTGAAAGTTCGATTTGCCAGAAGGTTGGCGAGCCGTTTTCCGAAAGAATGAAATGTTTTCTCATGCTGGAACCAAATTCTTTTTTTGATACGAGTGACTACATCAGTATAACCGATGGATTCGAAGATTGCCAATCAGTTTATATTCTGAAATTGATTGAATTATATTTCCAGAATATTCGATAAACGGCGATCAGTTGAAAGAATCAGCCCGCGGTCTTTGCGATCGCTTGGACCGGATCGGAGACGTGTCGAATGTCCATTCCGGTATTCAAACGAACCAATTCTTCCGCGATGTTCACCGCGTAGTCACCGGTTCTTTCCAAACAAAGAATGAGTCGATACACGTCCGCAAATTGATTCTTATCCAATCTCGGATCCATCACGAATTTAAGAAAGGCGGATTGGCAGAGATTGTTGATTTCCTCTTCCACGGAATGAACGCTTCCATAGAAACGGTTTTTTTCTTCCACCAAGGATTCGACCGCCATCCCCACGATTGTGATGACCCTGGATAAGAGTTTGTTGAGAATTTCCTCGTCGCAAAAGAATCGATTGGGAATCAAACCTCTTCGAAAACATTTGGCGCAGTTTACGATTTGGTCGCCCATTCTTTCCAAGTTTCTCGTGATCCGAATCGCGGAGAGAGCGAAACGAAGCGGGTCCCGTTTGAGAACGACTTCTCCGTCCACTTGATCCATTCCCATGGAATTACGATTGGCAACGGCTTCTAAGATCGCGTTCTGAGAAAGGTTGTCGTTTTGTTTTTCGAGATTGTCGATGAGGTCGTCCCGGTCGATTAGCTTTCTTGCAAGTTCGTTGTCGTCCTTTTCCAGAGCGTCGTCGAGAAGAAGAACCTGTTCCAGACATAGCTCGGCCATGCTGTATAAATTTTTGCGGAGGAAGTCGAACTTGGAAGACATAAGAACTAAACGGACAATGGATTCGGTAAAAAGAATCGTTCTTAAAAAAATCGTTCGGTCAAGTAGATTTTCTTTTCAGCAAAATCTTGTCTCCGATTTCCTGAATCTTAGAAGCCGGAATTTTATTTCTATCCTTTGAGAGAGGATTGATCGAAGTTTTTACGATCAGAAACTCGAGCTTTCCGTTTTTGGAAATCACGTCTTCCACGATTCCGTTTTCGGAACCGTCGCTGTTGAGAACTTTCAAACCCTTGTATTTCTCGAAAGGGATCGTGTTGAGTAGAATCGCGTCCACTCCGAGCGTTTTCACGTAGTCGATTCCCACGAATAGATCCGGCTTCATAAAACCTTGGTCGATCGTAATTCCGGTGATCTTTTTTTCGATCCGATCGATATGAAGTTTCACAACGACCCCGAGAACCTGACCTTCCGGATCGAGCGCTTCTTTCCCGAGAATATCGTCCGAGGTGATATTATCTTCGTTTAGCATGATCTTTTTTTAATAAGACATTCTTAATGGAGGTTTGGATGTCTTCGGGATAAAATTCCAACTTAGGCGTGAACGGAAATTTGCGGACCCAAAATCGGATGAGTTTTACGGTTCCCGGCGAAACCTGAATCTCGGTCACCGATCCTAAGAACCTTGCGTTCTTATCGTAAACTCGTTTGCCCAAGAGATTGCTCGGAGGATCGATTTTCAGTAAAATTCTTTCCTTCGAATCCGTTTTGAGATGTTCTCTGGAAAAATAAATTTTTCGAAATCCCTTGAGAACCACGATGCCGGAAAGATTTCCGGAGAGAAAACAAAGGTCGACGAGTCTTCCGGAGTTTTCTCCCGATTTGGAGATTACGTTTCTTCCGAGAGAAGCCCAGAAACTTTTCGCTTCCTTGGGTTCTTTTTCTTTGTCCGCAAATACGATCATGATTTAGACGATTCCGGATTTATGGAGAATCTGCCAAAGAAGAAATCCGAAACATCCGTACTGAGTTACAAAGCCGGTGAAACGAGCGTTGACCGCGAGAACGGAGCCCGAACTGAGATGGGAAAGCGTTTGAAAGATTCTAGCGCCGAGAACGATCTGAGATACGAGCGCGAACGTTTCGTCCAAAACTCCCGTAAAGGCCGCGATCAAAACCAAGGACCCGAAGATCGGAAGGTTCTCGATGCAGTTGACGTGCGCTCGGTTGAGTCTCCAATAGAATTCGCTTCCGTGTTTGATCCCGGCGGGAAACTCGTTCGACTGTTTTTCTTTGATCAAAACTTTGAAGGTTCGGATGCTCACGAGCCAGAGTCCGAGTATAAGAGTCCAAAGTAAAAAGCCCAATAACGCGACGATCGCAGGATTCATTCCATTCTCCATTGTTTGTTTTTCCTGAGAATGAAATCAAGATGCGTTTGGAATGCAAGTAGGATTTGGACGCGGCGAGTCCGGTTTTCAAAGACCGTTTGCGTTCGATGTCTTTCGGATTAAACCGAGAATTTCCTCTTTTTTATCCGAAGATTCCGCGCCTCCACTTACGCTATATTCGTATTCTCCAGGCGTGTCGGTCGTATTTAAGAATAGTATAAAATTCTGATTTTGTTGTTCGTCCGTTTCCTTCAGCGAAGATTCGTAATGCGGATAGATCGGCGATTTGGAAAGTCCGATTCCGTAATACAACGCGTGTAGTTCCAAAGAACTTCGGTAGTTTGCGGGTAGGGTTTTGATTTCCTTTTCGTTTATGTTTCCCTTATAAACTTCGAGGATTTGATACTGATAAATTCTTCTCTCGAAATCGGGAATCTTGTTTTTGGGTTTGGTTTGGATTCCGAGTTCTTTTAAAAGATGAGCGTCTATTTTTATCTTTCGGATCGAATAAGCGGGATCGGACGGTCGAACGAGAACGATATGCGAAGAACTTCGGATCAATTCCTCGAGGTTGATTTTTTCGTAGTGAATCTGACTCATACAAAGAAATGGAAAGGGGAGATAGATTAGAATTTTGAAAAGAATCCGTTTCATATCGATCCGCTTCGGTATATTCGAAAGTCTTAAATCTGATTCTGTATCGATGCGTTTATTTTTAAAGAAAAATATGACTTGAATCCTTCGTTTTCGGATACTATTGTTAAACGAAGTTCCGTCGATTGAATTCGGTGATTTCTTGCGGTTAGAAAAAATTCGATAAGGGAGCATTTGAAAATGAATCGTTTGCATTTACGATCCGCGTTTTACGTAAAATTCCGCCTTTTTCTTTTATGCGGTTTATTCGCGTTCGTCGCGGATTGTAAAAAAGAAGACGCGATCGACCAAACGCAACTTTTGATGATGACCTGGTGTTCTCAAGCCTCATACGCTCCGCCGAAGCCCGTGACTGCAAACGAAATCAAACTTTTTCCTTCCGGTTCGATCGCGGCCGCTTACAATCGATCCGGTTCTTACGAAACCAATTCCAAAGAGGAAGTTACGCTCTCGTTCAGTACGGATGGAATTCTTTTTTCAAATCGAACTCCAACTTCTCCGCTTAAGGGCGGTTATACGTTCGGTTATTCGTTTCAATCCGAGGCGGCGATGTATGCGATCAACGGAGAGACCGTGACTTACAAAACTTCGGACGCGGGTAATAATTGGTCTCCGATGAAATTCGAATCTTCTTATATAGGTCCCGTCTATTTCGGTCCGAAATCGACCGGATATTACAACGCGATTCTGTTTGCGGATGCGGCGAACGGGATTCGCAAAGGATATGTTTATAACGAGAGTTCCGGTTCCGAATCTTTTCTGGATCGAACCGGAGATGGAGGAGAATCTTGGGTCCGTTATCCGATCGCAAAACAAACGTCGATCTATGATCTCGTTATGCTTTCGCCTTCCGAAATTTTATACACCGCTTCGAATTCCGGTTCGGGGATGAACGTCTATCGTTCGACCGACGGAGGCGCAAGTTTTAATGCGACAAGCGGTCCCACGTCGTATCGATCCAAACTTTTCTTTTTGGATTCTTTAAACGGTTGGGTGGGCGCCGCGAATTCTTTAGGAAAAACCGTAAACGGCGGAGCGTCTTGGACTACAGTGACGCATAACTTAACCGGTGGAAGTTTTTGGAAAGTGAAATTCTTAACCGTGAACGACGGTTATGCGCTTTACGGCGTGGACTATTCTCTTGTGAAACTTTTTAAAACCGCGGACGGCGGCGCGAATTGGACATTGATTTCCTTGCCGTTCGCGACAAGCGGGATCGATGGAACGTTCGATGCCGTCGCCGGAAAGATCGCCGTTTCTCATAAAAACTATTTATACGTTTCGACGAACGATTTCGTTTCGTATTCCGGCGCTGATCCGGGGCTTACAAAACATTCTTACGCGTATTCGAACGCGGTCGGAAACGCGGCGTGTATTCCTTTTTCGTTTTAAAGAATGGAATATTCCAAATTTAGAATGTAATTTCGATTTTTGTTTTCAATCCGGATTCTTTTGTAAGAACCCGGTTTGAAACGCGGAACGTCAATCCCCGTCCGCGTTGGATGGAAGGGCGTTGGCTCCTAAGATTCCGATCACTTCGGTTGCGAACGCGACGCGAAGATCCTTAAAGCGAGTATAAATTTCCGTGTTCACGAAACTTAGATTTCCGGTCAGATCCGTTTTGAGAGTTGCGGACGCGTTGATTCTTCCTTGAATCAAAGACTTTAACGTGGAGATCTTCGTTTTTATACGCGCGTCCAAGGCCTTGTTCTGAAACTGAACGAGATAGCTGAGAGATCTTGCGTCCGATTCTCCCGCGTTCCCGTAATAAACAAGTTCCAAACCTTCGAGAGAAGACAATAGATCCTTGTAAGCCGAATCGCTGTAAATCGATTCCAACTTCGCGGGATACTGCGTGGTTCCGGCTAACGTAAGTCCGGCGGGAACTCCGATACGAACGTCCTGGTTTACGTATTCCAACTGAACCATTCCGTTGATAAACGAATCCACCGCATCCTTGATCCCTCCGAAGGAACCGGTTCCGGTCGCCATTTCTCCGGCGAAGTTTCCGGACGTATTGCTCCAGGAATTGGAAAGACGAAACGCGTCCAGTTGTATCACGTTCGCGAGCGAGACGATATAGGCACGGCGACCCGCGCTCCCGGTGTTTGCGGTGTTGATGTTCGCGATCGTATTGCTTCCCGCGCCGTCATTGAAGATAAAATATTCGAGCGCGGCAAATCCCTTTCGAGTCAACGGATAAGAATCGACCGTACTTTGACTCGGACTCGAAGCGGCGGCCGTATCCAAATCGCTCGCTACCGGTCTGCTCGTTTCTCCCAAGATATAACCGTCCAATCTATGAAAATAATTGGAAGGAAGATAGGAACGGTTGATGTAGAAGACTTCGCATTGTTTGAAAACTCTTCTTGCCGCCAACCATTTGGTTTGAAGATCGCCTAACGTAGTCGCGTTCTGAGTCGTATTGTACGCGGTCGCGCTCGTTTTTAAATCCTGAGTCGCAGTCACAAGACGATTGAACTGAGGAACCGCGACTTGATTTGCGGAGTAGTTCAAAAATTCTCCCATACTCGCGTTTGCGAATAAGGCCACGAAAAGGGTTTCGGTTCCGGTGATTTTTCCGAGATCCTCGCAACGGATTCCCGGAAGAATGATCGCCGCGCTGAAAACCAAAATTTTGATCTTACGCGCGAGCGCGGTTTTCGCCGAAGATATATGAGTAAATTCTAAACTTCTCATAAAGACTCCAGGAATAAAATCAGCTTGTCCCGATCGGCTTTCGGAAGATTGACGAATTTATTTCTGGATGTCAAAGCCTCGCCGCCGTGCCAAAGAATCGCTTCCTTATGACCTCTTGCTCGTCCGTCGTGAAGTAGATTGTTATGACCGTTGACTTTCTGAACGAGTCCGGTTCCCCAAAGAGGAGCCGTTCTCCATTCCGAACCGGAAGCCTCGAAGTCCTCTCTGTTGTCGGCGAGATCGGTTCCCATATCGTGAAGAAGGAGATCCGTATAAGGTTTTATGTGTTGGAAAGAAATTTCGGGAAATCCTTCCGAATAACCCGTATAAATATAAGGTTTGTGACAGGCGTTACATCCGATATCGGAAAATAATTGTTTCCCGCGAACCACGTCGGGATGCGTCCAGTTTCTTCTTCCGGGAACGCTTACGAGTTTCGTGTAAAGAGTCACTAAGTCCGCCGTGCGTGTGGAGATTTCGGTTCCTTCCGCGGTTCCGTTGTTGCCCGGAGTGGATGCGAGACAATTCGTCTGAGCCGCAGTACAGTTTTGAGTCGGGAAGAGGGGACTTGTGATTCCTATATCGCCCAAAAACGCGCCTTGATTTTGTTGAGTCAGATTCGGTTCGTTCGCTTTCCATCCGAATCTACCCAAAACTTTTTTCTGCAGTTTCGCGTCCCACACAGTATTCGGTTTTCCTGATATACCGTCTCCGTCCGCGTCGTTCTCGTCCGCAAAGGAACGAATGGTCGCTTCTGGAATCGCTTCCAAAAGACCGAGTCCCGGAATCATAGGAGATGTACGTGGAGATTGATTTACGACCGCCGGTGTTCCGAAGGCCCAGGCGGAAATCGTAAAGGTCGGTCTTCTTAAAGAATACGCTTCTCCGTCCGGAAAGTTTCCTGGTTCTTCCGCAAACGTAACCGTGGTTGTGGCTTCTCCGGGAACCAAGGGAGGACCTGTAACTCCGTGATCGTTGATCTGAAGTCCGTAGTTATCGAGTCCCACGGGTCCGCCGGTGATCGGATCTTTTCCGTTTTTACTGACTCGAATTAACATGGTTGTAAAAGAACTGCTTCCGCTTGCGGGTGGCGTTCCTCTTCCGTCCTTTACGTGACAACCGTTGCAGGACGTGCTGTTAAACACGGGACCGAGTCCGTCTGAAGCGGAGTTCCCGCCTTGCACCCAAAGACGATTGAAGAATGAATTCCCGCCTTGAAAGTCTATGTTTCCGCCGTCTCGAAGATTGGACGCGACGAGATCGAACGCGTTGACCGTGGTATCGAACGTGGTCGTAAGACCGCCCGAGTATTGTTCGCCCGGATCTTGGTTCGCTAAAAAAAGAAGAATGGCCGCCGTATCCTGGTCGTGGTTCTTCTTTTTGTGATCCAACAAATCGGTGTTACACTGCGTGAATAAACCGAAAAGGATTCCGATGAGGAGTCCCGTTTTGATTTTAGAATCGATTGAAACCAAAAGGGAAGAATTCTCTTCCCTCTTTTTTGATATTTTGTCTTTCATAACCATTCATCTTTTGTAATGTATTTTTAACTTAAATCGAAAAGTCCGTGATGGAAACGCCCACGGCCTTTGCCGCGTCTGTGATTGTTTTTTTCAGAGTGTCGCCGATCAGTTTTTGAGTATCGAAAAGAATCTTATACTCGGAATCGACGTTTCGGATGATTTGATCGTATCTTCCCGTTAAGGATCCGGTCGGACAAGAAGTCGTGTAGTTCGGATCGGAAGTTTCTTCCGGAAGATTCAAACAGAACGCGTTTCTGGAAGCGGTGACCTGGGTCACGATCGGAGGAGCGGTTAACGTTCCGAAAAGGCTTCCGAGTCCCGGTCCGGTGGAAGTTACGCTTCCTTTTTTAAGTTCGTAAGAACCGTTCCAAACGTTCAACACGCCTTGAGCGTCGTAGTAAAAGTCCGCTTTGGTCGTATCGCTGAAGCAGGAATGTTCCTCTTCTTGTTGTCCGTCGAAGGTTCCGGTAAGTCTTTGTCCACCCCATTCTCCCGCGATGAACTTTCCGAGACCTTGAAAGATTGCGGTGATCGCCGCGTCTGGATTGGATTTGAATGCGGTTGAATAAGAAGTTCCGGTCGCGTATTGGTCGCGGATCAATTTGAGTTGTGCTACCATCGCGTCAGTTACCGCTTTCAGATAAGCTTTTCTTTTGGCCCCACTTGCATTCGCGTTTGCGAAATCACTGACCGGCCTTTGACCGGAAATTTGGTTGATTCCTCCGTTGGAAAGATCCTGACCCCAGAGAAGATATTCGATTGCGTGCCAACCTACGAGAACGACTTTTTCGTCATTGCCTTCGTTTGCAGTTGGCGCGTTCGTCGCAGCGGCGTTTCCGTTTGCAGCTAAGATATTCGTATAGGTCGTAGCGCCGACCGCATTGTTTGCAATAAAGTTATCAATAGTCACTTCATCTAACGGCCATGCGTTGAGAAGTCCTTCGCATTCCTGAGTTCCGGAACCATCAGCTGCGTCGCCGCAACCGAGAACGTTGGAATTGTCCACGGGACCGGAAGAAAAACGAAACGCTTCGGTCACCAAGTAGGAAGCTCTTCCGATTACGTAAAGATTTTTGAGATTTGTATGATCCGCCGCGGTCGGAGTTGCGGTCGCCGCGAACGTATTTACCGCAGTCTGAAGAGCCACCGCGTCCTTATAACTTTGGTCATAGGATTCGTAACCGAGTTTGAGATAACGGTCCACTACCTGCGCTTTGTTTGCGGTCGGCACGGTTCCCAACGCGAGCACTCCGGCTAACATAGTCGTGTCGTTGGATTTATTCTCCGGTTTGCAATGGGAGAATAAAATCAGGCTCGAAAGGAGCAGAAGGGAAGCGAATGTTTTTAGATTCATAAAGGTCTCCTGGATGTCTTTGAAAAAAGGTCCCGGAAGTGGGCGTTTTGCCCGCAACCGGGGAATTTTCGATGAACTGGTTGTTATGATATTGATACTAATTCTCAATATCACCATTTTCGTCAATCGAAAATCGGGGGTTGGGATGAATTCGCGGGAACAACCGCTAAAAATTCCGGATGGATCAAAGTTCAAAGGTAACTCCTACATTGATCTGGCGAAACGGACCGACTTGGATTCCTTCGGGAAGACGTCCGGAAATGTAACGAACGTCGGCTAAATTCTTACCCGTAAGAAAAACGCTCCAACGTTTGACCGGATGTTTGTAACCCAGAGAAGCGTTGATGAGAGAATAGGCCGGAATTACACCGGTTTCCCCGGAGCTGTCCGAAGTAATATTCATATATTGTAATACTTTTTTTCCGAGAGGATCCGTGATCGAATCGGCCCAATAAACGGTGCGAGTGTTCGCGTCGTCGTGGTATTGCGCGGAGAAGTATTGATATTCCGCTCTCGCATAAAAACCTTTCTGATGAACGAATCCGATCGCGAGAGTCGCCGTATCTCTGGAAACGTAAGGAACGTAGTTTCCGTTCTTATCCTTTTGTGTGACGATAAAGTCCAAAAGAGATTGGTTGGCCGTAACCTTGGAAGTATCGATGGAATATTGATTCATCTTCGCATCGGCTCTCGTATAAATCAAATCGATCGGAAGTTTAAACGAAGCGTCGAAAAGTTTTGCGGGATCGAAGGTGACGTTCGTTTCCAAACCTCGGCTGTAGGTTCGTCCACCATTCTTTGCCGAAGAAGCGGAATCGTTTCCGGAAGTGGAAGAAGTGATGATGATCTGGTTGATATAATTCAGATCGAAGTAAGTCACCTGAGCGTTTAAGTAATTCGTAATATCTCCGCGAATTCCCGTTTCGTAGTTATACGAATATTCGGGATCGATTTTGTTGATAACTCCGGAGTTGTTCAACGCGTCCTGGTATCTAGGAGGGGAGAATCCTTTGTGCGCTCCCGCGAACCAAGTCAGATCCTTTCGAATATCGTAGGTAAGACCTAAACCGGGAATGACAACGTGATAAACGTGTCTGCTTCCTTTGTCGACTTCCTGAGAAGGCGCGTTCGGATCGGGTTGGTTCGTAGCAGGATCGATCGCTTGTTGACGGAGAATCGTTCTATTCTGCGTAAACGTTTCGTAACGAACTCCGGGAATCACGGAAAACTTATCATAGAATTTGAAACTGTTCTGCGCGAATCCCGCGACCGATTTCGTGTTGTTGACCTCGTGATCTCTTAGGTTTCCGGATTTCGCCAGAGAATATTCGGAAGAAGCCGTTCCCGTCGGCGGGTTGCCGAGTCCGTTTCCGAAGACCGCATAATCGGGTGTAGACGGTCCGTCCAGATATTTGATGTCCGCGGTTTCATAGTGATAACGAAGACCGGCGTCGAGCTGATTCTTAATTCCGAAAAACTGATAATCCAATTGATAGCGGGATTCCGCGCCGACAAAACGATACGAACGATTTCTATGACCCACGCTATCGAGCATATAAACCGTATCGCCCGGACGGTTTACGAAAGGTTCCGTATCATACGCTTTGATGACGTTGCCCGGATAATTGCTGTAATACGAACCCGTGTTTCGAACGTAATTCTGTCTCGCCCAGTTTCTTTCCGTGTAAGCCGCGTACACCTTCGTCACGAGTTTGGAATTGTCCGTAAGTTTCCATTCGTGACCTAAATCGCCGGAATATCTTTGCAGTTGTCGATTGTCCTGTTCCGCAAAGTTCGAGGAAGAATTGTTCCAAAACTGAGCGGTGGTCAATCCGAGATACGTCATGTTCGCGTTCTGCACCGTACCCAAGAATTTGCTGGTAAGGGTATGTTTGTCGTTTAGGTCGGTCACGGACTTAAAAGAAAACTCGTGCAATCGGAAATCCTGATGATCTCGGAAACCGTCTCCTTGTTTTCTCAAAACGGAAATGTCGATTCCCGTGTTTCCGAACGTTCCTCCGTAAGAAATCTGAGAAGCAAAGAATCCGTAAGAACCTCCCTGCGTCGAAACGGAAAGAACCGGTTCTTTGGGAGGACGTTTTGTGATGAAGTTGATCACACCTCCGATCGTGGAAGGCCCGAAAAGAATCGCGCCCGATCCTTTTACGACTTCGATTCTTTCCATACGATCGATGTTAGGCGTATAGTATTGTTCCGGCGCCGAGTAGGGGTTTAAGGACGTGAAGATTCCGTCTTCTAAGATAAGAACCTTTCTTCCGAGATCGTTGTTTACGCCGCGAAAACCGATGTTTAAAATCAAACCCGTATCTTGATAACGGATCGAAGCGCCCGGAACTCTTCTTAAAACTTCCATCGAGTCGACCGGTTTGACTTGATCTAAGAATTCTTTTTCGATCACCGTCGCCGATCCGGGAATCCGTTTGAGATCGGTTTTTCTTTTTCCGATGACGGAGATGGTTCCTTTGGACCATTTTTCTTTTTCGGAATCGTCTCCGTTTGTCGTTGTCGGGACAGGTTGTTGTCCTTGTCCGTTCGGAGTTTGTTTATCTTTGTCGACCGACGGATTCTCTTCGGGTTGTGCGGGAACTCCCCAAGAAAATAAAAATAAGATTAGAATAGAAAGAGACAGAATTGATTTTTGTTTCATTTGTTTCGTTTTCGATTTTGAAAATGATTCTCAATATTTTTTCGGCGGCATTCAGAGTCAAGGGAGAATGCGGAGAAATCATTTCTGCGGTCGGAAAAAATTTTAGAAATTAGAACTTAGGGAATGAGAAAGCTATGACACTTCCCTGACAATTCGTTCGTAAGAGAAGTGTAGGAACTACTACTTCCTGGAAGTTGTTGAGGATTTGTTCTTCAAACGATGTGGGAACTACTACGATCTCTTTGTGGCTTCGTTTGAATTTGTTTTTAAAACAAATGTAGGAACTACCACGTTTCTAAAAAAAACTTACCGGTAAAAACATGGCGAACGAAAAAAAGAATCACCAAACACTGCGTAAGTTGTCCCGCAACGAACACCGGATAAAAAACTTTTTTCTTATAACGGATCACGCCCAAAACCGCGCTTAAGATCGGAGCGGGCAGGGGAAGAGCGTTGAACGCAAAGATCGCAAGGACGCCGTAACGATTGAGAAAACCCTTCATACGATAGAATTTTTTCGGGCTGATCAACTTGATGCAGGCGCGCGCGGCGATTCTCCCCAGAAAGTAATTGATCGTAAAAGAAATCAATAAACCTAGAATATGCAAAAAAACTAAATCGCTTCCGTCCAGTTTGGAATACGTCGCACGGATATATAAGAATTCGATGGGAAGATAAAAGAAGAATAAACCGCCGAACAAAGTCGTGTAGAAAACGCCGATCAGACTCGGCTTTTTGATTTCCTTTCCGATGGAAAGCGCGAACTTTTGGATTTCGCTTAAACCCGGAATTTCTAATTTAAGAATTCCGAATGTAGTCAGCGTCAAAAGAAGAATCGCGAGAAAGACGGAACCGAGAAAAATCAGACCGGAATAAAAATTCCTCTTCTTGTGATATTGAAAGATTTCATTCTTATCAAACCGCACTCGATTCTCTCTTTGTTTCCTTTTTGCGAATCCAATAACCGGGAATTCTCGACCAAATCGCTGACAGGATCAAGCCGCCCATTTCTCTCGTAACCTCGTCGTCGAAGGAAAGATTTTGGATCTGCATCGCCGCAAGAACGGTTCCCGCGGAAAAAAGCGCGGAAAGAATCAGAGAAGTTCTGAGCCAGAGTTTCGTTTTCTCCGGATATATTAAATATCCTGCATATAAGAAAACGACGCTCATGTAGATCGGAACCCAAAGCCAAGGATCGGGATCGTTGTATTGAAGACCCGCAAACAAAAGCCAAAGTAAAATCGTAACAATGGAGAATATTTTCATGATTCGTAAATCCATTTGAGTTCGTATAAATCCTTTCTTCGATTGGAAAGATTTCGAACGGAACCTTTTTTGCGGAGTTCTTTCAAAAGATCCAGATCCAAATCCGCGATCAAAGTCATCTCCGTGTTCGGAACCGATTCCGCGGCGACACAATCGTGCGGGAACGCGAAATCGGAAGGAGTAAAAACCGCAGACTGCGCGTATTGAATGTCCATATTCTCCACATGAGGAAGCGCGCCGACCGAACCAGAGATCACGACGTAACATTCGTTTTCGATCGCTCTCGCCATCGCACAATGTCTGACTCGATTGTATCCGTTTTTCGTATCGGTGTAGAATGGAACAAAAAGAACGTCCATTCCCTGTTCCGCCAAAAATCTCGGAAGTTCGGGAAACTCCACGTCGAAACAGATTAGAATTCCGATCTTACAAGCGTCGGTGTTGAAAACGGAAAGATTGTAACCGCCCTTAACTCCCCAATAAAAATCCTCGTCTGGTGTGACGTGAAGTTTGTATTGTTCCTCGTAGGTTCCGTCCCTTCTGCAAAGATACGAAACGTTGTGAAGAGTGTTGTCTCTGTATTCGGGCATACTTCCCGAGATGATATTCACGTTGTATGAAACAGCAAGCTCGACCATCTTTTCGATGATGCTGTCCGTGTGGCTGGAAAGCGCGCGCATCGCGTCGGAAGGACTTCGATCGTTGTATCTCGCGAGCAAAGACGCATTAAAAAATTCGGGAAATAATACGAAGTCGACGTTGTAACCCGCGACCGTATCCACGAAAAATTCCACCTGGCGCATTAGTTCTTCGATGCCTGTTACGGGACGCATCTGCATCTGAACCACGCCCACGCGGACCACGGTTTTTTGACCGCCGATGAGCGCGGTCTCTTCTTTTTCGTAGTATATATTCAACCATTCTAATAGAACCGCGTAAGAGCTGAAGCCCTTCGTGTTTCCGAAATATCCGCGTTTGAGTTTACGAACGTGAAACCCGTTGGCGAGCTGAAAGGAAAGAACGGGATCGTAGATCTCCTTGTCTCTCACCTTTTCGATGTATTGCGCGGGCGTCATATTGTCTTCGTAGTTTTCGTAACCGGGCATCCAAGCGCCGACAACGATTCTTTTGAGATTCAGTTTCTCGCAGAGTTCCTTTCTTGCGTCGTAAAGTCTTCGACCGAGACGAAGTCCGCGATACTCGGGGTGAACGAAGATATCGACTCCATAAAGAGAGTCTCCGTTTTCGTTGTGATTTTTAAGATCGCCCTTTCCAACGATTTCTTCGTAGGTATGATTGTCGCCGTAATCCGCCCATTTGATGATCTGGCTGATGGCCGCGCCGACAACCTTACCGTTGTCCTCGATACAAATCTGACCTTCCGGAAATTTCGTGATCTGGGATTCGAACTGATTCTTCTTCCAAGCCCCGTCGAACTCCGGGAAGACGATGTCCATGATCTCCTTGACGTCGGCGTAATCGTCCAGAGTAAGACTTCGCATAACAATCCGGTGTTCGGATTGTATCTTCTTCTTTCTCTTGCTCGGTTTTTTACCGCCGGAACCGTTTGTCGAAATCATCAGAACACTTTGCCCGGGTTCATGATGTTTTTAGGATCCATGGACTTTTTGATTTCCTTCATCAGGAGAATCTCACCCTGCGTTCTTGAAAAATGGAGAAAGTCCTTTTTTAAAAGTCCGATTCCGTGTTCGGCGCTGATCGATCCATGATATTTTTGTAATAAACGAAACATATCCGGATCTACGTCCTTGCACTTCTTGAAGAATTCCTCGTTGGAAAGATCCTTCGGTTTAACGATGTTTAGGTGAAGATTTCCGTCTCCCACGTGACCGAAAAGCGCGATTTCAAAACCCGGATATTTTCCGTTTAACAACGCTTCCATGTCTACGAGAAACGGTTCCATGTTTCTCAAAGGAAGGGAGATGTCGTTTTTGTGAACCGTGTATTCGATGGAAATACTTTCGCTGATTCCTTCGCGGTATTTCCAGAAGGTTTCTGATTGTCTCGAGTTTTGTGCGAGACTTCCGTCGCTGATCAGACCTTTTTCGGTGATCGTTTCCAAGAAGCCGAACAATTTTTCATCGTCCGATTCTTCCGCGATTTCGAATTCCATCAAAACGTAATACGGACTCGGAGTTTGAAACGGATCGGAAACTCCGAGATGTGCTTTCACTTTTCCTAAACAATATTCGGTGAAGAATTCGAACGCGAGTAAAGGAACTTTTACCTGATGTGTTTCCTTGAACAAGGAAAGAATGGACGCAAAGTCGGGAACCGCAACGAGCAACACTCGGTTGTCCAGAGGTTTGGTCGTGAGTTTTAAGGTCGCTTCGGTAATGACGCCTAACGTTCCTTCGGAGCCGATAAAAAGCTGTTTGAGATCGTAACCCGTGTTGTTTTTCAAAACCTCGCCGTTGAATTCCAAGATTTCACCGGTTCCGGTAACGACGGTAAGACCCAGAACCCACTGACGAATCAATCCGTAGTGAACGACCCTCACTCCGCCCGCGTTCGTCGCGATGTTTCCGCCGATATGCGAAGAGCCGGTCGAAGCGAAGTCCACTGGAAAGTAGAAATTTCTTTCTTCCGCTTCCTTGTGGAGATTTTTTGTGATCATCCCGGCTTGCACCTTGATACTTCCGAAAAAAGGATCGAAGTCCAGGACCTTGTCCATCTTTACGAGTGAAAGAACGAGTTCCTGATTTTTTGCGATCGCTCCGCCCGCATATCCGGTTCTACCGCCGGAAGGAACGATCGAGATTTCGTTTTCGTAGGCGTACTTTACGATTTTTGCAACTTCTTCCGTGGTCGTCGGAAACGCGAGAATGTCGAAATCCGGTTTGTAAACCTTGGTCCTATCGGTTCCGAAGGAAAGAAAGGTGGCTTCGTCGAAATCCGGATCGTTTCTAAAAAAGATCTTTCCGGGTCCGATGAGGGATTTGAGTTCCGTTTTGTTGATTGTCGAGGTTGTAGTCATGTTCGTTTGAAAATTTTTATTCCGTGAAACTCATTCTTTCGATCTGAGAATCGACGAGTTTTTCGTCTTTTTCTAATATTCTTTTTTTGTAATGTCCGTCTGGGTGCAAAAAACGAGCCTTTACGTTGTCCCTGAGTTGAACGTCCAGAATCTTTTTGATTCTGTCCTTATTCTTACCTTCTATGATCGGGAACAAAACCTCGATTCTTCTTTCGAAGTTTCTGGGCATACAATCCGCGGATGCGAGAAAAACCGATTCGGCTCCTCCCGAATGAAAGTAATAGATTCTCGTGTGTTCCAAAAATCTTCCCACGATCGAAAGAACGGTGATGTTTTCGGAAATCCCTTTCAAGCCGGGTTTGAGACAACAGATTCCCCGGATGATCAGATCCACCTGAACGCCCGCCTGGCTCGCCTTATATAAGGAAAGAATAATATGCGGATCTACGAGGGAGTTCATCTTGAAAATGATTCTCGCGGGTTTTCCGGCGAGAGCGTTCTCTCTTTCCTTATCGATCAGAGTAAGAAACGTCGATTTCAGATTGTGAGGAGAAGCCGAAAGAAGATTCAGAGTCGGCATCTTCGCGTAACTCGTGATCGTGTTGAAGATCGTCGCCACGTCCTCGGTGATCTGTTTGTTTACCGTGAAAAAACTGAGATCGGTGTAATACTTCGAAGTGGTCGAGTTGTAGTTTCCCGTTCCAAGATGCACATAACGCACCATGTGGTCGTCCTCTTTGCGGACCACCAAAAGCATCTTGCAGTGAATTTTTAATCCGACAACGCCGTAAACCACGTGAACGCCCCGCGCTTCGAGTTTCTGCGCCCATTTGATGTTTCTTTCCTCGTCGAAACGAGCTTTGAGTTCCACGAGAACGGTCACTTGTTTTCCATTCTCCGCCGCTTGTCCCAGATATTGAATGATCGGAGAATCCCCGCTCGTACGATACAACGTCATCTTGATTCCGAGAACCTTCGGATCTTCCGAGGAAATTCGGAGCAAGTCTTCGATCGCGGAAAAGGATTGATACGGGTGATGCAAAAGTCTGTCTTTCTTTTTAATCGCTTCGAAAATCTTTTCCGGAGTATCGAACTTCAAAGTGGTCTTCTGTTGAAAGAAAGGGTATTTGAGTTTGGAAGTATGATCGAGTCCGTAAAAAAACATCGCGTCGCTGATGTTCAAAATGGAAGCGACGTCAAACACTTCGTGATCCTGAAGTTCCAAAAGCTCGCGTAACGTGTTTTTGATAAAGGGAGAAGTTCCCTGATGAATATCCATCCGAACGGCGTCGCCCCAGATTCGGTTTCTCAATTCGTCCTTCATCGTGATGAGCAAATCCTTAACGGATTTTTCTTCGTCGATGGAAATGTCCGCGTCCCTTACGATTCGGAACGGATAAATTTCCTTTACGGTCATTCCGTAAAAAAGATCGTCTACGTGCAGTTTGATGATCTCTTCCAAAGGAAAGAATCTTCGTTCGTCTCCCTTGCTTTTCAGTTGTAAAAACCGAGGAAGAACCGAAGGCACTTGTACGACCGCGAACAGATCTTTTTTTCCTCCGGTCTTTTCGTCTTCGGTGCTCAATACCATCGCGAGGTTCAGCGACTTGTTGAGAATATGCGGAAACGGATGGGCCGTGTCGATTGCAAGAGGGGTTAAGATCGGCGACACGTCTTCCTTATAATACGTTTGGATCTGTTTGATTTCGTCGATCGTCAATTCTTCCGGATTGAGAATCAGATGTATTCCGGCTACTTTCAATTCTTCTAATGTAGTCGCCAAGGTTTCGTATTCTTCGCGGACGAAAGCCCGGACTTTATCCGATAAGTCGGAAAGAATTTCGGACGCGCTGTCCCCGTTTAAACTTCTTTCGTCGTTTCCTTCCTTTACGAGATTGCGGAGTCCGGCTACGCGCACCATGTAGAATTCGTCCAAGTTCGTTTCGGTGATGCTTAAGAATTTCAATCTTTCCAAAAGAGGATTTTCAGGATCGTTCGCTTCTTCCAACACGCGTCGGTTGAAATCCACCCAGGAAAGTTCCCGATCAAAAAATATGTTCGGGTTCGTTAGGTTGATTTCGGTATGATTCCCGTTGGTGGAACCGTTTTGGCCCGTTGTCGTAGGAGTTTGTTCCTGTACTTTTGGTTTTGACACTTGGATATCCTGAAAATTCTCGGAATCCGCTGATTCAAAAACCCGTTTGGGAGTTGTCGGTGGATTCTATTCCTGTTTAAACCTGCTTTACCGGGAGTCAATGATTCTAAGGGAGATTTCGATGACAGGTTTGTACTTCCCTTCTAATTTTTGGACGGGAGAAAACTCGGGGTTCGGTTATTTTTCGGAGTTTGTAAGAGTTCCCACATTTTTTGGTCCGCTTCGGGATTTCGCACTGATCGAGAATTGTGGTAGTTCCTACATCCCTTTGGAAACCGAAGAGTTTATCTTAAAAACTGATTCTCAATTTTTAAAAAGAAAATCTTAGATGAAAACCGATATTATTCGAAAGAAAAACCCGAATTCTTCTTGGCAGAGACCCGTCTAAACCATTGAATACTGAGTAAAGGAACAAAATCTTGGCCATTCCCAGTCGTTACGCCGTTGCAATTCACATTCTAACTTTTCTCGAAGACGTAAAAGGGGGAGATACAACCTCCGACACGATCGCAGAATCGGTAGGAACCAATCCCGCAATCGTAAGAACTCTGATCGGAAAATTGAGAAAGGCCGGTTTAGTTTTTACAAGACAGGGTGTTCCCGGAGCTTCTCTGGCAAAACCGGCAACGGAGATCCTACTTTCCGATATCTACAGGGCGATCGAGGCCTCCGAATGTTTATTCAACGTTCACGACCATCCGAAACAGGACTGTACCATCGGAATGGGAATTGTCCCGACGCTCGAATGTATTTTTGCCCAGGCCCAAGCCGCGCTCGAGGCTAAGTTGGGAGAATTCTCCTTAGCCGATGTAATGCATCAAGTGCGCGGAGAATGCCAAAAAAAAATGTCTCTCTCCCACTGATTTTTTGTTTTTTTCCTTTTCCTTTTATCCGTCTATCTTGTTAAGGTGTTTATAACAAGTGAACATCTTGAATCCCGAAACCCAAAAAAACAAAGAATCGGGATACGATCTAGGAGAGTGAATCATGGATTTACTGGAGAAAATGAACTGGCGCTACGCGACCAAAAGAATGACCGGCGAGAAATTGCCTCCCGAAAAAGTGGAAAGAATCTTAGAATCGATTCGCCTCACCGCCTCGGGTTTCGGACTACAACCTTACAACGTTCTTGTCATCGAAGACGAAGAACTCAAACGTAAAATTCTTCCCGTCGCAAATAATCAACCGCAGATTACGGAATCTTCCCATCTTTTGGTTTTTACCGCTTGGGACGGAATCACCGAAGATAAGATTGAAAATTATATTCAATTAATTGCAAATACGAGAAACATCGGAACTGATTCTTTGCAAGGTTTTAAAAACTCCATGCTCGGTTGGCTGAAGTCTCAAACCAGCGAAACGAGTTTTAACTGGGCAGCGAGACAGACCTACATCGCTTTTGGAACCGGAATCGTGGCGGCCGCAGTCGAAGGCGTGGACGCGACTCCAATGGAAGGTTTTAACGCGGCGGCTTTGGACGAGCTTCTCGGTCTAAAGGAAAAAGGTTTGAGATCAACTTCCATTCTCGCGCTCGGTTATCGAGACGCGGACAAGGATCATTTGGTTAACGCGCCCAAGGTGCGTAAGTCGAAAGAGGATCTTGTGATCCGTTATTCTTCCTTGGCGACAGTTTAAGAATCTTTAATATTCTAACGTTCCACGATCCAAGTCTTGATGATTTCTATATCGTTGATGACTTGGATCCTATACTTTCCGGATTGTTGCGGAAAAAGGCTCCAATCAAATGATAGAACGGAAAAAATACGATCCGGTTGTAGAGCCCAATCGATTCTTTTGCAAATCGAATCCGGACTACAAACTTCCACTTGTAGATCGTATTTTCTCGGTTTTCTAATTTCTAAAATTAAGATTGGTCGTTTCTGAGCATTGAAACTTTCCTCGCAGTTGACCGGTTTTTTCTGAAGAATATCGGAACAAATCTTTAAATCTTCTTCAA
The DNA here is from genome assembly GCF_000243735.2 of Leptospira kmetyi serovar Malaysia str. Bejo-Iso9. NCBI lineage: Bacteria > Pseudomonadati > Spirochaetota > Leptospiria > Leptospirales > Leptospiraceae > Leptospira > Leptospira kmetyi. The sequence continues at coordinate 2,395,542 of NZ_AHMP02000003.1, read as the reverse complement.
AGAATACTTTTCCGGCAGGCAACATAACCGAAGGATTCCAATATACGACCCCCTCTTTGAGTTCGTCTAACACTCCTTCGTCGGTTTCGAACGCGGTCGGAAAGGAGTCCAAGATTTGAAAGTCGCTTGTGGGTTTGAAAACGTGAAAGTGCAGATGAGGAGCGCTACTGAATCCGGTGTTGCCGGACAATCCGATTTTTTCTCCGGTTCTCACAGTTTGTCCGACTTGAACCAAAACGCCCTTGTATTTTAAGTGCGCGTATTCCGCGATACTTCCGTCCTTATGAAGAATCTGGATGAAGTTCGCCTTATCCTTATAATACGGAGTCGTTCCACCTAATTTGTATTTATCCTCGGTCGTAATTACAATACCTTCTCTCGCCGCCACAACCGCGCTTCCTTCGGGAAGGGTAAAGTCCAACGCGTACGGAAACTGTCCGTTATGGGTGAACTTTCCGTTGTAACCTTGTCCGATTCGGGAAGCAGATTCGAACGGTAAACGATAGATAACGTTTTTGTTTTTTGGCGCGTTAAAATCTCCGGCTCTTACGTAAATACTCGAACTATAGGAACGGTCCTTATCATTATTGATCAGATTTAGGGTAAAAACTTTTTGGGGTTCCGCACTTCCCTTGGAAACATAAGGAAAAGGTAATGTTACGTCGGGCCGGTAATTTTCAAGATCCGAAAAATTAAAATAAAGCGAAAAGGGGAATTCTCCCGAAGGACTTCTGTTCTGAACGTAGAATTCGATCTTGTTGTTGTCGTTTCTGGTAAGAACGCAGATCCATTCTTTCGGTTTGCATTCTCCCTTTAGATCGCCCGGCTCGGCGAATAAACCCAAGGAAAGAAATAGTATAAAAATTAAAGCGACAATCTGATTTCGCATATCAATTTCATCATTTCGGGAATCCGATAAATCCGTAAATCATGATTTTAGAGTTCGAACCGTTCGCGTTGCGATCGTATGTTTCGCAACGCGGAATTCGGAACATATTAGAAAAACGGAACATTCTCCCTTAAACTTTCAGGAAACCCAAAAGCAATCCGGCGCAAGCCGCGCCGCTTAACGGAGCGATCACCGGAAGCCACGCGTATTTCCAATTCGAAGAACCTTTTCCCGCGATCGGCAAAATAAAATGCGCGAGTCTCGGACCTAAATCCCTCGCGGGATTGATCGCGTAACCTGTGGTTCCTCCCATGGAAAGACCGATGCTCCAGACGAGAATTCCCACCAAGAACGTGCCGAAATGCGCGCTTAAACCCTGCATAGCGGGCGAGAAAATCGAAACGATTCCCAAGATCAGAAGAAACGTTCCCAAGAATTCGCTGAAGAAGTTGGAAGCGACATGCGAAATCGCGGGCTCGGTGGAAAACACCGCGAGAATTTTTCCCGGATCTTTTGTTTCCTTCCAGTGCGGAAGATAATGCAGATAATTGAATACGGCTCCTAAAAACGCGCCGCCGATTTGAGCGGGAACATAGGAAATCAACTTGGATAAATCTCCCGACTTAATTGCAAATGCAAGTGTTACCGCGGGGTTTAAATGTGCGTCCGAACTTCCGAACGCGTTCGAAACAAAAACTCCGATCATTACTGCAAAGGCCCAACCGGCTGTGATCACGATCCAACCGCCGTCCTTAGATTTGCTTCTTTCCAGCAAAACACCGGCGACTACGCCGTTTCCCAAAAGAATCAATACGAAGGTCCCCAAAAATTCTCCCAAAACAGGCGATAACATTCATTTCTCCCTACGAAAATCGGAACTAAAATCCACGGACATTTAGGATCGGCAATCGGTTTTTCCGACATCGAATTTTTTCATTTTCCCTTATCTTTTTTCCGATTCGACCGATTAAGAATGTAGGAGGACAAGATGCCCGCATTTACGATTCCAGGACTTAGCTCCGGACAAGATACAAATTTGATCGTAAAGAAATTGGTGGAATTGGAAGCCAAACCGATCCGCCGACTTGAGCAACAGAATTCGTTTAACAAAGCTCAGTCAAAAGCGTGGAGCGACCTCAAAGTAGTCACGACCGACTTACAGAATAAAACAAGAGCACTTATATCTTTTACCGCTCCGTTCGCGATGAAGAATATCATATCCGAACCGGAAGGTGTTGTCAGCGGAGACGCGTCTCGTTCGGCGAGCGCGGGCAAACGCAAAATCGAAATCAAAGAACTCGCAACGTATCATCAAATCTCCGGAGATAAAACGGACGCGAACAAACAAATCCCTGCGGGAAGATTCAAAATCTTTTCCGGCGACAGCGAAAAGGAAATCGAATTCTCGGGCGGAACGATCCGGGATCTCGCGGCCGCGATCAAGGTCGGCGCGGCCGGTCTTGTCAATACTGGACTCGTTAAAGTGGACGGAGACAATTACGTTCTTACTCTTACGGCGGGATTGTCCGGTAAGGATCGCAAACTTAAATTCGAAGATTCTAATGGAGTTCTGCAAGCCGCGAACTTAGTGGGCGCGAGCGAACCTGCCGATCCTCCGAAAGAATTGAGTCTTCTTCCCGAACAGGATCAGATTCTCGTTTTTCAACCGGAAAAGTACGGTGTTCCCGCGGATGCAAAACCCGTTTTTAAAGAAGAGAACGGTAAGAAGTGGATGGAAATCGCGAGCGTCGGTTCGTTTCAATTCGGAATTCCCACCACGGAGTTGAAGAAGAACACGAGAATCGAACTCGTTACTTCCGTTGAATTCGCTCAGGAAGACAAATTAGAATTAGGAATTCTTTATAAAGAAAACGACAAAGAAAAGATGATCTTTGAAACCGCTTCCAAACAAAACGGAAAGGTCGTGTTGAATCTCAAGAATTTTCCAACGGGACAAAAGGCTCATAAGATTCTTTTCGCGAACTCGAGCGGTAAAACCGTAATATTAGATTCTTTTCATATAGTGATTCCGGGGGAATTTCGCGGCGCTAAACCCGCCAAGGAAATCGCGGAAGCGAAGGACGCGGTCTTTTTAGTGGACGGGATCGAAGTCAATCGCCCCAAAAACGAAGGACTTACGGACGTGCTCGACGGAGTTTCCCTGAATCTCCACAAAAAAACCGAAGCCCCGGTGAACATCGACATCAAAACGGATTCCGATAAAGGGATCGAGATGATTAAAGAGTTCATCGCCGCTTACAACACGGTATTAAAGTTTTCTAAAGAATCGACCGCCGTGGATAAGAACGCGACGGTTCGCGACGGAAAGGAAGAAGGCGGAGAAATCGGACAAAGTTTTTGGGAAGGAAAAACCAAAACCGGTCTTTTATCGGGAGAACATACCGTTCTTCGTTTGATCGCGGGTATGAAAACCGTCGCGAGTTCCTCTTATCCCGTCAGCGGTGAAAGTTCCGTAAGAATGTTAAGCGACATCGGAATCAGCACCGGAAACGTCGGCAGCAAATGGGCCGATATTCAGGACGGGTTTTTGATTCTCGACGAGGAAAAACTGAAAACAAAACTCGCGGAAAACCCGGACGCGGTTCGTAATCTTTTCGCGATCGACACGAACTCGGACGCGAGAATGGACACCGGGGTAGCGGTGGATCTTCTCGAACACGTGAAACCTTATACTCAATACGCAGGCGGACTTGTGGCCGGAAAGGTGAAGATGCTGGAAGAGCAGGTCACCGATAACAACAAGAAGATCAAGGAATACGAAAATCATCTCGTGAGTTACGAGAAAAAACTGAAGTCCAAGTTTCTTTATATGGAACAGGGCGTCGGTAAGAACAAAGCGGTGGGCGCCTACTTGAACAACAACCTCAAAGGCGCGAGAAACGAGTAAAACAGGAGATAGAAATGGAAATCTACATCAACGAACATCTCTTAGATAGTTCTCTTGAAAACGAAAAGAAGTTGGGCGAAGTTTTCGGCGAAATCAACAAGTGGGTTGAATCGAAAGGAAAATATCTTCTCGGTTGCACCGTCGACGGAATCGAATTTCAAGCGTCCAGCATGAACGAACAAGGAATCGAGTCCGCGAACAAGATGGAGTTTTTCGTGGGCGAAGAGATGGACTTTCTCGTTTCCACTCTCACCGAATTGGATTTGTACGTGGACAAGGTCGGTTCCACTTTGTTCGGAAGGGATTCTCTTACCGAAAAAGAATCTTCCGAACTGAGCGACGGAGTCAGATGGATTCAAACCGTTTTGAATTCCGCTTCGAATCTGCTGCATCTTAAACTCGATCAGATTAAACCGATGGGAACCGGTAACACGGTTTCACAGATCGTATCCGAGATCTCTTCGAACTGCGGAAGTCTGGACAACACCGAAACCATCGAAGCTTTTTTGGAACATCTGAGAGACTTGAAACTTTTCATCATGGATCTGATCGCGAGAACACAAGTGTTGGATTTGGATCTTCCCACTTTGAAGGAAATTCTCGACACGTTTATCGGAAACATAGGCGGACTCAAAGAAGGTTTCGTAAAAGTGAACGAGGCTTATCAATCCGGAAAGGACGAGGTTGCGACCGAGCTGTTGACCCAATCCATTTCACAGATCAACGTTCTTCTGACTTCGTTTATCACTTTGAAGCTCCGAAAACCGGATCTGGATCTCGCGGGAATCTCGATCGACGGAGTCGGCTTCGAGGAAAAGACGGGAGAATTGAACGAGATCCTTGCCGGGATCGCGGTCGCATTGGAAGAAAAGGACATCATCCGCGCCGGGGATTCCATAGAATACGAATTGCCCGGAACCTTGGACGAGTTTCTTCCGTTCTTGAAATTGATCCGCGAGAAAATCGCGTAAATTAGAATATTCTAAAATACTTCCAGACAAAAGATCGTGACGTCGTCGGACATCTCTCCTTCTCCGAAAGAACCGGAGTAGGAGAGAATCGATCGAATCATCGAGTTCGTATCGTCCACGACCAAAGATTTGACCGCTTCCAGAAACTGATTTCTGCCGAGAATGTTTCCTTCCCTGTTTTTCACCTCGAACAAACCGTCCGAATAAAAAAGAACCCTGTCCCCTTTTTGAAGATCGAGCTCGTACCTTTGGATTTTCGGAGACGCGATCGCAAAAAGAATTCCGCCCGAACCTTCGATAAAGGAACAGACCCCGTTTCGGATCAACAAACCCGGATGATGTCCTCCGTAACTATATTCCAATCTTCGAATGGAGGGGACGTATCTCATATAAACCGAGGAAAGAAAGTGAAGCGTGATCGTATCCTTCAAAAGTTGATGGATAAAAAGAAGATTGTGATCGGTGAGTTTGCTTCTTTTGGTCGAGGCTCCGAACGCGATGGAGGTCATGGCCGCAACCATCGCAGCCGAAATTCCGTGCCCGGAAACGTCTCCGAAAAGAATATGAAGACTGTCGTCCTTCTCCTTGATTACGTTTAGAATATCCCCGCCGACCTTGACGTAAGGTTGAAAGTGGGAATGGATTTTATAATCGGGAGAATCCGGAAAGTCCCGGGTAGTGATCATTTCCTGGATGTCCCGCGCGAGATCGAGATCCAGATCCAATCTATATAATAATTTTCTAATTTTCTCGAGCGATTCCTTTTTTTCGGTGATGTCCCTGAGAATATAAACCCTTCCTCCGTTTTTGCCGGAAAGCGGAATCGGAGAGGAGGAGACTTCCAAGTACTTGTTTTCGGGGACGTGTAAGAAATCTTCGTGCGATAGGTGAGGTTGTTCTTCCGTTTGAACGCTGAGATTTATAAACTCCTTTCTTTCAAAAAAGGAATCGGAAGGAAATCCTTCGAGATAACCGCAAAGATCGAAATTTATTCCGGTTCCGATGTTCTCCGGAAGACGAAGCATTTTCCTCGCGGAAAGATTGATAAAAAGAAGAATGCCTTTCGAAGAAAGAAGAATCACACCTTCCCGAATTTCGGAATAAAGCCGCAGAGCGATATGTTCGAGTTTGAGATCCATAAATCCATATTTCTGAATCGCTATGAAGATACAGATCGATTGGATCAAAGCCGCGCTTCCGCTGATCGGAGGAAACGTAAGGGAAGAATTCCAATAACGGGGAAGAAGGGTCGTGCTGTAACTCAAAAGATACGTGAAGATCGTTCCGTATGCGACGAGCCTCGATTGTTTTTTTAAAAGGAGATTGTTGGAACGAATTCCGCTTTGAATCAAAATCAAAGAAGCGGTTAACGTGGGAATTCCGATCACGAACGTAGAAACGGGAAGATACAAGGGCCCGCCCACGATCATATCTCCCCAATACGCGCGTGAACTTCCCGCAATCACGAGATCGGTGCTGATCGTGACGAGAAAAGAAACGAGGGAAAGTCCTCGGAAAAAGTATATTAGAAATCTATAATTCGATCCGGTGAACTGAACGGCGAACTCGAAAAACAGACAACCGATAAAGATCCAAGCGAAGGAAGAAACTTTGAAAACGATCACGGGCCAATTCCCGGGAAGAAAGGACCAATAAAGAATGAGCGCGATATGCCAGACGGAAAGTAGAACCGAAAATCTTTGATACAAGGAAACGGTTCTCGATTTTCCCTTGAGCGCGCTTACATACGCAAACAGGGAACCGTTGATGAGCAACGCGGAAAAAGGAATGAGAACGTAGAGATTCATCGGTTAAAAAATCTCCAAAATCAAAACGGCCAGATCGTCCGTAAGTTTTCCTTTTCCGAAGGTCAAGGCTTGGTCGATGGACGTTTTCAAAATGTTGGAAGGGGTGTGGACCGGAATTTCCCGGATCTTGAGCATAAAATTCTCGTAACCTAAAATCTCCCCTTCGTTGTTTCGGACTTCGAAAAGACAATCCGAATATAAGAATAGAATATCCCCCTTTTTCATTTGAAATTCGTAGTTGTGAAGTTCCGTTTCCGCGGTGATCAAAAGGATTCTTCCCGCGCCTTCCAAAGGAATGATCTCCCCGTCCCGGAAGATCAGGATTGGATGATGACCTGCATAAGAATATTCTAATATTTTTGTATTCGGATCGTAGGAAAGATAAATCGCCGAGATATGATGGTTTAAAACCGCGTTTAAAAGCAAGGTTTGGATCTTTTCAAGGGCCGTTTTCGGAGAGGGCTTCGTTTCGATGACCAACTGAAACGAAATCGAAAGCATCCCGGCGACCATCGCGGAAGAGATCCCGTGACCCGAAACGTCCGCGAAAAAAATATCCAGTTTTCCGTCCGAACGTTGAAGCGCGCGTAAAAAATCCCCTCCCACAAGTTCGAACGGTTGAAAATGAGAATGGAACTTATAGCGGGAACTTTCCGGAAACTTCGTGGAAATCGCGGAAGTCTGCGCGATCTTTGCGATCTCCAAGTCCTTGCTCAAAGCGGAATAAATACTTTCTATCTTTTCTCTCGATTCTATCTTTTCGCTGATATCGCGCAGGATAAAAAGATAACCGGTTTCGCTACCGGCCAATTCTATGTTCGATCTCGTCAGTTCGACGCCTCTGCAGTTTCGGTTGAAGATCGGCTGGTATTCCCTCGAAAGATGATTGGGGCTTTCTATATAACCCCTTAAAAAGTCGGAAGGATAAAAATGAGAAGGAAGAGTATTCGAAATTCCTAATATTTTCATCGCGGATTCGTTCATAAAATAAAGCGAACGATCCTGTTTGACGAGAATCATTCCGTCGTGTATGTCGCGGAACAATTCCACGGCGAGACCTTCGATGTTGATTCTCAGGAAGCCGTATCTCGTGATCGCGAAAAAGATAAGACAGGATTGGATTACGACCGCGATCGGAGTGAGAGGAACGGATAAGATTCTCCCTTGATCGTCGACTTGGATGATTTCGGAATAAAAACTCAGAAACATCGCGGACATGGAACCGAGGATCGCCAAGCCGATTTGTTTTTTCTGATCCTTGCGGGAAACAAAAAAGGATCGGATTAAAATTCCCAAACCTATAAAACCCGGAAGCGCGACGAAAGAAAGAATGACCACAAGATACAAAGGACCGGGTTCGTTTTCATAACCCCAATAATAACGGACGCTCCCTTGAATCACCCAATCGGTGGAAAGAGTCAGTAGATACGAGATTGGAATTCCGATTCGAAAAAACCAAAGGAAAACTCCGGGGACCCTGTTTAAAAACGCGTATATGAATTCGAGATAAAGCGCTCCGACCGGAAGCCAAGTTGCGGAAAGAATTTTAAAAGCCCAAGTCATCCAAGACTCGGGAGGATAGGACCAACTGAAAGCGTAAGTGAAAAGCCAGGCGTCGAGTCCGATTAAATAAAAAAGATAAGAACGGATGATCGGGTTGCCTGTTCTTCTCGCGTAAACGAATGCGATGAACACCGTATTCGCAAAAAGAGCCGCCATTGGAAAAAATAGGTAATAGTTCATACAGCAAGAACGAATTCGAGAATCGGGCCCGACCCCAGTATTCGTTTTGACGATGAATTTGAAACTATAAAATATTTATTTCTTAAATTCTTTCGGAAAGATTTGCAACGCCGACAAAGAATTCATGAAATTCTAATGAAGACGAAATCGTCGCTCGGATTCGGGCCTTATCTCGTTCGTAAAGAAAGACGCGAAAATTCTCCCCTGATTTTTCAAAGAAACGATCGGGGGAGAATTCCATCTTTTAGTCGAAGCGGCGGGTCGCTCCGATGTTGACCGCGAGAATCGTCGATTCCGCGCCGTAAGAATAACCCGCGTTGTTAAACGAAGTGGGGCCGGTTTTGATCGAGTGCGAAAAATCCCAATCGGTTCCTTTGGCTCCGCTCACGTGATTTTTCGGACCGTTGTAACTGACTCCCAGATCCAAACTCCATTTGTCGAAGAGATAACTAAAACCTCCTGCGAAGACGTGATAGACCGAAAAGAATCCTCCGGTCGTTCCGCCGAGTCCGTTGCTTTTGATCGCGAGAGAATTGTACGAATATCCGAGTCTGTAAACCCAGGAATCGGAAAGTTTATGTTCGAATCCCACGAGAACCCCGCCCTGATTTCGGAAGTTGAGATGCGCGTCCGCGTCCGCCAAATTTCCGAACGGAGTGGGAAGCCAAGGATCCTCCAGTTTTTGATTCGCCTTTTTCAGATAAGAACCGTAGTTCGTGTAGATCAAATCGACCGCGATCTTTATGTTCTCCGGTCCATAAGAAAAACCTAATGAATGTTTTTCCGGAAGATCGAACTCGTAGGAAACTCCGGTCTTTCTGTAATAATACGGATTGTTCAAACCGATCGAGTAATGTCCGTTTAAAGGAACGGAAGAATGCGCCTGATACGAATAACCGACTCTGAATCTTTCCGTGAACGCGTAGTTCGCGCCCAAAACCCCGCCGATCGAAAACGCTTTTTTACTGCTTTCGTAATAGTAACCTTGTCCGGGAACTTCCACGGTTCCGGTTATATCGTAGTATTTTTGATTGAGTTTTTGCGTTCCGTAAACCGCTTCCAAACTCGCGCCCAAGGAAAGATTCCCCAAACGAACGGAAAGACCGTTTACGAGTTTTACCACCGCGAATTGATTGCTGTTGGTTTCCTTGATCTGTTTGGAATCTCCGATCGGTCCGGGGATGTTGACTCCGGCCCAATCGTTTAGGGATTGTCCGGTCGGAGTGTTTCTCGTGATCTTATCCACGCCGCCGATCGCTCCTCCCGGGATATACAACGCGACTCCGTAATCCACGTTATCCGTAACCGGAAGTTTCAACGCGATGTAAGGAGCGGGAGCGTTCACTTGGCTTTTTTTATCGTTCGTATACGCGTAGTTCGGATTGGAATCCAGGAACTGATCCTGATAACGGTTGTAGATCGTGGAATTACCGAGACCGAACTCCAGTTTTTTCCCTTTTGTCAGGGAAAGATTCGCCGGATTTAATGCGACATCGATCGGAGAACCGCCTAACGCGGTGTTGGTGCCTGCGAGCGCTTCGTATCTTGCGTTGATCGCGTTTCGAGTCAGTCCGTCCACGGCCCAAAGCGTCGAATCGAAAAACGAAGCAAGAACGATGAGAATACCCGGATAAAAAAGTCGGGGTTTTATTCCTAAGTTTGAAATCATTTCGGTCTCCTGAGAAAATCTGATTTCAGAATGACCGGATGTTTTGTGTATTCAATCAGGATAACGGATACGTTATCCGCTATCCTATGCAAAAAATAAGAAAACGGTAAAATCCATTTTGCAATTTGTTAAGAATCTTGGAATCGGAATTCTATCATTGCGACGGAGAACAAAAGGACGAGAAAAATCGTAAAGCAGAAATTCCCGCGAGCAAATCGGTCGCTAAAATTAGAAAAGGCCGAACAAGCAGACACAAGGATCGACTGCGCCAATCGCTCAAATTCAAAAATATTTTTATTTAAGAATATTCTAAAAATAAAATATTCAAAAATAATAATAAATTGGATCAAGCATAGGTTTTTTGGGGCGCGCGAAACGTTCGGTCGTTTTTTATTTTTTGGAACGCGTTTTGAGGGCGGATCGCCGTTACGAGCTGATCGTGAACGGATCGAGAATCGGAAAAACTTTTTTATTTCGTAGCGGCGCTTTTGAGAATGTTTCTCGCAGAAATTTCGTCTTCTTTCAGCTGAGCGATCAAACTTTCCACTCCTGAAAATTTAACCTCGTCCCGAATTCTTTCCGTAAAAATCACTCGTACGGTTTGATCGTAGATCTCTTTTTGAAAATCGAAGATGTTGGATTCCAGAGTGACCGCGTTTTCTCCGAAGGTAGGATTGCGTCCTATGTTGATCATCGAAGGATATTCGATTCCCTCGACCACGGTAAAACCGGCATAAACCCCGATTCCGGGAAGAAGAATGTCCGAGTTCGTTTTAACGTTTGCCGTAGGAAATCCGATCTGTCTTCCTCTTTTGTGGCCTCCGACGACGATTCCCGAAACGGAATAAGAGCGGTTGAGACAACGAGTCGCTTCCTTTACGTTTCCTTCGGAGATCAATCCTCTCACATAAGAACTGGAAAGTTTTACTTCTTCCAAAAAGACCGGGTCCACTTTTTCCACGGAGTATTTTAGCTTTTCGGAATATTCTTGCAGGAGTTCGAAGTTTCCCCTTCTTCCCTTGCCGAAACAATGATTGAAACCGATGATGATGTTTTTTGCCTTGAGTTGTTTGAGAAGAATCTCCTCCAAAAAGGATTCCGCGCTCATCTCCGCCAATTCTTTGTGAAACGGAAGAACAACCAGAAAGTCGATTCCTTGTTTGCGGATCCATTCTTCCTTGTCCGCAAGGGTCATGAGACTTTTCATGTCCGGATTTTTTCCGAGGACGATCGCGGGGTTCGGATCGTAGGTAACCACGCAGGAAGCGAGTCCGGTTTCTTTGGAAACCTTCAAAACACGATCCAAAAGAGCCTGATGACCCAGATGAATTCCGTCAAAATTGCCCAAAGTCACGACGCAGGGAGAATGAATTGTTTTTCCGGCTTGGTCAAGTGTATGGATTGTGATCAAATTCTTCCCGGTCCTGTCGATACTAAGAGTAGATGGTTTTGCACCGATTCATACTCGTTTTGTTCTGTTTTACTTTTACCAGTACGGGGTTTCTCCAATCGGAAGAAAATCCGAAATTTAAAAAATTCATCAACTTCGATCATCAGGGAGAAGACGGAGCGCCTCTTCATACCGAAGATTTTAGAACGTATTCCGAGCTTTCCACTTGGGCGATTCACAACGGAATGCAGTTGGAAAGGGACAGGCCGGACTGGGCTCCAGGCGCCGGAACGGGCCGATTGCAGGACGGACTTTGTAGAATGATTCCCGAAGAAGGACTTAGGTTTTATCTTACCGCGGATCCGTCCCGCAACGAACCTCTGTATATTCAAATGGATCTAACGCAGTTTACTTTCACCGAAAGACCCAAGGGATTAAAACCGAGGGAACTTAGAATTTATATGAACGGCGTTTTGAAAACCACGGTTCGATTTCCGGGAGGGGGGGATTATTCTTCCCAATTTCCCGTTCGGTTTCGAGTCGATCCGGGCGAGTTGATCGAAGGGAGAATGGATTTCCGTCTCCTACCGAACGCCGGGGAACTCGGTCGTTTTTGGGGAATCTGGGACGTTTTATACAACTATCGTCCGCAATAACTCTGATAAAACGATTCTTGCAGAGTAGGAGTAATCCTTGCCGCGTAAATCGCGTCCGCAACCGGAACCCGCCAAACGACGCGAAGGCTTGCGGATCGAAAACGCGTCTTTGTTCTTCGGGACGTTCGATCGCGCTTCGGTTTGAGTGTTTATCGAAAGAACGCGGGTTTTACGGAAAGTTAGAACTGAATTCTGCGGGGCTGATGGTTTTGAAATAGGAAGTAAGACCGGCGACTTTGAAAACTTTTTCGATCGCGGGTTTCATGTTCGCGATAAAAAAAGAACCGTTTAGGTCTTGCACGTAGTTCAACTGCTTGATGAGCATTCCGATTCCGGAAGAATCGATGTAGTTGAGCTTTTCAAGATTTACAACTACGTTTTTATTATCTTTATTGATATTAGTTTCGAAGAATGTTTTGAGATCGATTGAGGTATAGATATCGAGACTACCCGAAAGACTTACGATGTTGGTTTCTCCCGATTTTCTATGATTGATTTCCATACCGTTCCTTTCCTTCCCTTTTCCCAGAATTTGACGATAAGTTCAATCTATTTTTGATAAAATTATGGGGAAAATCCCAGAACCACCGAAACTATTAAAGGACGGGTCTGGAAAATTATACAATGAAAGCCAAATTATTTTATTTCCTGATTATGATTTCCGCCTTTGCCGGTATTTCGGGCCAAGAGTTCGAACCGGATGGTAAAGTGAAAATCCTACCTTATGAACAGGGACAAATTAAGGACCTGGAACTTTTGGGAAAGGACATTGCGGAGTTTCATAAGCGAATCGAAAGTCGCCTTGCATTTTTAAACCGAAGAAAACAGATCCAAGACAATCTTTACAGTCAGTTTATTCCCGCGTATGAGGATCAAATTCCTCAAAGTAGAAATCGTTACATGCTCGATTTGAGATTCGTTTTGAAAGTTTCCGGAGCTAAGGAACAAAGCGCGGCTTTAAAATTGGAATCGATCGTGTTTTGGAGTAGGAAATCATTAATTTCCAAAATGCGTCCTCAGTATGAGGAAATCAGCATTCTTAGAAACGATAAACTCAGTTCCGAATCACCGGATTCCATCGAATTGGTGGTGAGAAAAAAAACGGATTCCGGCACGAAGGAAGTCGTTTATAATGTGGCAACGATCCGTGAACCCGCGCAAAGGGTAAAACTTGTCCGGATTTATAGAACCAACCTACTGGAAATCATCCGTCGAATCGATAAGTATGTGGAAGGAAACATCAAAACCACCGCGGAAGACGTGGAAACCACCCTTAGAGAAGTGGAAAACGGCGGACCTTATCAGGAGAATCTTCCAAAGGAGTAGAATTCTTATATGAACGATCCGGGGTCAAAAAATAATTTCCCGGATCATTATAAGAATCTAGGACTTTCTCCCTTGGCTTCCGTCGAAAGGGTAAAATCGCGTTATCGGGAATTGGCGAAGATATTCCATCCCGATAACAGAGAAACCGGTTCCTCCGATCTTTTTCAAAAGTTCGCACAATCGTATCAGATTCTCACACATCCGACTCGGAGAAAAGAATACGATCTTCAATATCTTTCCAGACATCCCGAAATTCTTTTTAAGTTCAAGTCCGCGATCGAAGGGAAGAACGATCCGCATTCTCCCGTAAAAGTAAAACAGATTCCCGCCTCGAGAATTTTATACGCGGGTCAGGCAGTCGAACTCGCGAAACGCGGGTTGTTGCGCGCTGGAATGAGAAATAAGGAACGCAAAAAATACTCCGGCATATATTACGATATTAGAATTCTCTTAACTATGGAAGAGTTGAATTCTCCGTTGTCCGCGAAAATTCCCCTGGTTGTGCGCGTTCTTTGTCCCGATTGCAGGGGTTCGAACGTGTTCTGCGATTCCTGCGGCGGAAAGGGAACGTATAAAAGTTTTCGAAATCTCAATCTCGAGGCCGAAGCGGGGAAACTTCTTCCCGGTAAAATCTACGAACTGGATCTTTCCGGACTCAAACCCGAAGGATTCGTTCATTTTAAGAAAAACCGTCTCAAAGTAAAAATTGAACTTCTGGACGGAGGGAAAAAATAGGTCCTATGCAGAAGGTGATCCGATTAAATCCGATTTATAAGGATAGAATTTGGGGCGGTAGAAAACTCGGAGACTTCCTCGGAAGAAACATACCGGACGGAAACATCGGAGAATCCTGGGAAATTTCGGATTACGGAGACGACGTTTCCATAATCAACAACGGACCTCTCGCAGGAAAAAATTTCCGCGCCGCATATCGGGAAAACACAGACGCGATCCTGGGCAAACCGTTCCGAGATAAACCCTTTCCTCTTTTAATCAAAATCATAGACGCCAAAGAAAAACTTTCCGTTCAAGTTCACCCCGACGATGCATACGCCGAAAAATACGATCCGCAAAGCGCGGGAAAAAAAGAAGCGTGGACCGTTCTGCAAGCGGAACCCGGCTCCAAACTCGTATGCGGTTTTTTGAATGCAACGAGCAGGGAAGAATTCAAATCCCTCGTGGAACAAAATAAGGCCGAAGAAGTTTTAAGACAAATTCCCGTAAAGGAAGGGGATTCCTTTCTTTTGAATCCGGGAAGAATCCACGCGATCGGCGCCGGAATTCTTTTGATGGAAGTGCAACAATCTTCGGATTCCACTTACAGGGTTTACGACTACGGAAGACCGAGGGAATTACATCTTCAAAAGGCGCTCGACGTTTTGGATTATTCCGGTCCTTCCGAAGCCGACGTCATGAAACCCGAGCCGAAAACTTGGGGCGACGGCAAGCGGTTTCGTCTAACGGCAAACGATAAGTTTCTGATGGAAACCTTGGAAGTTTCCGGAAACGGAAAAACATTCCAAATTCCGAATGTATATCTGGATTCCGTGTTCCAAATTTTGATCGTGTTGCAGGGGAAGGCGGAGGTGGAAGGAGAAATTCTTTCCCAGGGAGATACGATTCTTCTCACCGCTTCCGGTTTGGAAGAGGGAATTCAGGCGATCAATCGTAGCGAAACCCTGAAACTTTCCGTCAGCGGACCCGGTTCCGATTGGGCCGCGTACAAAGATTAGAATTTTCGAATGGAACCCGAAGAAGAACCAATCGTCTGGATCAGCGAGGAAGAACTCGCAAAACAAAGAAGGATCGCAAAGGATCTCAAAAAAACTCCGTGGTGGAAAAAGAAAAAGGGCGCGGGCGTTTGTCATTACTGCGGTAGAAAATTCCCGCCCGAAGAATTGACGATGGATCATCTCATTCCTCTCGCAAAGGGAGGAAAGTCCATAAAGGCCAACCTCGTTCCCGCATGCAAAGAATGTAATTTCGCAAAAAAGAATAAACTTCCCTTCGAGTTCGATTCGGATTCCGAAAGCGGCCGAACGCAAGGCGGTCAATCGTGAACGATCTTTCGCACGACGAAGAATCCAGGGAACACGAAGAACAAGGTCGGGAAAGCGTTCAGCTTTTGGACGAGGACGGGAATCCGCATTCGTTTATCATCGCGGAAGCCTTGGAGATCGACGAAAATCAATACTTTCTTTTGTCCCCGATTTTGGAAGAGGATTTGGATTTGATCAACTTGGACGTGAGTTCGTTGCGCGGAGAGGACAACGCGGGTTATTTCGCAGTTCGTCTCGAAGCCGACGAATACGGAGAGGATCGTCTGATCGAAGTCCGCGACAAACGGGAACTCCAAGACATTCTCGCGGAATTGAACGTGGACATCGTTTGATTCGGCCGAGAATTTTAAAAAAATAGAATATTCTAAAATGATGAACCTACCCCGGACGCGCGCGGGGTAGGCGGATAAAACTCAATACTCGGCGTAAAGTCCGAAATGTCGGGAAGACGCGGACGTACAACCTCCCGTGGAACAACCTAACATCGCGAAGGTGATTTTGTTGTTCACCTTGCGCGCGATCAAAACGATGTTGTCGTTCGTCGCCAGAGGCATTCCGCCGCCTGCGGTGCCGAACGTCGTTGTCGCCGAAATTCCGTTCGTAAACGAAGGAACGTTCGTGGAGGAGTTTCCTCCGTTTTGAGCGGATAAGGTCCGAGCGTCTATGTTGACTCCGGTACAAACTCCGCTCGAACAAACGAACTTTGCGCTTACAAAAGAATCCACCGTGGCCGCATTGGCTCCTCGAAGATTGTCGAAACCGAGAAACGTTTTTCCGTTGAGAACCGTGTTTCCGTTTAAGGAAGAATCTTGCGCTAAACCGAAGAAACCTCCTTTATCCGTACCCATATCCAAAATCAAAACGCCCGTCGAAGAGACGAACGCGGTTTCGCCCGTCGGCCAAACGACTTTTCCGTCCGTACAGATTCCGTTGTTGAGATTCACGGCGGTTCCGGCTCCACCCAAAGTGGTGATCGTTCCCGAGACGAATTTCTGATTGGTTCCGGTGATCGTAAGAGTTCCGTATCCTCCTTGAAACGATCCGCCTAAGGTTCCGAACATCGCTTGGATCGTGTTGAAGGTTCCCGCGACATCGGAACAGTTCGAACTTTTTTCCGTGTAAACTTCCGCGCGCATGGGCGTAACGGGAGCGCCGCCCGCGTTGGAATAACCGCTGATCGGAGTCGCGAGCAATCCGACTCCTTCGATCGGAATCGCAAAACCTCCTTGCGAATAGGAAGGCGCCGACATCAACGCGATAAACGGACTTGAAGTATACGTGGTAACTTGTCCTGAAATTTTTTCGTTGGTCGTTAGGTTGGTAAACGAAAAACTTCCATAATTTGTTTTTACCATGTCTCCGGTCATAACATCGCCCGGACTTTTGGTTCCTCCGTAAGAAACCGATCTGGACGAAGCTCCGGCGTACAAAGCCGCTAAAGCGAAAAGATTGGATGAATCGTTGTTTTCCTTTTTACAATCCGTAGCGCAAACACAAAGGATCGTAAGTAAAGTAAACAAACGAATGAATTTTGAAGTGGAAGAATGGTTCATAGCGGCGGAATTATAACACCGCCCATATCGTTTTGCAAACGAATGCCGAGGAAAGAATTTGAAATTCGATAAAAAAAAGATCGGATATTATAGAATACCGACTTCTTTTATAAATAGAATTGAAGTTCTCTCGAAATGATTTCGGTTTAAATTTTTTCTTTTTGTGAGATAATCGAAAAGAGAACGGAATCAGATCGTTCCTACGATCGTGAAAACACAAATCGTTTCCGTGGAAGTAGAATATTTTCGCGTCGTTGGGCGCAACTCGGATCGATTTAAAAATCCGTATCCCCTCTGGATAAAGAGCTTTCTTCCTCATCGGGTGAAAGGGAAGAATGGGGAACCCTTTTGAGATCGAATCCGTTGTTGCTCCAATAAATCAGAAACGAAAAAACAAGACCGGCGCCCAGGATCGAAAACAAAAACGCATTATAGATCGCTAATGTGATAAAACAGACGAACCCGAGCGTGATCGCGACGATCGGTAAAATTGGATAGAATGGAACCTGATACGGTTTTTTCTGGTTCGGATTTTTGATTCTCAATACAAAAAAGGAAATCATACTGATACAATACATTCCACAGGCGCCGAACGCGGATAAGGTGATGAGTTCTCCCGTATTTCCGAACTGAAGCGAAACGAGCCCGACGACCCCGCCCGCGAGAATCGCAAGACTCGGAGCTTTGGTTTTCGAATTCAGCCCGGAAAGAATTCTCGGTAAAAAACCTTCTTTGGCGAGCGCGTAGATCTGCCTCGAATAACCGAGAATGATTCCGAGCAAGGACGCGATCAAACCGAACAAACCGATAAAGGTGAAAATAAGAACGATCGAAGACGAAGGTCCATAAAGATTTCCTAATGTAAACGAAAGAGGATAATCCAATTTGGAAACTTCTCCCGTGGAAACAACCCCCGCAGTTCCGAACAAAACCCCGAAGGCCAAAAGAACCAAGGTGCCGATTCCGGAAAGATAACCGAGAGGAATATCCTTGGAAGGATCCTTCACTTCTTCGGCGGCCATGGCCACACCTTCCACCGCGAGAAAGAACCAAATCGCGTAGGGCAGAGCGGGAAACAGATTCCAAAAATTGAATGTAAAATCCGCAGTAAGTTTGCCCGAATCGAAATGGGGAAAGATAAATCCGAAATAAAAAAGAAGACCGAATACCGCGGTAAGGGTTACGAACAATTCGAATCTCGCGGTTTGTTTGATTCCCAATAGGTTGATTCCGATCAGAAGAATAAAAAACACGTTAGACGCAATCTCGGCTCCGACGGCAGGAATCAAAAAATGAAAGTAACCGCCGAGCGCGGACGCGATCGCGGGAGGAGCGAGAACGAATTCCGTAAGCGTGAAAAAACCGGCGAAAAGACCGCCTAACGGACCTAAGGCGACGTGCGCGTAAGCGGAAGGACCTCCCGCGTGCGGAATCGAAACCGCAAGTTCCGTAAAACAAAGGGAAAAGCAGGAATAAAAAATCGCGATCAAGGTCACCGCGGCCAAAAATTCCCAAAAGTTCGTGTGCGCCCAACCGAGATTCCAATCGAAGTAATCGCCCGAAATGACGAGACCGACGGAAATTCCCCAGAGATGAAACGGCCCGAGGACCTTTTGTAAAGAAGAAGACATGAAGGAAGAATCAATTCCCGAAGCGGGAGAAAGGAAAGAAATTTTTAATCCGAAATCGTGAAAGTCGAACCTCAACCGCCGATAAACGGAGTCATTCTTTCCATCAGAATACGACGGTTGTCCCCGCTTTGAAGCGCGATCACACCTCGGATGATGGCTTGTCTGCGATCGGATTCTTCTTTGGACCAGGATTTGATCCGGTTTGCAAGAGGGAAGAATAGAAGGTTTGCGAATGCGATTCCGTAGAAGGTCGCGATAAACGCGGTTGCGATTCCTTCTCCGAGCGCGCGCGTTCCGGCGCCTAAGTTTTCGAGAACTCCGACAAGGCCCATGACGGTCCCGATGATTCCCACCGTTGGAGAAAAACCTCCGGCGGTTTCCAAAATCTTCGCCGAGTTCGCTTCTTTGTCTTCCATCGCGATCGCGGATTCGAAAAGAATTTCTTCCACGGCCCTCGGATCGGTTCCGTCCACGATGAGTTGAATTCCTCTTTGCAAAAACGGATCTTGGATCGACTTGAGATTGTCTTCGAGAGAAAGAAGTCCGTTCTTACGAGCGCGCTCCGCGAAATCCAAAAAGAGTTCTCCGAGAGGAAGTTTTCGTCTTGGAAAAACTGCGGTTTGTAGGTTGAGAATGAGGTCTTTGATTTGTTCCAACGAAAAGCTGGCGAAGGTCGCACCCGCGGTTCCCCCGATGATCAAAAGAAGCGCCGAAATTTTTAAGAACGAAAGGAAATGCGCTCCTTCCAAAAGAATCGCTATCAGGACGGACAAGAATGCAACGGAAAGGCCAACGAGAGTAGGATTCATTTCCGCAAGAGTTCCCGCGATCACGGGTTTTTACAAGAAAATTCTGTCTCATGCGGAAACGCCCCACCACCGGGCTCTCCGCTTGGATCCCGCATCGATCCCTTGCGCGGGGATTTTGTGGACTTCCAAGCTGCGTAGGTTCAATCAGGATTCGTATGAGATCCTACATTTCGTCCGAACTTTAGAATCATATAGAATTCCAAATCGATGTGGGAACTACCACTCATCGATAAATCACGAACCATCTGCGACGTTTCCGTTGGAAATTTGTGGGAACTACCACGAAAAAGTGGGCGCAATGGACTACTATCTCAGCTACGCTGAGAACCAACCTTATGTTTCGACCCGTAGGGAGAAACATTGAGTTCGACGTTCCACTGCCTTTTGGTTATCTCGCTCTTTTGAATCGCTCGATATGTACAAAAAAAGGGGACGGTGTTACTTTCGTCCCCCCGTCCGTTTCAAAATGAAAATTCGCAGTGGAGGAACACAACCAGGGAGGTTGTTGTCCATCCATTGAAAAGTATCGGCCGCAGGAGTTCCTACATTAGGCTCTCCGGTAAAAAATACACGAGCCAATTCTAAAAACTAAAAAATTTATGCGGCGCAAAACCTTTGACTTTTAACGTGCAAAATTTTTTCTGGCTATCATTATGCTGACCGTCGTAACTGTACTGTTTCTAGCCATTTATGGGATCGACATCGTCGCTCTCTTTTTCTTCGGGATTCATACCTACGTAATGGTATATCTCTACAAAAAGAACCATGCATATTGCGAATCCGAACCGGACAAGATTCTCGACATCGCCGACCCGAATTTACCCGTAGTTACGGTTCAGCTTCCGATTTTCAACGAGTTCTACGTAGTAGATCGCTTGTTGGAAACCACTGTCGCACTGAAATATCCAAAAGATAAACTCGAAATCCAACTCTTGGACGATTCCACGGACGAAACGGTCGAAAAATCCAGAAAACTCATCGCTCACTACAAATCTCTCGGGTTCGACATTCATCATTTACATAGATCCGGAGCGGAGCGCACCGGTTATAAGGCCGGAGCTCTCGAAGCGGGAATGAAAGTGGCACGCGGTCAGTACATCGCCATTTTCGACGCCGATTTTATGCCGGATCCGGACTTCCTAATCAAAACCGTTCCTTATTTCGAAGATTCTAATATTGGAATGGTTCAGGTTCGCTGGGGACACGTAAACGCGGACTATAACGTTCTTACAAAAGCGCAATCCTTCGGAATCGACGGTCACTTTATGATCGAGCAGGTTGCGAGAAACGGTTCCCATCTTTGGATGAACTTCAACGGGACCGCGGGAATCTGGAGAAAAGATTGTATCACCGACTCCGGCGGATGGGAGCACGATACTCTTACCGAAGACTTCGATCTTTCTTACCGCGCCGAAATGAAAGGCTGGAAATTCCGTTATTTTAAAGATATTGAATGTAAGGCTGAGATCCCTGCGATGATTTCCGCTTACAAATCCCAACAATTCCGTTGGTGCAAGGGATCGATCCAAACCGCGGTTAAATTGCTCCCGAGAATTCTCCGTGCGGATCTTCCTTGGAGAATCAAGTCCGAGGCGATCGTTCACTTGATCAATTATTCGGTTCACCCTTTGATGGTGATCAATATTCTTTTCAGTGCTCCGCTTCTTTTGATGGACTACTGGTCCGGATTCAGCTTCTACGATCTTCCGATCGAGATTCTGATGGGAACCGCCGCGATTCTTTCCGTCGGCTCCGTGGGACCGATGATTTTCTACGCGTATTCTCAGAAAACTCTTCACAAAGATTGGAAGAGAAGAATGGTTTATCTGCCGATTCTCATCATGATCGGAACCGGAATCGCGATCGTAAACACAAGAGCGTGGCTCGAAGCGATTCTCGGAATTCAATCTTCCTTCAAACGCACTCCGAAACTCAAAATCGAAAAGAGCACGGACGTTTTGAAAGAAAGACTGAAATACACCGTTCCCTTGGATTTCCACGTGGTTCTCGAGTTCCTCATGGGAATTTACTGCCTTGGAACCGTGGTTCTTTCGTTTGCTCTTGGAAAACCGCAGATCGTAGGATTCTTAGCAATCTACGCACTCGGATTCTTCTACGTCGGATATTTATCTTTGAAAGAAGCTCTCTGGAAACTCGGAGCTTCCAAACAAGAATCCACGGAAGAACTTCCCGCTCAGGCATAATACCGGTCTAACTAGAGAAGGGTAGAGAGAAGAGATTCTCCCTGCCTCGCTCGAAAGCCCGGCGCTTCTGCTTGACTTTGCACTTTTTTCTGAAAAATTGACAAAATACCGCTACTTTTATAGGAACCCCGATGAGTGAGAAAGTTTACTGCGCTAATTGCCTGCACTGCGTAACCGTAAGACAGTATGAATCCGAGGCAGACAAATACATTCTCCGCGTAAAATGTACCAAGAAAAAATGGTCCAAAAGATCCGGAGAAGAAAAGCTCTATAAATATTTCACCGTTGCTCGCCGTATGCAAGTGAACTGTGAATTCTATGAGCCGATGGGTGAAATTCTTCCTTATATCAAAAATCTTAAGAAAGAACTCCCGATCAAAGACGAAATCTACATGGTGAAAACTCTCACCTAAAGAGTTTTGAAGCCCTCCGCTTTTACTCTCAAACCAGGATTGGTCCACGGAAAATTTTCCCGTAAGACCGTCCTGGAAGAACCCTTCACATTATTTCCCGAACCGGGAGCATTGTATTTAAAAGAATTCCCCACTCGTGTACGCGCGGGCGAACCTCTTCTCAGACAATCCGTCGGAACACTTTTATCTCCCGTGGACGGGATCGCGAGTTTGATCCAAGGCGAACATTCTACGAAGATCCGAATCGTTCAGGACGGAAGTTTTCAGTTATCGGGCGAAACTCAGATCGATTCTTCCTTAAAACTCGAACAAGCCTTGGAAAGAATGGACGAACTCGGGCTCGTATCGCTCGACTTCGCGGATACGACGTTATCCTCTCTTTTTAAGATTTTTAAATCCTCTTTGATCGTTCTTTCTCCATATACAAAAACGCAATCGGTCGACTTTCAAAAGATTCTTTTGGAAGAATGCAAAGAATTGCATATTCAATTTTTAGAATATTTAAAAGCCTGGTTTCCCG
The DNA here is from genome assembly GCF_000243735.2 of Leptospira kmetyi serovar Malaysia str. Bejo-Iso9. Taxonomy (NCBI): domain Bacteria; kingdom Pseudomonadati; phylum Spirochaetota; class Leptospiria; order Leptospirales; family Leptospiraceae; genus Leptospira; species Leptospira kmetyi. Next base: position 2,372,992 of record NZ_AHMP02000003.1, on the reverse strand, counting down.
GGACGAACGTTAAGGACTACGTTTTAAATCCGGTTCCGTTTCGGAAATACGAATATCCGGCAGGTTTTCCGCAATACTTCGTAAAAAAAGCCCTTTCCGAAAAAACATTCCAAAAAGAGAATATTCTTTATCTCGGACCGGAAACTCTCTATCATCTATACCGCGCTCTGTTCAAAAAAATCCCGTTTATCGAAAGACATATCAGCATCTACTATGTGGGCAAAAACGGCGGACTCAAAAAGGAAGAATCTCCGATCAAGTTTCGCGACGGTCAGAGCTTAAGTTTTCTTCTTCTCGAAAAAAAGAAGGAATATCCGAACTTCACGTTCAATTCCTTTTTCGACGGAGGAGAATATCATTCCTCCTCGGAAGAATACTTTTTGGACATCTACAAACATCATTCGATTCTTTTCGTTGCCGGTAAAATCCGGGAACAAAAGGAACTTCCCTGCACCGAATGCGGAGAATGTACTTATAACTGTCCTCTCGAATGCAATCCGATCTCCCTTGTAACGGGGCAGGGACAATTCTTTTCCAACGCCTGTATCTCCTGCGGGATCTGCACGTTTCTTTGTCCTTCGGGAATCTCTTTGAGAGATAAGATCGAAACCGTAAAATCGGAACAAAAGGAGAAATCGAATGTCTGATTATCTTCTCGTTACAAGAGCCGGTTTTTTCCGTAAGTCCGATCCTTTTTTTCCGGATCTTCTTTTGGGAATCTTTTCGCTCGCGGGGATCGTTTTGTTCGGAACGATTCCATTATGGATTTGTTATGCGATCGTTCTCGCGACCTGCTTCGTTTATCAATTTACGATCGTTAAACGTTCCGTTTATCCTTTGAAGTGGGTCGTTCATACGGGGATCTTCGTTCTTCTTTTGCCGATCCATCCGGGTACGGTTGTGTGGGCGATTCTTGCGGGAATCGCGGGCGTCTTTTTATATTCTCCCTTGGAGAACCGTCTTCGGATTCAGGTTCCTCTTTCGTTGATTCAACTTTTGATCTTTTTGGTTTTGTATCTTATGCTTCCCGCGGTGGATATTTTTTCGGGACTTGCGGGTAAACCGAGTTTGTCGTTTCGGGACGAATCCATCTCGGATCTTTACAGCATTCTTTCCTTTTCGCAAGAAGGTTATTCTCCTTGGAGATTTTCTTCTTTAGAAACGATGGGCGCTTATGCAATTCTATTCTTAATCCCCGTCTTTTTAAAAAGACCGAACGCGTTTCAGATTCCGTTGATCTTCGGAGCGGGTTTGGTTTTAGGAACGGGAAACCTTGCGATGGAATATTCTCCCGTTCTTTTGTCCACTTGGGTCTCGTTTGCGGTTCTTTTCGCCGCGCCGGGAAGGAACTTATATACGGCTTGGATCTATTCTTTGATCGGAGTTTTGGCGACCGCGGCGCTGTTTTATGTCATTCAGGTTTTAGTCGGTTTTTCTTTACCGCTTTTCGGCTTTTCCGTTTTCTATTTTTTCATTGAAGCCAGCCTGATCCGTATATTTCTGGGAAGCAGAGTCGATAATTTCGGACAATTAGAGTGATTCGAATTGTGGTTAGAATGATGATCGCGTATTGTAACAAACGTAAACGTAAAGTCGAAATTCGCAAAGAGTCAGAGGCGCTCGTATGAATCAACTATTGACTCTTCTTCATCCTGAAACCGTTATATTCAATTTGGAATCCGGCACCAAAGAGGAAGTGATCTCCAGACTTCTGCAAAAGGCCGTAGACACACATCAGATCGACGCCGAAAACAAGGAAGAAATCTTAGAATCTCTTCTCGCCCGCGAAAAGTCGATGTCCACCGGAATCGGAAGCGGGGTCGCGATCCCTCACTGTTCGGTCAATCTCGTCGACGAACTCAAATGTGTGATGGGTCTCAATCCGAACGGAATCGATTTCGATTCGATCGATCATCAACCGGTTCATATCTTCATTCTTCTCATCGTTCCTAAAACAAAATTCCAAGAACATATCAAAACCCTCGCTCAAATCGCAAAGGCCTTAAACGTAAAAGAAGACAGGGAAAAACTCATCCGCTCCGGGTCCTTCGAGGAAATCCAAAAAGCTTTTTCTCGGAACGTTTAATCGTGCAGGGGGAAGTCTCCAGGTTCTTTCTATTTCTTGTCGCATTAATTTTTTTCTCGGTTCTATTCGGTCATCTTCGTTCCTTAAACAGGGAATATCTCTACGCCGATTCCTCCTTTTCCAAGGAAGAATCCTTTCTCGAACGGAAAACGTTTTCTTCCCAGATTTTTTCCTTCGTCAAAGGGATCGTAACGTTTCAATCCGCTAAAACCGCTTCGGGAGAATCGGTTTGGAAACATATTTCTTCCCGGGTTCTTCCCACGTTGCATCTCGCGGTTTTCTCCGTGGGCTGGGGAAGTTTGTTTGCGATTCTTTTCGCATTGGCGGGTTCCAAAAAGGAAGAAGGTATTTTCAAAAGATTTTTTTTGTTTTTGAGCAATCTGATCTTGTCGACGCCGGTCTTCGTAGTCGGCGTGGTTTTGCTTTTGATTTTTTTCGTTCAACTCGAATGGCTTCCTCCCGGAGGTTACGAACCTTGGAATTCTTTTTACGTGATTCTTCCCGGGATCGCTCTCGGTTCCAGGGTTTGGGCGAGAATCTATCAGTTCGCTTTGAGCCTCGCCGAAATCGAGTTGAAATCTCCGTATACAAAAGTTCTGCGCGCCAGAGGGTATTCCAAAAATAGAATATTATGGAATCATATTTTACTCAAGATTCTTCCCCTGCTCGCGGTTTTGATCCTTTTGGACTTCAGTTCGCTTCTTTCGGGCGCGATGATCGTGGAGGAAATCTTTTTCTTTCCGGGAATCGGAAAGTCGATGTATTATGCGATCCAGACGATGGATTCCGAACTTTTGAGCGCCCTTCTTTTTTACAGCGGTCTTACGTTTTATATCTTCAGCAGGGTTTCCCTTCGTTTTCAGGAAAATCTCACCGGTAAGGAGAGCCTTTCCTAATGTCGCTTAACAATTTGTTTCGAATTTTTTTCGTGGGTTTGGCCTTGGCGGGGATTCTTTGGAAAAATCCTCCCACCGAAGTTTTTCTCGAGGACAGTTTTTGTTCGGTCGCTTGGAATCATCCTTTCGGTTGCGATCGTTTGGGCCGCGACGTCTACGGTCTTTTTTCCTACGGAACCGTTTCCACGCTTTTGTTTTCTTTACCTTCCCGGATTCTTACGCTCGTGTTCAGTTCTATGATCTGTCTGTTTCAATATTCGCTTCCGTTTACGGGAAGATGGTTTTTTACTCCGATCTCTTCCGTGTTCGTTTCCGTTCCTTCTTTGTTGATCGCGTTGCTCACGGTGCACGCTTTGGGACAAGGGCCGAGCGTTTTGGTGATCGCGATTCTTTTGGGAGACTGGGCCTTTTCGTATGAAACCCTTCAGAGTAAAATTCGAGAAACGGACGGAAGCGGTTTCGTTTTGTCCTCGGTTTTTTTCGGAGCTTCGAGAGCGAACGTGTTTCGAAATCATATTTTTCCGGCGGCCCTTCCTGTCTTGAAAGTTCTGTTTACTACAGGGTTACCCGGAGTTGTAATGACGCTGGCGCTTTTTAGTTATCTCGGAGCGAGCGCGGGCTCAGATTGGTTCGGTCCCGGACTCGGGGAACAGATTTCCTTTGCGAGGGATTACGCGTATTCCGCTCCGTTGGCTTTGGTGATGCCTATTTTGGGAATCGTAGGTTTGGTCACCGCATTGAACGTGAAAAAAAGATGATTAGATTATCCGCATTTATTTTAATATTATCGATTTTGAATATTGGACTCGTCGCGCAGGGAATCGACGACTATTATCGTTTTCCGGAAGGTGGAATGCGGGAAAGAATCACGTTCGAAACCGAAAGAAAACTCTGCGTGTTTCCTTTGAAAAACCAAAACGCGGACCCGAATCTGGATTATTTGAGCAAGGGCTACGGCGGGGTTTTATTCTCCGGACTCAAAGGACTTTTTCAGATCTTCGATCCCGACGTGATTCCGAAAAGCGTTCAACACGCGTTCGGAAAACCCACCGGAAGAGAAAGATTAAAAAAGGGAGAATGGGACGGCGACATACTCGAGCAGGTGAAGAACGCAAAGGAAACTTCGCCCGAAAGAGATCCCCGATTTCTTACCTTAAAAACGGAATATATCTCCGAGGAAATTCCGCCCGAAGACAGCACTTTGTTTTTATCCGGAAAAAAGGCCGGATGTTTTTATCATCTCGCGGGAACTTACGAAAAGAAAAGCGAATCGCAGATGGAACTCAAACTCGTTTTGAGATCCTCCAAGGACGCTTCGAGAAAAGAATTCAAAGCCAAGACTAGCGTTAGACGCTCTTATCAGGAATTGGACGGATTGATCGCCGAGATCAAAAAGGAACTGATCGGAAAGAACACGGTTTCATTCTCCTTTAAATCGGGAACCATGGACGGCGTTCTGGTTTTTTTGGACGGGCAGTTTCTCGGTAAAACCCCTTTGCAAAGATCGGACATTCTTCCCGGAAGCCACGTCATCAAATATTATATGGACGGTTTTCAAAGTCAGGAACAAAAAGTCAGCGTTCAAGACGGAGGAAGTTTCGAAACGATTCTTTCCAAAACTCCTCGCGACGGATTGATCTCCGTGACCTCCAATCCGGAAGGAGCCAACGTATATCTCGGTTCCGAATTTTTGGGCAAAACTCCTTTGAACAACGTGAAGGTCAAAACGGGTTACAACCGTCTTCGCGTTTCGATGGAAGGTCACGTCGATTTGTTGAAGGGCGTGGAGATCAAAAAAGACGAAGAAACAAAATTGGATCTGATTTTAAAACCGGGAGACAGCGTAAGTTATTACAAGAATAAACAAAACGTTTTTCTCGATCATTCCTACAACGACTTTTCGATCTATTCCTTGTACGGAACCCTTTTGTTTTATGCGGGTTATTATTATTTCAATCTGAAAGCGAACGCGTTGTACGATCGCGCGCAGAGTCAGGTAAGTCTTACCAATCTTTTTTTCGCGGCCAACGTGGTTTCTCAAGATACGTTCGTGGGAATGTATCTTTATCAGGAAAGAATCATCCGAGAAACCAATCACGACGCGGGTAAATATCAAAAGCTCGCGGGGAACTTCGGACGACATCAGGGTTTGACGGGCGGTGTGATGGTGTACGGGATGGCGGCGATGTTGATCTTGGCGGCTACGTTTTATTGGCTCGGTCTGGACGAGGAAACCTTGGACGTTGGAGTCGCGCCGAAACGCGTGAACAATCCGTATGCGATTCCCGGTCAGATGATCGAGATCGATTCGTTCGCTCAGTTCAATTTAAGATTTTAAAAAATCGATTCATCGTCGATTCGACGAACGTTTTCTTTTTTCAGCCGATTTCGTTTTTGCCTAGGAACTCGCTTACGATCGGAAACAAACGAAAACTTCCGAGCACGAGGCTGGGCTGATTCGATTTTTTGAATATACTAAGATTTGCAAATAGTTCTTCGTGATCCATCGATTCTTCCGCATGGCAATTGGAGGGAAGCGCAAAACCGTCGTCCTTTAAAAACCGAAAGTCGAGAATCTTGGAATTTTTCTTCGCGGCTCTGAGAATTTCCAGAATTCCGTTTCCGTCCTTATCCTTTAAAACTCCGGCTAACACAAAAAAACGATCCTTCGGATAAATCGAATTCAGACTTTTTAGAGTTTCCGAAAACGCGTCGGGATTGTGGGCCGGATCAAAAACCAATAAGGGAGAATCTTGTAACACGCTCAATCTTCCCGGAGGAAGAGAAATGTCTTTTTCGTAGAATCGAAAATCCGGTCGTTTCGGTTCCTTGGATTTCTTCCAGTCGTTTCGGTCGCTCGGTGAATCGGACGAATCGGATGCGAAAACGGAAGCATCGGAGCCGGGATCATCGGAAACGTTTTCGTTTTTCAAAAACGTTTCGAAACGCGCGCGGATCTTCGAGGTCCATTCTAAATTTAGAATATTCTGAAACACTCGAAACGAAAATTCATTGTTTCGGACGAGATAGCTCGCGTCGCTCGGAGTTTGCGGAAAGATAAAACAAGCGATTCCTTTTTGTCCGCACCAGGATCGGATTTGATCGTTTAAATGCGGTTCCGTTTGTTCGATCGCAAAAACCGCTTTCGTATTCGGTGTGCAGATTCCGAGTTTTTCCTTTAATATTTCTTCTTTAGTATTTCCTAATATTTCCTTGTGATCGAGTCCGATGCTTCCCAATACGACGATGTCCGGATCGCAGAGTTTGGTCGCGTCCAGTCTTCCTCCGAGTCCGGCTTCGTAGATCTGGATTTCGACGGATTCCCTTTCGAAAAAACGGGACGAAGCGCAGGTGAAAAGTTCGAAAAAGGAAAACGTTTTCAGGTCGGTTTCCGCGCCGAGAATTTTCCATTCGTTTAACAATTCGTTCAATTCTTTCTCGGTCGCTTTGCGGAAAGGGTTTGTCGGATCGCCGATTCGAATTCTTTCCAAAGGAGATATCAAATGCGGAGAAGTATAAAGTCCCGTTTTAAAACCGGAAAGGCGGAAGTATTCTCCCAAAAAATGAGTGATCGAACCCTTTGCGTTCGTTCCCACAACGGAGATTCTGCAGAGGGAAGATTCTTTCCTTGAATCGAATCCGTATTTTTTCAGAACGTTTGCGAACGGTTCCAAAGAATATCCGGTAAAGACGTTGAAGTTTCTGGTTTTTTCCAAATTGGAAAGACCGGATATGAAGTCGAAAAAATCGGATGTTGAGTTCATCGATTGGCTAATGCTTGTGACAAACGTTCTCTCGTTTTGATTATATCTTCCGCGTTAGGCGAAACACCGGTGAATAGTTCGAACTGTTTCATCGCCTGATACAAAAGCATTTCCGATCCGGGGATGATCGTACTTCCTTTTTTCCGCGCGGCCTTTACGAGAGGGGTTTCCAACGGGTTGTAGACGATATCGAAAAGGGTCGTGTTCGGATTAAAAAATTCTTCCGTTAAAAACGGACCCGGCGATTGTCCTTTCATTCCGAGCGGAGTCGTGTGGATGACTAAGGAGATTTCTTCCCGGATTTCAAAAAGAGAATCGGGACTTACGTGTTTCGTAATTACGTTCGAGTTTTCCGAGATCAAGGAACAGATTTCCCGTCCGGTGGTTTCGTTTCTGGAACAGAGAATCAGTTCGCGGATTTTTCCCGAGGCCGCAAGGCTGTATGCGATTCCTCTCGCGCTTCCGCCGCTTCCGAGAATGACGGTTTTTCCTTTGTTAAACGACGTCGGAGACCATTCTAAGATGGATCGATAGGCTCCTTCTCCGTCCGTATTATACGCGTTAATCGAGCCGGTCCCGATCAAAAGTGTGTTCGAGGCTTTCATGATTCTCGAGGCTTCGTCGGATCGGTCGGCGAGGGAAAACGCTTTTTCCTTGTGAGGAATGGTCACCGAAAGACCGAGAACTCCCGAATTTCGTAACTCCCTAATTTTTTCCGCGTTCAGTTCCGGCGTTTCGAACACGAGATACTCCGCGTCTATACCTTTGTCCTTATAGAGCGAATTGTGTATGAGAGGCGAAAGAGAATGAGAAAGGGGAAATCCCGTGATACCAAAAGTTTGAGAGGACAGTTTTGTTTCGTTTTTCAAACTGAGAATTCCAAATTGGTTTCTTATAAATGAGAGCAAGCGGCTCGAAACCTTCGACTTTTTGGCCCCAAAACTTGTAAGTTAGGGAGTGAACCGTAAAATGAGTCGACTAAAAGACAATTCCCGAAAATGCTGTATTGGAATGAGCCTACTGAATTTACCTGATTCTTTTTTACACGGACTGAGCGCACAACTCTTTTTGACGCCGCTTGCTTCTTTTTCAGGCTCACCGTGGTGGACCACCATTCTCGATGTTTTATTCGTAGCGGGAATTTCCGGCGGTCTTTCTTGGTATTATTACTACTACAAACGTAAGGATCTTCTCGGAGGTTTTTGGGGAGCGTTGATCGTTGCGCTTCTCGGATCTTTGATTATCCTTTCTCTGCTTCAGGATTTTATCCGTTCGGTGGTTCTTTGGTTGATTTCGCCTAAGTTCGGAATCTATCAGATCTCCAACGTGAATCTTCTCGCGGTTTTATTGGGCGGTTTACTCGCTCTTTACATCATGAACCGCATCAATCACAACAAAGAAAGAAGAGATTAAGCGTTTCCCCGTATAAGGGAGCGCGATCGAGTTTTCGTGCGGACCTTCGAGTCCGCGCTAATCTCCGCATAACGTAAGAATCCTCGTTTGACGATCGTTTTGCTTTCGTTCAACGGTGTTTTTTATCTTTCGAATTCAACTCGTACAACTTGATATACTTTAGAAAATTATAATAGAACCCGAACACCGCCAAAACGAATCCCTGTTTGCCGTCCAAAAATCCGAAACGGATAAAATACATCCAAAACGCTTTGTAAAAACCTTCCATAAACGCGTGGAAAAGTCCGCTCGTTTTGCCGGCGCGGAATTTTTCCTGGGCGCCTAACTCGGAATAGGCGTTGATATAACGGATGTGATCTCCTATGTTCTTATAAGAATAATGATAAACGGGAGAATTCAGCTTATTGCATATACCTTGAAGCTGGATCGTTTCGTGAACGAGCCCGCCGCCGAACTTTCCTTTGGAACGGTGAAAAAGACGGATGCGTCGATTGGGATACCAACCTCCGTGACGAATCCATTTTCCCAAATACCAAGTCAAGCGGGGAGTGGAATATCCGTCCGCGCTCGGAAGTCCGTTTTGAAAAAGGGAAAGAATTTCCGTTTTTAAATCGGGTGAAACTTCCTCGTCGGCATCGAGCGTAAGAACCCATTCGTTTTTCACCAAGGAAAGCGCGAAGTTCTTTTGGCTTACGTAGTCGTCGAACTTTCTTTTGTGAACTTTTGCTTTGTATTTTTTGGCGATCTCTACGGTTTTATCCTTCGAACCGGAGTCGACCACGATGATTTCGGAAACGAAGTCCAAAGGTTTCAGACAACGTTCTAAATTGTCTTCTTCGTTGAGTGTTATGATACAAACGGAGAGGGGAAGTCGCATTTAATTCTTATGATTCAGTTTTCGAATGCTTTGAAAGTCCGGAGTGAGCGGGATCTCGAGTCTTGCGATGGTTACGTCTTCTCGAATGATGATTCTGAAATAGGAAGGATCGATTCCTTCTCCCTTGAGCATGATTAAGATGAGAGCCAATCCGATTCCGGCGCCTTCCGTATTGTCCGCGTTGTCCAGATAGAATTGCGCGATGTCGTTGTAGCGCATTCCTTTTTCCAATTTTTCGCGGAGAGATTTTTCTTCCTGTTGAGTGACGGGCGCGTTGTTGACGACTTCGATTCTGATTCCGTCAAAAGAATAATGAAAGCTGATCAGACAATAGTATCCTTCCTTCTTCGCTTTTTGTCCGTAACGTTCGGACATCGCTTCGCTGAAAATACTCTTATATTCTCGAACTCCTTTTTCGTAATCGGAAGCGTTGTTTAGATCCAGACCTTTTTCTTCGAAAAAAATCCTTTTTTGGTTTGCTTTGCAGGCGTTGATTGCCAACTCTTTTATTATAGTATAAACCGTAGGAACCAGAGTAGGATGAGTTACCTTATCCAGAATCAGTCCGACTGCCTCTTGGATATGCTCTTCGACAGAATGAGTCATCCTGTGGGTTTTCAGAGACAGGATTTTTCCGTTCTCGATCGTTAGCCGGATATTGTCGGATATATCTCGGATTTCCTGCCCCATCATCCATGAACATTTCGGAATCTGTTTTGTTTGTCAAGAGAGTCATTTTAAGAACGGGAAAAAAGAAGCATCTTTCAGGTTTGAAACGGAAAAGAATCGGAGTCCGCATTCTTTTTAAGCCTTCTGTTTTTTCTCTGATGTTATTGTTTAGTTCCGCGTCGGCGCATTCCGAGTCGATCACCTTAAACGCGGTGCGTTATCTTCTTCCCGGAAAAAAAGAATATTCCGAACCTTCGGAGATCCGAATCGAAAACGGCAGGATCGTTTCGATCAAAAAAATAAATTCTTTCTCGGGAAAAGTTTCGTATGCGCTTCCGGGTTTTTGTGACGCAAACGTAACTCTTTCCACGGATTCTCTCGGAGGTCAAAAGGATCGCGCGGGAGTTTATCTTTCTCTTCAATCCTTTTTGGCTCACGGTTTCACCGGAATTCTTTCCGTCGGAGATCCGTCTTGGGTCGAAACACTTTTAAAGGACGCACAACGTTCCGGCAAAAATTCTCCTTGGGTAAAAAAGACGGACGCGCCTTGGATCGCGGAAAGTTCCGAAACGAAGAATTTAGGAAACCTCCCCGGTTATAACGTGATTCGTTCTTCGCAACAGGCGATTTCTCAAATCAAAAAAAGACCGGCTTCTCCCGTTCATCTTTTTTATCGTTATCAAGAAGGAGAATCGTTTGCGTTCGACGGTCCGTTCTTGTATCAGTTGAAAAAGACCGCGGACGCCGAAGGAATCAAACTAGCGTTATCCGCCTTTGGAGACGAGTTCAGCATTCTCGAAGGAATCAACGCGGGAATTCCTACTTTGTATCATCCCGTTCCCGATACGATCGCGGGAAGAATTTCTTCCGGAGTGTTCCGCAATTTAAACTGGGGTCCTATGTTCTCCGTTTATTATTATCAAAAGATCGCCGCGACTCCGGAATGGGAAACCGACTTAAACGCGATGAAAGAATGGAGTCCTTACTTCGCGAAGAACATCGCGCCCGAACCCGAGTTCGCCGGTAAACTTTCCCAGATTCAGGAAGAGGATCGCGCAAATGCGGAAAAGGAATACAAATCCTATCTTGCGTTTTTAAACAGACAAAAAAATCTGAGTCAAGGAATGCTTCTCGCTTCGGGCACGGGTTATCTTCACGTTCATCCCGGAATCGGCGGATGGAAGGAAATGGAAATTCTTTCCAAGGTTCTCGGTAATGCGGAGACGATTTTGATCGCGACCGAATCCACCTGCGGTTTTATAGAAGCTCCTCACGAAGGAAAGATCCGCGAAGGCAAACCAGCGTTCATAAATGTTTATACGGAAGATCCGCTCGTCGATTTAAAGAATTTGAAATCTCTTCGCAAAGTCATCGCGGGAGAAATTTCATATCCGTCCGAAAAAAAAGAACCGGCTTCCAGTCAAAAAAAGAGAGGGAAAAACAAATGAAAGAATCGGAAAAAGAACTCTTCGAGAAAATGTTGGATGCTTCCTTTAAAAAGAAAAAAGCGATGGAAGCGGGAACCAGAGTCACTGCGATCGTAAACTCCGCTAAAAAGGATTTCGTTTTCGTTACGACTAAGGAAGCAAAAACTCCGGGCATCATTTCTTCGGACGAATTTGTCGAAGCCGGTCTTCCCAATCCCGGCGACGAGATCGAAGCGTATTTTCTCAAGGAAGATCACGGAGACATTCACTTTACGACTTGTTTGAGCGGAGATTCCCTAAACAAAGATCTATTAGAAATCGCTAAAAAAGCGGAGATCCCCGTTCTCGGTCAGTTTATCAGCGAAGGAGAATCCGGAGCCGAAGTGAAGATCGGAGAATTTACCGCGTTTTGTCCATTCTCTCAAATCGATCCCGAACTTAAAAAATCGGGTCTCGCGGGAAAACGTCTTAAGTTTCTCATCCAAGACATCGGAAGCAGAGGAAAACTCATCGTTTCCCAAAAGAAAATTTCGGACAAAACGAAGGAAGCGAAACTCGGAGTTCTCAAACAAGAACTCAAAGAAGGAATGTTCGTTACCTGCAAGGTCAAAACGATTCAGAACTTCGGTTTAATCGTGGAAATGGACGGCGGCCTTTCCGCTCTCATTCCGATCAGCGAAGCGACTTTCAAAAAGAATCCCGAGCTCGACAAGGAATTTCAAGTCGGTCAAACTCTTCGCGCGAGAGTTCTTCGTATCGATTGGGAAAATCAGAAGTTCGCATTAACGGTTAAGGATTTTCTAAAGGATCCTTGGGCGCAGACGGTTCCGTTTAAGGAAGGAGACATCGTTAAGGGAACGATCGATTCCTTAAAACCGTTCGGTCTTTTCGTAAAGTTAGACGATCATTTCAACGGTCTTGTTCCCGGAAGAGAAACCGGAATTCCGAATCGAGTTCCTCTCAATCAGAGTTTTAAAACGGGCGACGTAATTGACGTTTTTATAATGGAAGTGAATCCGGAAAGAAAACAGATTTCTCTTTCGATTCAAAAAGCGAAAGAGATTCAAGAGAGAATGGACTACAGCAGTTACTTGAGTTCCGATACGAGCGGTTCCACGAGTTCTTTCGGAGCGATCCTTCAGAATTCCTTAAACAAGAACAAGAAAAAATGATTCCATGTCTTTGCATATAGGACTCTACAGACCCGAGATTCCTCCGAACACCGGAAACATCGCGCGGCTTTGTGTGGCTCTGGGAGCGGAGCTTCACATCGTAGGACAAGCGTCATTCGATCTTTCGGAAAAGGCCGCACGCAGAGCGGGATTGGATTATTGGGATAAGGTTAAAATTTCACTTCATTCTTCTTTAGAAGATTATAAAGCGGTTCTTCCCGAAGGAACGGATCTGTATTTGGTTTCGATTCACGGCAAACGTTCTTATACCGGCGTGCAATACAAGGAAGGAGACGCTTTTTTGTTCGGAAATGAAACATCGGGAGTTCCAGCGGAAATGAAAATTTCGTGGAATGAGGAAAAGATATTAAAAATTCCGATGGAAGATTCTTCCCGTTGTTTGAATTTGAGCAATTCAGTCGCCGTGATTTCTTACGAAGCGATGCGCCAAATCAGGTCCTGGTAAAAACGGATTTACACTTTCAGAATTCTGCATCTAAATGGATAAAGTATGAGCTTCCACCTCTCCAGAGAAGAAATCGAAAAGCAGATTCAGTCGATGCTTTCTCAGGGGTTGACCGGAACGGTGAACGATTTTTTCGCTTGGATTCGTATGGAAACTCTCCGCAAGTTCAAGGACGAACCCGACGTCGAGAATTCGATTGTAGCGGACATTCTGGAAAACTTCGTCGAGTCCGGTTTTGTAAAACGAAGCAAGTTCAACGCGAAAGAATTTCACATTCATCCCGATCAAATCCAAGGAAAAAAATTTCCGGCTAAGGACAGTTATGTTCTGCTCGGCAAGATCGCGTATCAACCGATGCAGTATGTCCGCAGTCGTCTCGAATTTTTTCTGAAAAGTCAGGGAACTCCCGAAGAGATCGTGATCGATCTTTGTATCGGCGCTCTCGAAGCCGTGGAAAACGCGGTGAAATACGGGGACGGAACCGAGGTCGAAGTCGAATATTCCATCGATCGCAATCAGACTCTTTTTATCAAAATCGTAAACAATCTCAAGGAACTGAATCTGGAACAGGATATCGAGAGGGGAAAATTCTCCTCCACAGCCACGCTGATGCGCGGTATGATGGTCATGCAGAAACTTTTTGACGAACTCGATCTTGAAATTCTCGAAGATAGAAAACAGGCTCAGTTCAACGCCAAGAAAAAACTGTCTTAGTTAAGATGGCATCCGTTTTTAAAATTCATTCCGCTTACCAACCCGCAGGGGATCAGGTTAAGGCGATCGAAAGCATCGCCGGTTCCTTTCAAAAGGGAGAGGACAAGGTGACTCTTGTGGGAGTCACGGGCTCGGGTAAAACCTTTACGATGGCCCAGGTGATTCAGAATCTCGGGCTTCCCACCCTGGTCTTGTCGCATAACAAAACTTTGGCGGCGCAGCTCTTCCGAGAATTTAAGGAATTCTTTCCCGAAAACGCGGTCGAGTATTTCGTTTCCTATTACGATTATTACCAACCCGAAGCCTACGTTCCTTCCTCGGATACGTTTATCGAAAAGGACAGTTCCATCAACGAGGAGATCGACAAACTTCGGTTACGCGCGACTTCTTCCCTGTTGGAAAGAGAGGACGTAGTCATCGTCAGTTCCGTTTCTTGTATCTACGGTTTGGGTTCTCCGGAAGAATATACGAATTCCGTTGTCGCATTAAAAGTAGGGGACACGGTCGAAAGGGACGCGGTCATTCGCAAACTTCTTCATATCCAATACAACCGGAACGACATAGATTTTTCGAGAGGAAACTTCCGCGTGCGCGGGGATTCGATCGAAATTTATCCCGCGTATCACACCGACGGAATCCGGATCGAATTTTTCGGGGACGAGATCGATTCGATCAGCAGGATCAATCCCGTGACCGCACAAACGATTCTTAAATTAGAAAAAGCTTATATATATCCGGCCAAACACTTCATCACTTCCGGTCCGAAGGTCAAGGAAGCGGTGGAGAATATACGCGCCGAAGTCGAAGCGCAGGCTGACTTTTTTAGAAAGAACAACAAACTTCTCGAAGCCGAAAGAATCACCTCCAGAACGAATTACGATCTGGAAATGCTTCAGGAGATGGGTTACTGCAACGGAATCGAAAACTATTCCAGACATCTCACGGGAAGAAAGGCCGGAGAACGCCCCGCATGTCTCATCGATTATTTTCAGGGAGAATTTTTACTGATCGTAGACGAGTCCCACGTTACCATTCCTCAGATCGGAGGAATGTTCGCGGGAGACAAGGCCCGCAAACAAACGTTAGTCGACTTCGGCTTTCGTCTGCCGAGCGCGCTCGACAACAGACCTCTCAACTTTCAAGAGTTCGAATCTTTGACTCCGAAAACTCTGTATGTTTCCGCTACTCCCGCCGAATACGAGTTCGAAAAAAGCACGAAGATCGTGGAACAGATCATCCGTCCTACGGGGCTTTTGGATCCGATCGTGGAAGTGCGTCCTACGAAAAATCAGATCGAAGATTTGCTCGTTGAAATTCGCAAGAGAATCGACGCCGGTGAGCGCGTGCTCGTGACGACTCTTACGAAAAAGATGTCGGAAGATTTAACCGACTACTACGAAGAGATCGGATTGAAGGTCGCGTATCTTCATTCGGAGGTGGAAACCTTGGATCGTGTCGCGATCATCCGCGATTTGAGAAAGGGAATCTACGACGTTTTGATCGGGATCAATCTTTTGCGGGAAGGTCTTGATATTCCGGAGGTTTCTTTGGTCGCGATCCTCGACGCGGACAAAGAAGGGTTTTTAAGAAATTATAAATCTCTCATACAGACGATAGGCCGCGCGGCTCGTAACGTAAACGGAACCGCGATTCTTTACGCGGATAAGACGACCGATTCCATGACCAAGGCCATCGACGAAACGATGCGCCGTAGAAAGATTCAGGAAGAACACAACCTGAAATTCGGAATCACTCCTCTTACGATCAAAAAGGAAGTCGCCGATATCATCGAAAGAGAGGAAAAGGAACAGACTTCGGAGGATCTGATCCTCGAAGACGTGGAAAAGAAATTCAATTCCAAGAAGTTCCCGAACAAGGAAGAATTGAAGGACAAACTCCGCGAAGAAATGCTCAAAGCCGCCAAAGATCTCGATTTTGAAAGGGCCGCCATCCTTCGGGATAAAATGATGTCGATCCAAACGGGCGACGCGTCGGCCGAAAACTAAAAAGAAAGGAATTTATCTTGGTCACAATACTCATCTGTCTCGTCACGTTCGGTATGAGCGTTTGGTGTTTCGCATCCGAAGAAAAACTCGGTAAGTTCATTCTTACCCCGTATCGTTTGGAAAGAAATAAGAACTATTACACTCTTCTTACGTCCGGTTTTATCCACGCGGATTGGATGCATCTCATCTTCAATATGGTTTCGTTTTATTCTTTCGGCAGAAATTTGGAAATCACCGTGGGTCCGATCAAATTCGTTCTTTTTTATCTTGGAACGATTCTGATCACGAGCGTCATTTCCTGGAGAAAGAATCTGGACAATCCCCTCTACGCCACGTTAGGCGCTTCCGGCGGAGTCTGCGGCGTTTTGTTCGCGACCATTCTTTTTTATCCGAATATGTCCTTGTATATGATGTTTATACCGATTCCGATTCCCGGCGCGATCTACGCGGTCTTGTATCTCGCATACACCTATTTCTCCTCGAGAAGCGGAGCGGCGGACGGAATCAATCACGACGCCCATCTTTGGGGTGCGTTATGCGGAATCGCGTTTGCACTTTTGATGGACCCGGAAATTTTGGGAAGAGTTCTGAAGAATATTTCCGGCGCCGGAGATTGAGGAAAAATTCTCCGGTATTAAACCGACTTGGAAAGGACGCGGAATAAGGACTTATCCCGCCTTTTCGATTTTGGCCTTGATAAACTTACGGTAGTTATCCGAACCGAAACTTACGTCCAACTTAATCACCTCGGGTGCGAGATACGGATGATGTTTCATGATGTATTCCTCGATTTTCGGATACTGATCGGATCTCGCTTTGATCATGATTTTGTTTTCGGTATCCATCGCGATCTTTCCATCCCATTGATACATCAGGGTAACTTCGGGAAAAATCGTTCCCGAAATGATGATTCCTTCCTGCAACATCTCGGAAATCTGAATTTCAGCAAGATCCCGATCGCTCAGAGTTGTAAATACGATAATCTCGTTTGAACTGGACATATTTTCTCCGGAGGAAAAGATTCGGCGGTTTCCACGGATTGGCAAGAAGTTTTTAACCGTTAAAGCGAAATGATTTTTGCGTCTTGTTCCGAAACCGAATTCTAAATTAGAAAATTCTCATTGAGATTGCGGGCCGGGAGTCGTGGGTGTGGTGCTCGTTTCGCCGGAAAGTATTCTGCTCGGAAGTTTGCAGAATTGATTACAACGATCCATACACTGTCTTTGTTTGGCGCTTCTGTAGCCGATCACCGGAAGAAAGATCGAAGTGAACGGATACCATTCTTCCATACAATTCGTCTGACACTTCGCTAAAAGTTGCGTGCACGCGTTCTCGTAAGAATAACCGGAGCTCTGACCGTGAACGAGTTCGAGTCCTTCGGGTGAAAGGCCGATTCTTTTTCCTTCTCGGATCAATCGCGCTCGTTCGACCTGCGTTAGGTTGGCGTCTTCGGCCGTGGGAAACGCATCGGGAGAAGGGGCCTTTTTAACGGGCTTCTGATTCGGATTGTCCCAATCGACTCGCACCAAACAGTTTACGTTTACGATCGAGATCGTCAAAAGACAGATCAAAAAAGAATGAAGAACGAACTTGGAGTTCATAAGAAGGTCTTTCTAAATTCTCTCAAATGCGGAGAAAAAAGCCAATCAAATTCCGGGTTAGAAGATCGCTAAGTAAACGTGCAATTTGTTGAATTTCTTGATCGTTCAATAAATTTCAAAAAATGGCGGCACGAAAGAAAAAGAATCGATTAGAACGTGTTGAAAAAAAGAGTGAGTGATAGTATGAGAATTTGGCTTTTTCTAATTTGGATCGGATTGATTCTTTCCTGCGCCTCCGTCGGTCACGAGGGAGAAGTCGCTTTAAAAAGTACGGTTCGTTCTTTTGCACCGAAACAGCTCGATCGTACTCCGTTCGAAGGATTTGCGATCGCACTTCCCGAAGAAGCCGGTTTGGATTCCGCGCCCTTACTTCGTTTATCAAAATCGATTCGTGAAGAAGGAATCGAGGTTCGTTCCCTATTGATTTTTAAAGACGGAAAACTCGTCATGGAACGTTATGCGGGAGGTGTGACCCGCAATCACAATCACAGCGTTTATTCGGTTACAAAAACCGTAACGTCCACGTTACTCGGCATCTTAAACTTCGAAGGAATTCTCAAAAACGTGGACGAACCCGTAATGAACTCTTTGCGTTCTCTCGGCAATCTTCCCTTTCCTTTGATCGAAGGTAAGGAATCCCTCAAGCTCAGAGACGTTCTCCACATGGCGTCGGGAATGCGTTGGTCCGAGTTCCCCGAAAGAGACGATATCAGAACGGCCGAAGATCCGCTCGTCATCGCGTTGTTACCCGAAGTGAAGGATAAACCCGGAACGAAGTTCGATTATAGCAACGGAGATTCTCAACTGGCTGCGGCCGTTTTGGAAAACAAAGCGGGTACGACCCTTCTTCATTTTGCGGAGAAGACTTTGTTCTCTTGGCTCGACTTCAAGGGTTACGAATGGTACACTTCTCCATCGGGAAGACAAACGGCCGGATTCGGTTTGAGACTCAAGCCCGTGGATATGTTGAAGCTCGGGATCTTATACTTGGACAACGGAAATTATAGGGGCAAAAAAATTCTCAAACCCGAATGGATCAAACAAGCGCTCCAACCCGGAGCCGGACAGCACTACGGTTATCAACTTTGGACGCATCAGTTCGAAGGTAAAAAAACGTTTATGGCGAACGGAAAAGGAAGTCAGTTCGTGTATGTGATTCCTCACAGAAGAATGGTGATCGTAACCACTTCCGCGATCTGGGACAAGCCGATCAGTTTTCTTTTGGATAAGATTCTCGCGAGCGTAAAGGAATCCTTGGATTCTAAGGATAAGAAAAAAAATCCGGAAAAGGAAGCGGAGTTCCTAAAGGAAATCCACGAGGCATCGATCACGATCGGCAACGCCGCGCTCTGGAAGGATTTGGACGAACCTCACCTGATTCATCATTCGAAACATTAGAAAATAAGAATATTCCGGAGTACGTAAGTATCAGGTCGGGCCTGCAAAGGCTCAGGGGTTTTTCGTTTTCAATCCGGCGATCAGTGTTCTTAGAAGCGCGTTTAACGCTTCTCTGCGATCTTGGTCGATCGATTCCAAAACCAAACGCGGATGGTGGAACGAAGCAGTTCCTTCAAAAAGAATTCTCGCGCCTTCCTTTGCGTTCGAACAAAAAAAGATTCCCGAGGAAATTCCCTTATCGACCAGTTCGGTAAGCAACACGTCCATGTGAGTGAGATGGGAAACCACGAAGGGTCTCGTTTTTTCCGCGGAAAGATTGAACGCGTTGAAAAGTCTCGGATCCGATAAGACTTTTTCGCGTTTCATCAAATGCAAGGTCATGAACCATTCGGAAAGAATCGCCTCGACGGGCGCGTCCTTCTTGGAAATTTTTTCCAGCTCGCGGTCGATTCGATCCAACCATCTTTTGGAAACCTCGTCCAGAAGGGACTGTTTGTCCGAAAAGAATTTATACAAAGCGGCGTGACTTACCTTGAGTTCCCTTGCGATGTCCGTCAGCTTAAGACGCTCGACTCCGTTCTTTCGGATTTCTTCTTCCGTAGAATCGAGCGCCTTGTTATAAAGTTCTTCCGGCGTTAAGCCTGTTCTGGGCATAATTCATTTGGCTACGGTCTGCATCTGAAAGGCCGGATAACGTTCTCCTTGAAACGAACCGTCCGGAAAAGAATCGGAGATTCTTTTTAATTCTTCCTTGGAAAGTTCGATGGAGATCGCTCCTAAGTTTTCTTTCAAGCTACTCGTTCTTGTGGAGCCGATCAAAGGAACGATATCGTTTCCTTGACGAAGCACCCAAGCGATGGCGAGTTGTGCGGGACTGCAGTTTTTTTCCTTTGCGAGTTCTTGAAGCACATTGACTTGCTCCAAATTGGATTCAAGGTTTTTTCCCATAAAGCGGGGAGAATGGGATCTAAAATCTCCCGTTTCCAACGCGCCCGAAATTTTTCCGGAAAGAAGTCCTCTGGATAAAACTCCGTAAGCGACGATTCCGATTCCGAGTTCCCGCGCCGTCGAAAGAATCTCCTTTTCGATCAATCTTGTCGCGAGCGAGTATTCGATTTCGAGAGCGGTCACAGGATGAATTTTATGCGCGCGTCTTATGTTCTCCGGATTCGCTTCGGACAAACCGAGATAACGCACCTTTCCTTCTTCGATAAGTTCTTTGATCGCGCCCACCGTGTCTTCGATCGGAACGGTTGGATCGACGCGCGAGGGTTGATAGATGTCGATCGCTTCCACTCCGAGTCTTGTCAAAGAATACGCCGCAAAATTCTTCACCGCGTTCGGTCTTGCGTCGTATCCGGTGAATCCGCCTTGCGGAGTTCTCATCGCGCCGAACTTCACGCTGATCAGAGGTTTGTTCGAAACGGTTTTTAACGCTTCTGCGATCAAAAGTTCGTTGTGACCGATTCCGTAAAAGTCGCCGGTGTTGAGAAGATTGATTCCCGCGTCGAGAGCGGCGTGAATCGTACGGAGACTTTCGGCCCTGTCCCGGGTTTCCTTGGTCCCGTAGAAGTCCGACATTCCCATACAACCCAGTCCGATTTCCGAAACGAGAGGACCTTGATTTCCTAGTTTTCTTTGCTTCATCTGATTCTCCTTTGGTTACAAGTAACAAAATATGAAATTTGTAACCAAAGTCAAGTAGAAAATCGCAACGAGAAAAGTCGGGGATTGAGCAATTGGGGGAGGAATGACCGTGTGCCTGGGCGGAATTTGTAAGAGTTCCCACAAATTTCCGGAAGGTCGGTGGTTTCTCGGAAATCTCGGGGATCTTTGCGGAGAGAACGTAGGAGATCCTACATTCTCCCTTAATTTTTAGTTCTTGCTTCTAAAACGCGGATGGCGGCGGCCTTTCTGCGATTCTGGGCGGTTTCCCGACTGACCTTTACCTTTTCCACAAGATGAGAGGTCGCGGTCGTGGGATGACCCGAAGTGAACGGAGGTGCGGGGTTGTATTCGATCATCAATTGGATTTCCTCGGCGAGTTCCGTACCGAAAAATTCCGCGGTGAGAAAAAGAGCAAAGTCGATTCCCGCAGTAACTCCGCCGCCGGTGATTCGGTTGCGGTCTCTCACGAAACGTTCTCCCGAAATCTGAACCGGAAATAATTTTAAGACATCCAAAGAAAGCCAATGAGTCGTCGCCTTGTAACCGTCCAAAAGACCGGCGGCCGCAAGAACCAAGGAACCCGTACAAACCGAAGTGATGAATTTGGAATTCTCCGCTTTCGATTTTAGAAAATCCAAAACTTCGAATTCTTCCATCAGAAGAGTCGTACCCGAACCGCCCGGAACGAGAAGAATATCAAGATCGGGACAAGTAGCAAAATCGTAATCGGGAAGAAATTTCATTCCCGATTCTGTAGTGATCGGTCCTTTCGTTTGGGCGAATAAAAAAACCTTCGCGTTCGGGATTCTCGAGAACACCTCGAAAGGTCCGGTGAAGTCGAGTTGAGTCACACCGGGAAAGATAAAGATTCCGATCGAAAAATTTGAACCTGGCATAACAACAGAGCATGAATTCTAAAACGCGACTTACAAGTCATTTTTGAATCCGAATTCTTTTCGAAACCTTGATGCAAAAACGAAGGGGCGTTCAAAACTAAGTCCGTGAGTTATGATAAATATCTATTCCTCGACGTGGGCGACACGATTCTTCATTTAAAAAAATCCGCGGGCGAAACCTATCTCGAAATTCTTTTGGAAGCGGGATTGAAAGAAGAGAAAAACGCGGGAGAGATTTATAGAAAGGCTTTCTCCGAATCCTGGCATAAGATGCACGAGAATTCGCCGCCGGAACACAGGGACAAATATCAGTTTCATCCCGGAGGAACGCCGGGTTGGTGGAAGGATTTGCTTTCCGATTTTTTGGAAAGAATTCCCGATCGTGTTTCGCTTGAAACGGCCTTTCCCATCATCTATCATAGATTTGCCGATCCGGAACTTTGGAACGTGGATCCGGGCTTTTGGGAGCTCAAGGATTTTTGTAAGAAGGAGAATTGGGGACTCGGAGTGATTTCCAATTGGGATCATCGTCTGCGTGCGCTTTTGGAAGCGAAAGGTATATTAGAACATTTGAATCCAGTGATCGTAAGCGCGGAGTTCGGATATGAAAAACCTTCTCCGAAAATTTTCGAAGAAGCGATGCGTCTCGTCGATCTTCCCGGAAAATCTTTGGTGTACTGCGGAGATAAATACGACTTGGACGTGGCCGTTCCCAAATCTCTCGGATGGAGATCGTATCTAAAAAAAGAGGAAGGAGATTTGAATTCGCTTTCGGAGTTGATTCGTCTTCTTTAAGAATGGACTTATCGTATTACATAGAATTGATCGGGGTAGGATTTTTCGCTCTTTCGGGTGCTTTGGCCGCCGCCGAAAAGAAAAGTCATCATCACGATATCTTCAGCGCGTTTTTTACGGGTTTTATTACGGCGATCGGCGGCGGAACTCTTCGAGACATCACACTCGGAAATTATCCGGTCGCTTGGGTTCGGGATGAAAACGTCCTTTGGGCGATCTTGATCGGTTTCGTAATCACACTTCTGTTCGCGAACTATTGGCCCAAACTGAAACGGGAACTTTTCGTTTTTGATTCGATCGGAATCGGAATTTACACGGTGATCGGAACGAAAATTTCTTTGGCAACGGGAGTCAATCCGTTCGGATCCGTGATCTTGGGGATGATCTCCGCGATTTTCGGCGGAGTGATCCGCGATACTTTGATCAACGAGGTTCCTTTGATCTTTCGTAAGGAAATTTACGCGACGGCTTGTTTGGCCGGAGCCACCCTTTACGTTTTATTAGGATATTTGAATGTGAATTCCGATTGGAACACCGGTCTCTCCGTTTGTCTTGTGGTTTTGATCCGAATCGTCGCGGTTCGGTTTAATCTTTCGCTTCCCACCTTTCGACTTCCGCAGTGAAACGTTTCGTCGACGAGAATTTTATATTCGAAAATCATAAAGTTCTTCGTCGACGTTTCGATTTTTCGTTCGCTACTGCAAAACGAATTCTTTCGAAATACCGGTCACTTTTTTGTAAGTCCAAAGGAACAACCAGAATTGTTTCGCGAGTCCGTTGTAGACGATTCTATACGTTCCCGGAGTTTGATTCCGCACAAGCCAGGTGATCGTAACTTCCGAAGTGGGAGAAAGATCCCCTCCGGTTCTTACCCAATCGAAGGCGGTATAAGGATCGTTGTCCGTCGCGATCGTAGTCCACTGACTTCCGTTTTTCTTTTGGATCTCGAGATACGTATAACGGCTTGGATCGTAAAAGGAAGAAAGCGTTCCGTACAACTTTTTGTCTTGAACCACTCGAGGATGAGTTCCTTGAAACTTCGCGCTGACTACGTCCTTGGTTTTGTTATACGAAGTCTTTACGTCCGCCAAAACCTTTCCGAAATCTCCGCCGTCGTTCACGATTCCGTTCTGAGACAACCAGGTTTGAATGAACTGTTGATTGGAAAGATCGGGAGGATTCGGTCCGGGATTTGTGTTTCTTCCCGCGACGATGTCCTTTGCGATCCGATCGAATTCCTGTTGGAGCGCGGCGTTCGACCAAGGTCCGTATGCGGTAAAACCTCCTTCGAAATTCTGCGCGGAATATTCTTCCCTGGTCGTTAAATACTGCGCGTAACCGTTTGCCATCGCGGAGACGATCACGTTCGAATAACCGGCGCCGGAAAGTGTGGATGAGATTCTATTCTTCAATCTTCTTCCCGCTTGTGTCGTGATTTCGAACGGAGAAGTAAGAATCGCGGTGTTACCGATCGTGATCACTTGTAAGGGAAGAATCACGGGAACAAACGGAACCTGAGGATTCGGAAACCAAAAACTATCCACTTCTCCCACGGGAAGAAGAGTGAACTTCTCCTTATCGCAACCTTCATACTTCGTGGAGTTTAACGCGAGTTGTGCGAGAGGCCAGAGCACTCCCAAAATCTGCGCGGCTCCGCTTAAGTTGGTGAGACTGTAATTCTTTTTTACCCAGACCCCGTTTTCTAAAACGAAATCGTTTCGAATCTCTCCTTCCTTTGCGAACTCGACGGGCGCGCCTTCTTCGTCGCCTGCGAGAAAACCTCCTCCGATCGTCGCGACACACGTTGTCGCGCCGGAAGCGCCGTCCCAAGGCATACTGTTTGCGCCGATATACGCGGGATCGACGCCGATCTTTTGATTCCAGGTTACGTGAGAATGTCTATAACCTACGTTACCCGTAATCGCGGTCGTCGCCGAGTTATACAATTCGAGCGCTTTGTTTCCTTGAAGAGTTCCGTGAACGATCGGATTCTCCAGAGCGTCCAAGTTCGGATCCAAGTCGTTCGGTCTGAGAAAGGGTTTCGTAATATCGGTCGGATTGGGTTGGTTCGGACTCGAATCTCCCATCGGTCCTTGCGGAAACGCGGCCACGAAATTATTTCCCATCGTCGTTTCGACAAGATGGGAAGCGTATCCTTTGTTGTCGCCGTGCGCTCTTCGATTGGAAATTCCCAAGGAAGTTCCGTGGACGGCGAACCAGTTGATAAGCCCGATCGGAGTCCCGTCCGTCGTTTCGAAACGCAAAAGAGTCATCGTCTCTTCTATGTTTTTGGAATAATTCGATTTGTCTCCGTTCCATTCGTACGCGGCGGAAGAACGGTTGTGCGCGGCGCCTACGAGAATTCCGGATGCGAAACGAATTCTCGCTTCCCTTCTTTGATTGTAAGCGGTTTTGATCGCATCGGTGATTCCGTTTACAAGAATATTGTAATGAACCTTATCGAAGCCCACGACTCCGTTGAAAAGATTGAATAGAGTGTACCAAGAAGTGTTGGACGGAGCCGAGTGAGTGTGTGTCGCGAAAAGAACCACGTTCTCTTGATTGAATACGGAACCGTAACCGTCCGTTTGTAGTTTTTGAACGACTCCCATCTTCACGCTTTGATACATATGAAGCATATCGTTCGTCACAATCGCGACGACCTTGCCGCCCGGACGTTCGATGACAAAGGCTCTTGAAAAAAGACGCATCGCCAAGCCGGACATTTGATCTCCCGGGCTGTTGTAACCGGTGCTCGATTGAACGAAAGGTCCCGTGATATCTGATTTCGACGCGCCCACTAAGAATACGTCGGGTGCGGTCGACGTCAACAGCGTTTGTCCGTCGATCGGTCTGCGATCGTTTAGATTTGCGGAAGCGACTCCTTCGTTTAACAACGTTAAGATTGCGTCGTTGTCGTTTTTCTTTTCGGAACAATCCGCAAACGTAAAACAAACCGAAATTATAAGCGCGATTTTCCAATTCTCTTTTTTCATTTTTATTTCTCCCGAACTCTTGGAGGCGTATCCGAAATTCAAGGAAGGTCAAACAAAAATTAAAATTAGGCGTAAAATTCAAGCGTTCGATAAAAAAGGAAACGAAAAGGAATGTATTTTCGAACGAGTTCGTCGCTTTAAAAACTCATAATATAATCGGAATATAAGTGGAGAATAATCGAAGTAAGGAAAAGGAATTTTAAAAGCGCATTTTGGATCTCGATTTTATATCGATCGAATTTGAAATCAAGTAAAAAGTTTCAATCGAATCAAATTATATTCAAAAAATGGAATATAATTTTAAAACGACAACGTCTGCGCCCCGAACTTTTGCATTGGTTTGTTCTTTCAAGTCGAAGAGTCGGTTCGGAACAAGCTCAAATCGGGATTGGATCGAGTTTCGGAAGGAATTTTGAAGCGCGAAAATTCTCCCTTGAAACGTTTGGATAAAAAACTACATCGAAATCGAAGCTATAAAAATCCCTCAAAAACGTTAGAATTCTACTTGAGGAGGAAATGGATTCTCTTATAAGAGTCGGAACCATTTCGATTTGAGGAAACCATGAGCGCAATCCTATCCAATTTCAATCATCCAAGATTTAAACCGAACGATCCGACCGGACATTACGAAAGTTGGTTCGTGCGCGCCAATCATCCGAACGAATGTAAGGCGGTCTGGATCCGTTATACGATTTTTTCTCCGAAAGGAAATCCGGAAAAAGCGATCGGAGAATTGTGGGCGATTTATTTCGACGGAGATAAGAACGTTCACTTCGTATCCAAATCGGAGTTCCCGATTTCCCGCTGTCAGTTCGATGCGAGTCCTTTGTCGATTCGAATCGGCGATTCGGAACTTTCCGATTCTCATCTGAAAGGAAAGGCCGGAAATAAAAAAGGACCCGAGAATTTTTTCTGGGATCTGAAAATTTCCGGAGGAAGTCCTCCGCTTTTTTTGTTTCCTGAAAATTTATACGAGGGCGGATTTCCGAAAGCGAAAGTTTTGGTGGGAAATCCTTGGGTTCGTATATCAGGAAAGTTGAATGTAGGATCGGAGGAAATCAAACTCGAGAATTGGATCGGAAGTCACAATCACAACTGGGGATCCAAACATACCGATCGATACGCTTGGGGACAAGTCGTAGGTTTCGAGGAAGAATCGGATTCTTTTTTGGAACTCGCGACCGCAAAGTTGAAGATCGGACCGTTTTGGACTCCCGCGATCACTCCGATCGTGTTTCGTTTTCGAGGAAAGGATTACAAACTCAATCATCCTTTATCCGGATTCGGAAGGGCGAAATACGGTTACTTCGATTGGAATTTTTCCGCGCGTTCGCCGGAGATTCAGATTCAGGGAAGAATTTTCGCCGAACCGAAAGACTTCGCTTGTCTTCAGTATTGGAATCCGCCCGGAGGTTGGAAACATTGTTTGAACAGTAAGATCGCAAGCGCCGAAGTGTTCGTAAAAAGAAAAGAGGATGTAAACTTTTTCAAACTCACCGCAAACCGAAAAGCCGCCTTTGAAATCTTAACGGACGATTTTTCCCACGGAATGAAACCGGAAGCGTAAAAAGATAAAATAATAATGCGAAATCGAAAAACCGTCGGGAAGAAACCTATCAAAATCCGTGCATTCAGATTGGAATATTTTAAATATCGGTTATACTTCTCATTCTCAAACGAGGAGTAAGAATATGGAAACCGTTTCCGGTAAGAATATAACGATTCAATTCGACGGTAAAAAGTGCATTCATTCTAGAAATTGCGTTCTCAATCGACCGGACGTTTTTGTTCCGAACGTGGAAGGAGAATGGATTTATCCCGATCGAGCGACCGCCGGTGAGATTCAAAATCTCGCGTTGAATTGTCCGTCCGGCGCGATTCGATATACGAGTAAAAACGAATTCGAAAACGAAAAAGCTCCCGTCGTAAACACGGTTCATATAAGGGAGAACGGGCCTCTCGCGTTTCACGCGGATTTAGATCTGACCGGTCAAAACGATTTAGGGTTTCGCATAACGTTGTGCCGTTGCGGAGCTTCCAAAAACAAACCCTTTTGCGATTCGACCCACAAGGAAATTCAATTTTCCGCTTCGGGCGAACCTTTGACCAAGGATTCTTCTCCGTTGGAAATCAGAAACGGTAAGGTTACGATCAAACCGACTCACAACGGACCTTTGAAAGTGAGCGGGAATTTGGAAATCTGTTCGGGAACGGGAAGGACGATCGATCGGGTTCAAGAGGCTTATTTGTGTCGATGCGGCGGCTCCGCAAACAAACCTTTTTGCGACGGAACGCATAAGAAAAACGGATTTCAAGGTTAGAATTTATTTCCAAAAATGCGAGACGGCGAGTTTCCAATAAAGATATTGATGAAGCAAAGTGATCCTGAGCCAGCCGTTCTTCTGATATTTGCGATCGCTCGTTTCCAAATACGCGTCGAGTCGGTTTAATCGAATCCCGTTTTCCTGCGCGGTCCATACGAATAAAAGATCCTCGCCGTACGGAGCGGTTTCGTCAAAGCAACCGCACTTGAAAAAATTCTCCCTTCGAATACAAAGCCCTTGATCGCCGAACGGAGAATTCAAAAGCCGGGATCGAAGATTGGCTCCGTTTGCGTTGATTCTCATCAGAAAACGATTCGGATAAAAACGTAATTTAAAGTAATGCAGTTTCTCCGGATAATGAAGAATCGATTTTTGTAATATTCCAATTCCGTAAGAATCGATCCTGCTGTCTCCGTGAAGAAACCAAAGAAATTCTCCCTTTGATTTTCGAACTCCTTCGTTTAACGTTTGGGCGCGGTTTTCGTTTCCGTTCGATTCGGATACGACGATTTCCCAATCGTTCGGGATCAAAGAGGGAAGTTCTTCCAATAATTTTTCACAACCCGAGTCAGATCGTAAGACTGGGATGATTACGGAAACCTGCTTCATCGGGATTCAATTTAGAATCTTGGAATCCGCAGGCTATCCATTTTTGTTTCGAATCGGTTCCGGATTTTATTCCTTAAACGCAGAGCCGGTTCGCTGAAATTCTTTCACGGAAGAATCGTCGAAGCCGGAGGATAAATCAAATCTCCGCTCCAATCTTTCGCCGGGGAAGAATTCAAACGAAGATAAAACGTTTCCCTCGGACCCACGGAGTTCGT